>DAHVAK010000220.1 GCA_027314665.1 Spirochaetales bacterium
TCGGCCCAGGTCGTCGGAAGGCTCGTGATCCCTGCCTGCTCCAGGAGGTCCTTGCGGTAGTAGAGCACGCAGTCATGGACCAGGTAGGGCAGGGCGTAGATCTTGCCCTTGTAGCTCACGGTCTTGAGCGCGATCGGGAGAAAATCGCTCTTGTCTTCAGGGGTCAGATACTTGTCGAGGTCGAGGATATAACCGGCCGCGGCGAACTCCGGCACCCACGGCTGATCCGCGTTGAAGACATCGATGGCCCCCGCCCCCGAGGCCGCCTCTGTCAGGAATTTCTGATGCATGTCGTTGTGGGGAACGTCGATCCAGTTGACCGTGATCCCCGTTTGCGGGGTGAACTGCTTCACGGCCAGCTCCTTGTAGAACTGCATGTAGGGGCTGCCCGCCTCCCCGCCTACCGTGATCGCCTTCGCGGTTGATCGCTCCGCACTGCCCCCTGCGAAGGCAACCAAGACCGGGAAAAGCGAAAGGGCAATTGTCAGGCCGATTCCGGCGACAATCCGAACCTTCATGTTCCTTCCTCCTCATTCTCCCCGCGACCTCGCAGCAATCGGTCGAGGGCAATTGGTATTGTAAGGGGACATTACCATAACCGTCAATCGCTAATATCCATAGAACAAATCGGTTGACACAACTGCTCCGAGTGGATATAACCACCAGCACGCGGAGTGAATATGAGTCAGGTGGATCGGGCAAGCGAACAGCCTCTCGTCGATCAGATCAAGGCGATCATCCTCGAGCAGATTCGGGTCGGAGAGTTGGCCCCGGGTGAGCGCATTCCCTCGGAGCGGGAGCTCTGTCGCATCTACGGGGTAAGCCGGACCACCGCTCGCAACGCGTTGGTCGACCTCGAGAACCGCGGGGTCGTTACGCGCGCCACGGGAAGCGGCACCTTCGTGCGCGAGGAGGAATCTCCAGCAGAGCCGGCGGGAGGGGCGAGCGGAACCGTCGGTTTTCTCCTCTGCCGCCATCACTTTCCAGTCAGAAGCCTGCGCGAGGACTTCTTCTACTTCGACGTCATGGAGGGCATTCAGGACGTGCTGAAGGCGGATGGAAGCCATCTCCTCTTCCAGCAAGTCGCCGGAGACGACGGGGAGGAATCGCTCATCGCCGATCTGGTCGGAAAGGTGGACGGGATCCTCCTCGCGGAGGGGCGCTCGGAGCGGCTCATCGACACCAGCCTCGAAGCGCGGCTCCCGCTGGTGCTCATCAACCCCAGCGTCGATCGCCTCAAGGTCAATCTCAACACGGTCGCCATCGACAACCGGGCGGGCGCCTACAAGGCCGTTCGCCACCTGATCGAGCTCGGGCACCGCGCGATCGGCTGCATCGAGGGTCCGACCGACAGCGCGCCCGCCCGGGAGCGCTACGCCGGCTGCCGGCATGCCCTCGAGGAGGCCGGGGCGGTCATTCGCGAGGAGTGGGTCGAGCCCGCCGCAAACTGGACGATCGAAGAGGGAAGCGCGGCCGCGCGACGGCTCATCGCGCGAGCGCCGCAGCTCACCGCCCTGTTCTGCGCGAACGACACCCTGGCCGTTGGGGCCATGAGCGGATTGGATCCCCTGCGGCGGGTCCCCGATCAGATGAGCATCGTTGGCTTCGACGACATCTCGATCGCCGCGCACTCAAGCCCGCCGCTCACCACGGTCCGAAGCCCGATCTTCGAGCTGGGAAGGGCCGCCTGCAGGCTCCTCGCCTCGGTCCGCACGAACGAGAGCCTGCCGACAACGACCATCCTCTTTTCCCCCGAGCTCAGGCTGAGGGCCTCCACGAAGCGGCTCTAGAGCCGCGGTCGGGCTGGCGAGCGGGCCGCTTGCGAGGCCTCCGGCGCGAGCGGAGGGCGCTGCCGGGCGGGACACGCGCTCGGGTCACGGGAGCGCGCTAGACCTCGGGAGCGCCCAGGCGGGCGCGCTCCTCCTCGGAGAGCCCCTGCCAGACCCCGAAGGTTCCGGCGGCGAAGACCCAGCCGAGGGATCCCCAGGTGCTCCCCTTCGCGATCATCCCCTCGTCGACCCCCTGATGGCTGCAGGCGAAGCCCTCCTCCTGGAGGCCTGCCCTCGCGAGCCCGAGGCTGCGATCCGGCAGCGACAGCATCTGCTGCGTGCCGTGGAGGATCAGCGCGGCGACCTCTTGGAAGATCTTGGCTCCCGTCAACTCGCCCAAGCGCCTCCAGTCCGCGAGAAACCACAGGGAGTAGATATCCACGACCCCCGCCCCCCAGAGGATGCTGATCCCCCCCCAACCCCGCGACTTGAAGTCGTATTCCGCGAGCCGGGTGTCCGGCTCGAAGGGCACGTCCCAGAGGTAGTTCCAGGTAAGCGCGAGCCCGCCGGAGCGTCGCGCTCCCTCGAGAAACTCGCGAGCTCCGGTCGCCTCGTGGAGCCGCAAGAGCGCGCTCATGGCGTACGCCATTCCCTCCTTGTCGACCACGTTCGGGTTGTCGAGGGTTCCCCCGCGGTAGTCGATCCGCTCCACCACCTCCGCGAGAAGCCACTCTCCCCCCCGAATGGCCGCCTTGCGGTACTCGCCGGTTCTGACCGCCCGTTCCAGCTCCAAGAGGAAGGGAATCACCGCGGAGGTGGAGGACTTGTTGGCGCGCTCGTTCGCCCCGAACCACTCCTCGGGAGAAAGGACGGGGCGGCCGTCGGGGGTGTAGGCGCGATACCAGCTGCCATCCCTATTCTGGATGCGAAGGAGGAAATCCCCGAAGGCGCGAGCAGCCCGCAGACAGCTACTCGAGAGGGCGACCGTCGCGAAGAGGCAGAGGTCCGTCGCCGCCTCGGCCATGTTGCGCACGTAGTTGCCCTCCTCGGCCCCCTTCACCCCGTAGTGCAGCCGAGAGCCGACGGGATCCCCGAAGGGACTGATGGCCCTTCCTCGCCGCACGTCATAGAGGGTGTAGAGAAAGCCGCTCTTCGCGACGCAGGCCCGAAGATAGCTCTCGACAATCTTTCGGGCGTCCGCCTGCCAGCCGGGATTCCCGCGGCGAGCCCCGAGGAGGGCGAGGAGGTAGGCGTTGTTGAGCGGGCGTCCGGTGAAGCCGTACTCCAGAACCTCGGGGTAGATCCCGCGTTCCAGCTCGTTGAAGGAGGTCCCGTAGCCGCTCGGCGAAGAGTCCGCTCCTACGCGCGGATCGAAGTTGAGGGAGAGGCCGGTGTGTCCCCCCCACTCCCGCACGAGACCCGAAAGGCAGTCGAGGCGGGAGCGCAGGCACGCCGCGAGTCCGGCCGGGTGCTCGACCGGGACTGGGTTGACGAGGGCCGAGGCGTGCGCATAGGCCTCCAGGCAGGCCGCGTCGAAGCTCGGTGCAGGGAAGCGGGTGAGCTCGTAGGAGACCTCGATCACCCTCGCCGGATCGGGAGGGAGAAAGGCGGCGAAGGGGGCGAGAGAGCTGTCGATCATGCGGCTCGTCGGCTCCTCGCGGTAGGGCTGGACCGCGCGCAGGCCGGCGCGCTCCCGATCGTCCTGCCGGCGATAGCCGAGGGCCCCGACCTCGCTGTCGTGAAGAAAGCGGCTCTGTCCCCGCCGGCGCGAGCAGCCCTCGCTCCGCGCCCCCGGCGTCACGCGCGCGAGAAGGTAGGCCTCGGCGCCTCCTTCGTCGAAGGCCATGACGAGGGGATAGGACATCCGCTCCTCGCTCAGGATCGCCTCGCCCGAGGAGCCCTCGACCGGACAGTAGTCGTAGCAGGCCGACGGAAGGAAGAAGCGAAAGCGCCCCGTCGGAAGGGAAAGCTCAAGCTCGAGGCTCAAGCCCTCGGACGAGGGACCGGAGCTTCCGATCACGATCTGACGGGCCAGCCGGACGCCCTGGGAGCCGGCCGACCACCGGTCCTCGATCCGATACTCGATCTCCCCGAGCCGTCCACGCATCACGCCGCGCACGATGCCCGCGCCCGTCTCTTCCAGCGAGCCGTATTCGACCTTCCGCGTCGGACCCGAGAGGGAAGCGATCCGATTGGCTACCGGTGCGCCGTCGACGAGGAGGCTCCGTTCCCTTTGCTCAAGTCTCATCCGCTCACCCCCCCCTTACTTCATCCCCACCGCCATGCCCAGCCCGGAGACTATCTGCTTGTTGACGAAGATATAGATGACAACGATGGGAAGCATCGCGAGGATCATCGCCGCGAAGGCGTTGGGGAAGTTGGCCGCGTAGGTCGCCACCAGGAAGCTGATCGCCACCTGCACGGTGCGGCTTCGATCGCCCTGCGAGAGGAGCAGGGCATAGAGCAGCTCGTTCCAGCTCATGATGACGAGAAAGACGCAGGCGGTCGCCACTCCGCGCATCGAGATCGGGGCGACGATGCGGAGGAAGGATTGGTGGAGCGAGGCCCCATCGAGGCAGCTCGCCTCGATCAGCTCGCTGCGGATCGCATCCCGCATGTAGGTGTTTATGATGAGGAAACCGGTCGGGGTCGCAATCCCTACGTAGACCAGGGCGATCCCGAGGTCGCTGTCATAGAGCCCGAGCTTGCTCACGAGGAGGAAGTAGGGGATCATAAAGGCGCTCGTGGGGACGAAGAGCCCGAACACCATGAGCAGGTAGAACAGCCGCTTGAGGGGGAACTCGAGGAGAAAGACGAAGGAGGCGAGCAGCGCGATGAGCGCCCCGAAGAGGGTCGAGAGCAGCGCCACCACCAGAGAGTTGAACAGGTAGAGGAGCATCGGAGCCTGGGTGAGCACGGTCACGTAGTTCACGAAGGTCCATCGCAGCGGCGCCCCGAGGGGATTGGAGAAGAACTCGCTGTTCGACTTGAACGAAGAGAGAAGCAGCCACAGAAGGGGGGCGAGCACGATCGCGAGAAACAGCACGAGCGCCGTCCACCGAAAGATTCGACCGATCATCCCCACCTCCGATCGGCGAGCCGCTGAAGAGCGAAGACCGCTCCCATGAGGAGGGCGCCGCAGACGATCGTGATGAGCCCGGTGGCCATGGTCAGCCCGAACTCGCGGGCTCGGGTCATCGCGTTGTACATGTACAGCGAGAGGGTGAGGGTCGCATTGCCGGGCCCCCCTGAGGTCATGATGAGGGGATACTCGATCATCTTCAGGCAGAAGGCCGCGTTGAACAGAAGGTTGATCACGACCGCCCGCCGGATGAGCGGGATCGTGACCAGCAGGTCCTGCTGGATCGGGGTGGCCCCGTCGATCTCGCTTGCCTCGTAGTACTCCCTCGGGATCACGGTCATCTGCGCGAGAAAGATGAGCATCGTGAAGCCGATGTACAGGACGAAAGGCGTCTGATCCCCGATCAGGGCGGTTTCCGGAAGCGAGAGCCAGGCAAGGGCCGCCCCGGGGGCCCCGATCAGGCGGAGCAGGGCGTCGAGAGGGCCGATGGTCGGGTTCAGCAGGAAGTACCAGAGAAGCGCGATCGAGGCCGCGGACAGGATGTTCGGAAGGAAGAAGAGGGTGCGAAAGAGCGCCCATCCCCGCGGCTTACGATGGATGAGAAGGGCCATGAGGAGCCCGAGGGGAGTATGCACGAAGGTCGCGGACGCTATCCACAGAAAGGAATTCCGCAAGGCAATGAGGAACTCGGAGCCCGTGAATAGCATCCGGAAGTTGGAGAGTCCCACAAACCTCATCCGCGTGATCCCGTCCCACCGCGCGAAGCTCACCGGGAGGGTGAATAGGATCGGGTAGAGGTAGAACGCGGAGACGACGAGGATGGCAGGCGAGAGGTAGAGCAGCGCCGTGGAAAGCTTGATTCGGGTTACCATGGTAAAAGGGGCGGGCGCCCGGTGCGACGCCCGCCCGCATGTTCCTATTGCTGATTGTACCGCTGGAGCGAGCCGGCGAACTCCTCGGGCGTTATCTGCCCGAGCGCAAGCCGCTCGATGAGGCTCGGTACCTGGTTCATTGCGGCCGGCTTCAGGACTCGCGTGATCTGCACGATCTTCTGATCCGCGGTCGAGGCCAGGCGGATGTTCGCCGCGAGCTTGGCCCCCGCCTCGGTCGTCTCCGCCGGCGTCAGGTCCAGCTTCACGGCAAAGATGTCCTTCCCCTTGACCGCGAACTGCTTCATCGTCGGCTCCGAGGTAAAGGCCTTCATGAAGTCGACGACAGCCTGCTTCTGCGGCTTGCTCAAGCGTGCGCTCGCCGCCCAGGGGGTCACCGCATCCGTCACGAGCGTCGAGGGGTCGCCCTGGGCGAAGACGGGCGCCCGGGCTGCCACCACCTCGCTCGCGTCCTTCATCTGCCCGTCGAGAACCCCGATCACCCACGGCCCGTCGACGAGGACCGCGGTCCGACCCTGCACGAAGTCCTGGACGCTCACGGCCCACTTCGCGCCGATCGCATCCGCGGCAGCGTAGTGAAAGAGGCGCTGGAGCATCGAGGCGGCCTTCACGACCGCTGGGCTGTCCATCGAGGCGCCGGGCGCGAAGACCTTCGGCCCTCCGGCTTCGGCGGCAAAGTAGGAAAGGAAGTTCGTCGCGTGCCAGGCGTCATCGGCCGTGAAGAGGGAAGCGGCGCCGATTCCTGCAGCCTTCAGCTTGTCGGCAAGCGCGAAGAAGTCGTCCCAGGTGACCGGCAGGCTCGTCACCCCCACCTTCGCGAGCACCGCCTTGTTGTAGTAGAAGACTACCGGTCCCTGCTCCCCTGGTATGGCGAGGAGCTTCCCGTCGTAGGTCAAGCTGTCCAAATCGCTCTGATAGAAGCGCGCGCGCCAGGCGGCATCCATGTAGGGCGAGAAATCGAGAAGCTCGCCCGACTTGAAGAGCGAGAGGTCGTTGGGATTGAAGTTGAAGTAGAAGACGTCCGGCGGCTCCCCAGCGGCGACCATGGTCCGGATCTTCTGCTGCATCGGAATCCAGTCGGCGAAATAGCTCAGGCGCACGTCTACCTTGCCGGCGTGCTCCGCGTTGTACTTCGCTACGAAATCCCGAAAGACGACGCCCCGCGCCTCCTGCGGGGTGAAGTGAAAAAAGACCGTGAAGGTGGTCGCCTTTCCGGTCGACGCCTCCTTCGAACCTGCCGCGAAAAGGGTTCCTCCCGCAAGGAGAAACACCGCTGCGGCGAGCAAAGCATACCTTTTGCCCATACCTTTCCTCCAGAAAAGACTCACACGTGGACCGCCTTCACGAGGCGGCGCCCAGAACCGCATGGGAGTGCCCATCTCTCCCGAGCCTCATTATCATGCCGTCCATGGCGCACAACAAGCACAATAATCCGAACAAAACCGATACGATTCCGACCGAGCCTCCGAGGCCATATCGCCGGAAGCCCTCGCGGCCTACGAGGTGAGCGCGCCGGTCAACAGCCCGACGCGCCAGTAGCGCTGCAGAACGACGAACACGATCATGATCGGCGCCAGGCCTACCACCCCCCCCGTCACCACGAGCGGATACACCTGCTGGGCGGAGCCCCCCGCGGTTGCCTGGCTCGCCCACAGGGAGAGGCCGACGGTGAGCGGATAGAGCTCCTCCCGGCTGAACACGATGTAGGGAAGGAAGTAGTTGTTCCAGGTCGCCACCACGCTCAACAGCAGCACGGTGACGGCGCCCGGGACCATGAGCGGCGCCGCAATCCGCAGGAAGATCCGCACCTCTCCGGCCCCATCGACCCGCCCGGCGTCGAGGATCTCATGGGGGACCGATCCATCGATGTAGACCCGCATGAGGTAGACGCCGACCGGGCTCACGAGGCTGGGGATGATCATGCCGAGGGCGTTGTTCACGAGTCCGATCTTGCTGTACAGGATGTAGATCGGGATCGTCAGGGCGGTCATGGGCACCAGGAGGGAGGCGAGGATGAAGAGAAAGAGGGCCCGGCGCCCGGCAAACTCGAAGCGGGAGAAGGCATAGCCCGCCAGGGTCGAAACGGCCATCGCCCCGCCCCCGCCCACCCCGGTGTAGATGACCGTATTGAGCATCCAACGCGCGAAGATCCCCGACTCGTAGACCGCGAGCGAGCGTAGGTTCTGCGCAAGGGAGAAGGGACCGGAAAACCACAGCCCGAAGGAGGTGTACAGCGCCCGCTCGTCCTTCGTGGAGGAGACCACGACCCAGTACAGGGGAAGCAGGACGAGGATCAGGAAGGCGGTCGTCAGGACTGCCGCGGCGATCCGCACCGCAGGCGTGACGCCCAGCAGGGCATTGATTGTCGTTGCCTTGCGCCGCGATTTCACCGATCACCCCTCACCGTGCCGCCTGACCCCGTCGGGCGCGCGCCATGAAGACCAGGAGAACCCCGAGGATGGTCACGAGCGCAAGAACGAAGGAGGCAGCGGCCGCGTAGTTGTACTCCTCTCCGGCGAAGGCGGCGTTGTAGATGTACATGTTCGGGGTGAAATGGCTGCTGATTGCCGGGGTGTAGCTCGAAAGAATGTAGGGCTCGCTGAAGAGCTGCAGGGTTCCGACGATGGCGAGAAAGCCGGCAAGCGCCAGGGCGCTGCCAACCAAGGGAACCTTCACGCGGAGCATCACCGTGCGCAGGGAGGCGCCGTCGAGGACGGCGGCCTCGGTCAGCTCGCCGGGCACGCTCTGGAGAGCCGTGTAGATGATCACGGTATTGAACCCGGTCGCCTGCCAGGTCACGATCATCCCGATGACCGGAAGGATGGCAGAGGAGCTCAGGAAGTCGGGGCTGCCCATTCCGAGACCCTGCGCGAGCTGCGTCAGGGCGCCGAACTGCGGCTCAAGCATGAAGCCCCAGAGGATCGCGGCCACTACCCCGGGAACTGCAAAGGGAAGGAAGTAGACGAGGCGGTAGAACCTGCCAAACGCGACCACCCCCAGGTCGAAGAGAAGGGCGAACACCAGGGCAAGCCCAAGCATGATCGGAACCTGTACGATGCCGAAGAGGGCCATGCGCCCCAGGCTGGACCAGTAGCTCGCCGACTCGAACACCCGGCGGTAGTTGGCGAGCCCCGAGAAGAACGTGCCGCCCGCGAGCCGGGTCGTGAACAGACTGGTGTACAGGGCATAGACGAGAGGCCCCACCAGGACCAGCAGGTACAGCACGACGAAGGGGGCAAGAAACGCGTAGGGCGTCGCTCGCTGCCGAACGTGGCGGGCAGGCGAGAATGCCCGCCTGCCCCCCCGCGATAGCAGCCATGCGTTGGGCGCGCGGCCGGACATCACTGTGCTACTTCGAAACCCTGGTTCTTGGCGTAGCTGACCAGATCCGCTTGCAGTTCCTCGAGAGCCGATCCCATCGTGCTCTCGTGCTCGGCAACCTTGCCGAAGATGTCGGTCGCCTTGCTCGAGACATAGGTCATGAAGGGGAGCCATTCCATCGTCTTCATGGTTGCCGCCGATTCGATGAAGGGCACCTCGAGCTTCTGCGATCCGGTGAGCGGGATCGTGCGGTCCCTGAAGCTGGCGAGCTGCTGCGCCGCGGGCATCGAGGGGAAGTCCTGGGTCGGTGGGGTGATCGCGATCCTCCAGGAGGCGAGGCTCGAGGTGAGCCAGTCCACGAACTCCGTGGCCTGCTTCGGATGCTTGGTCTGCGCGGTCACCGCATAGGCCGATCCGCCCCAGCTCGGGGTGACGTGCTCGCCGGCGGCCCACTGGGGAAGGAGAGCGATGCGCCAGTCCCCGACCGTCTTCGACGCGGCCGGCGCGAAGTACTTGGGCCCCCAGGCGGCGCGCGGCACCGAGAGCACGCGGCCCGAATCGAGGAGGCCGAACTCCTGGGCCTGAACGTCCGGCACCATGGCGACCTCGTGGGAATCGATCAGGCCCTGCCAATAGCTTGCGAACTCCCTGCAGGCCTTGCAGGTCACGTCGATGGTGACGCTGTTGCCGCCGTTCCACGCGAAGGGACGCGCCCCCGTCTGCGACATCATGCTGAACAGGAATTGGGCGTCCGCCGGCCAGAAGTTCATCAGGCTAACCTTCGGATCCTCGCTATGAAGTTTCGCGGCCTCGGCGGCGAACTCCTCCCAGGTCTTGGGCACCGTCAATCCGAACTTCGCGAAGAGCTTCTCGTTATAGAGCAGGGCAACCGGGCCGACGTCGAAGGGCATGCCGTAGATCGCCCCGCCGCGCGTCACCTGCGCCCAGATCCCGGGAACGTGGTCGGACTCGTAGTCGCCCGCTCCGTAGCTCGAGAGATCCAAGAGGCTCTTGGTGATCTCGAAGGTTGGTAGCTCGGAGTATTCGAGCTCCACCACGTCCGGGGCGCCGCTGCCCGCCTTGAACGCGGTCACGAGCTTGTCGTACTCGCCCCCGCCCGCCCCGACGTTCTCCATGTCGACGCAGGTGCTGGGGTGAGTCTTGTTGAACAACTCCACCATCCGCGGGAAGCCGGGTACCCAGCCCCAGAAGGTCAGCTTCGTCGCTCCCGCGGTGCATGCCCCGGTGGTGCCGTAGGACACCCCGGACGACGCGGCTGCGACGCTCTTCTTCTCCTGCACGCCGCCGGCGACGGCCGAGGCCGCGCCGAGGGCCAGAAGAAACAGGACCGCCATGGCTCTCTTCACTTTTTCTCCTCGCCAAGGCACGAGAGGTGCCTGGTCTATTCAACTGAGTTGATTATTTATCACCTGACTTGAATTGTCAAGTTTTTTGGGAGGGAGGTCATCGGCGCCGCCTGGGAATCCGAGGCGCTTCCGATTCGAAGCCTCAGCGCTCCCGCGGGGAGGCACACGCGAGGCGCCGCCCTTCGGGCGCCTGCCGCGAGTCGCTCGACGAGCCGCTGGCAGGGCGCGGTCAGAGGAACCTGCTAGCGCCGTTCGGGAAAGGCGACCTCCTCGTGATACTCGTAGCTTCCGAAATCCGCAGGAGGGGCGAAGAAGCAGGCGAGCTTGAGCGGGTCGCCGCCGTTGTTGCGGACCATGTGGATCGAGCCCGGAGAGAACAGCACGGCGCAGCCGGGAGAAAGCACGCCAACCTCCCCCTCCACGAGCACCTCCCCCCTCCCCTGCACCACGTAGATGACCTCTTCCCCATTGGGATGGGCGTGCGCGGGCCGAACGGTCTGGCCCGGGGCGATCGTGACGACGTTCATCGAGCAGTTCCGGGCGATGCCGCTGTCCGGATGAAAGAGCCATCGGAGCTTCCGTCCGGGAACGTCGATCTCCTGTGCCGCGGACTCGTCGATCAAGTTCATCCTCTTCCTCCCGCCCCTGCCGCTAGAGCGCCGCTTCGAGCATCTCGCGCGCTCGCGTGACCCCGGTCCGCCCGCTGTTGTACACCGGCACGCGCGTGGCGCCGAGCAGCGGCTCGAGAGCGGTCATCGAGACCTGGGCCAGGACGATCGCATCCACTTCCTTCGAGAGTCGGTCGATCTCGTCGAGGAGGATTTCATTGTGCTTCTCGGGATGACCCGCGCGAAGCTGCTTGAAGGCCTCCTCGCTCAAGACGGTTTTCACCTCCACCGTGCGCCCGGCCTCCTCGCCCGCGAGCCTCAGGAGCCGTTCGGAGGAGGGAACGGTGGAGGCGAGCGTCGCCACGAGACCGACCCGCCGACCGTCGCGCACCGCGAGATCCATCATCGGCCTGTCGATCTGGAGCATGGGCACGTTCATCATCGGCATGGCGTATTCCACGGCGCGATTGAAGGTCGAGCAGGCGAGGAGGATGAGGTTGGATCCGTAGTCCTCCAAGAAGCCCGCGAAGGTGACGAACTTGCGATAGTTCGCCTTGGGAATCGTACCGACGGGGGACGCGAGGTTGGTATTCTGCACCGAATCGTCTCCCGCGTGAGCGACCGTCACCTCCGGCATGATCTCATCGACGTATTTCTGGACCACCGACGCCGTAAAAACGGCGGCGTGGATGATCCCAAGCTTCTTCCCGGTCAAATCCTTGGACATGCTTCCTCTCCTGTCGAGACCCTCTTGGCGGGGTCTCTCGGCCGCACGCGCACGCGGGTGCCGCGCGGCCTCGCGCTATGCAAACTCCAGCAGGCTCACCGCGTGCGTAGGCATCGCGAGGGAAAAACGGACGACTCCCTCGCCGCTTGAGACCGCCTCGAGGGTCTCGAGCTCCTCGAGCCCCGAGCGCGCCTTGATCGCCTCCCATTGTGCGGCGGCGGGATAGGAGGGTCGCCCCTGGCGAACCCATTCCGCGTAGGGGTTGCTGTGCTCGGAGTCGATTCGGTAGTGTCGGGCGCGATACCGCTTCCCCTTCGCCATGCCGCGCACCTCTACCTCCACCGCGTGGACCTCCCGAACGTCCCAATCGTCGTGATGGGAGCTGATCAGTAGCTTCAGGCCGCCCCCCGCGGAGGTGGTGGCAAGCCCCGAGAGCTCCATCTGCGGAGCCGCTGCGCCGGGGCCCGTGGGGCTGCGCAGATCGGCTGCGTGCGAGCTTTCGAAGTGACAGCGATTCTCGCCGAGACGGGCGTACATCCGGAAAAGGTTGAAGACGGCCTTTTCGATGCCCTGGGTGCTGAAGGTCCGCGTTCCCTCGAAGCAGCGCTCGGCCACGAACATGAAAGCCCACGCGAGCGGCCGAACGTCCGCCTGCATCAGCTCCCCGAGCGCGCGGATCTGCTGGTAGCTCGCCGCGACGTAGGAGGCGTAGTACTCGGTGTTACGGAAGTTCAGATTCGCGTTGTCGAACCTCCCGCCCGCCGCCCACCCATCGGGATCCGCTTCCGAGAGCACGACCTCGAGGTGACCGTATCCGTGCTCGCGAATCGTCTCCAGCCCCAGCTTGACCTGGCTCGCGAGGCGGGCAAGCGACGGCGTGGCCTTCGGCGCGTGCAGATCGAAGGGAAAACCGCCGCCCTTGACGTGGAAGGTGAGGAAATCGAGGCGGGTCCCGATCGCCGCGCTTGCGTAGTTCCGTCCCCGCGAACAGTGCTCCAGGAAGCGCGACAGAAAGAGATGGCCCCGGCTTCCCGGGGTCGGGCCGCAGGTCGCCGGCCCCGCCAACCGGGCGTCGGGAAGGACCGCGTGAAGGGCAGCCTCGGTGTAGTCGAAGAGCTTGCAATACTCCTCGACGCTTCCCCTCCAATAGAAGATATCCGGCTCATTCCACAGCTCCCAGTACCAGGAATGGAGCTCCTCCCTGCCGTAGCGGTCGAGGCAGTGGAGCGCCAGCGTGCGGATGAGCTCGAACCACTTGTCGTAGTCTTTCGGAGGACAGGCCCAGCCGATCTCTCGGTAGGCATGGTAGTCCTTGAATCCGTAGCCGTTCGGCGCGAAGCGCGGATCGGCAAGGTCCATCGGCATGAACCCGATTTCAAAGAAGGGCTTGGTCCCGGTTCGAAGGTAGACGTCGAGGATCGCGTCGAGGACCGACCACTCGTAGATCGCCTTTCCGGTTGGATCCTCGGAGTAGACGTTGGTGGAGCCCCATTTGTAGGTGCCGTGTCCGTTGCCCGTGCACAGCAGGTGATGGGTCCTCGCGTAGTAGGGGGCATCTTCGAGCTTGCCGAACTTGGACAAGAGCAGCTCCCCGTCCGGGGTGTGGGTGTAGTTGCATTCATCGTAGCCGATGTATCGCCAGTCATGCTTCAGCCGTCCCGCCGGGCTTCCGGCGTCCACGGTGATCTTCATGAGCTCGTTTTTTGACATGAGAACCTCGCATACACTGATTTGATTTTCATTCAACAAAGTTGATTTGTCAAGTATTCCCGTCGCTCGCCACGGGAACGGTCAAGCCTGCAACAGCGAAAAACCGCTTGCCTTGACAAGGAGGTGGCCGGGCGGTAGCCTGGCTCGAGATGTTGAATAAAACGCAACCGGGTGGAACGTGATCTGATGGAAGACAGTCGAATCGGACGCCAGATTCGAAAGCTGCGGAGGCAGCAGCACCGCACCCTTCAAGAGATCTCGGACGCCTGCGGCTTCTCGAAGAGCCTCCTCTCGAAAATCGAGAACGGAAGGGTCATTCCCCCGATCGCAACCCTCGTCAAGATCGCTGGAGCGATGGGAACCAAGGTCACCGCCCTGCTCGAAGCCGCCGAGAACGTGCGCACGGTCGTCAATCGGCGCGATGAGGTGATCCGCAACACCGTGCGCACGGAAAAGGGATACGCGGTCTTCCCGTTTGCGTCAGAGCACCGCTCCAAGAAGATGCAGCCCTTTCTCTTCACCGCCAAGCGCGGGGAGGTGCTGCCCCACGAGGTCACTCATGAGGGGGAGGAGTTCATCTTCGTGGTCGAAGGCTCCCTGAAGTTCCACGTCGGCGACGTCGAATACACCCTTCGGCAGGGGGACGGCCTCTACTTCGAGGCCCTCGATGCGCACGGATTCGAGCCGCTCTCCGAGACTGCAACCTACATCGACGTCTTCGTCTAGCAGGGTGCTGACAAACTCACTGGTACCTGCCGAAACGGCGTTTTCTCGAACCAAATCGGGGCAAGAGGCTCGACCGAAAACGCCGTTTCGGCAGCGGGTCAATCACGTTGTCAGCACCCTGCTAGCGCGTCCGCGAGGCGCCCTTTCCGGACGCCTCGCTCAACCGTGGGCAATATACCCCTCGAGCTGCTCGATGAGCAGCTCCCTGTCGGCGAGGGCGGCCTTCACGATGTCGCCGATGGAGACAAGCCCTACGAGCCGCCCGCCCTCCAGGACCGGAAGGTGGCGGATCCGTCGATTGGTCATGATCGTCATACAGCTCTCGATGGTGTCGTCGGACGTCACGCTGTAGACCTTCGTCGTCATGAACTCCCGAACAAGAATCTGCCCCGGCAGCCGTTCCTCGCAGGCCATCTTCCGCGCGAAATCCCTCTCCGAAAAGATCCCGAGGATGTGGTTGGGCTCCGCTGCGACGAGAACGGAACCGAGGTTCCGCTCCGCCATCAGGGCGAGCGCCGCACCCACGGTCGACTCGGGACTCACGGTCCAGACCTGGTCGCCCTTGATCTTGAGCACATCCCGGATCGTCGTCATAGCTCCTCCTTGCGCCGCCTCTCTCTCGTCGGCTCCTCTTTCGATCTGCCCGGGCGCGGTTCGCTGCAGCAACCCACCCGGGAATTCCCCTCGCGACCATTATAGCACCGCTCGGCGGCGGGAGATCGTAGAATTCGTCGCTTGAATCGTAGAGTCGATCCCTTTCGCCCTGAGCGGACATGCCCTACCATTTCTCTTGTATTTCGAAATAGATCACACAAAGGAGTGTGTTTATGAAGAGACTGACTGGACTGGTCCTGCTGCTCGCCGCCGGGCTCTTTGCCGCCTCATTCGCGTTCGCGACCGGACAGAAGGAAGCCTCCGCCGCGGGCGGAAAGATTCGAATCGCGATGGTCGTGAAGAGTCTCGGCAACTCGTTCTTCGACGCCGTGCATCAGGGAGGGGAACAGGCCGCAAAGGAGATCGGCAACATCGATCTCATTTACCAGGGCCCGAGCACCCCGACCGCCGAGGGACAGATCTCCCTCATCGACTCGCTGATCGCTCAGCACGTCAACGCGATCGAGATCTCCGCCAACGACACCGACGCCCTTGTGCCGATCACGAAGAAGGCGATGGCGGCCGGAATCAAGGTGATCTCTTTCGACTCCGGCATCGCGCCCGATGGCCGCATCCTCCATCTCGCCGCATCGAGCGACGAGTTCATCGGTCGCTCGGAGGTTCAGATCCTCGGCAAGCTTCTCAACTATCAGGGCGAGATCGCGATCTTGAGCGCCACCGCCCAGGCCACCAACCAGAACACCTGGATCAAGTACATGAAGCAGGAGCTGCAGGATCCGAAATACGCGAACATGAAGCTCGACGCGGTGGTCTACGGCGACGACCTGTCCGACAAGAGCTACCGCGAGGCGATGGGGCTCTTCAAGTCCTACCCGAACCTGAAAGGGATCATCTCCCCGACCACGGTCGGGATCGCCGCGACCGCGAAGGCCCTCGAGGATGCGGGGCTTGCCGGCAAGATCCAGCTCACAGGCCTGGGCCTTCCCTCTCAGATGAAGCAGTACATCCTCGACGGGACCTGCAAGGAGATGGAGCTCTGGAACCCGATCGACCTCGGCTACTCGGCGACCTACCTCTCCTACCTCCTCGTGAAGGACAACATCAGCTCGGTCACCCAGGGACAGTCCTTCGACGTCGGCAAGATGGGAAAGCTCACCGTCGGCGACGAGAACGTCGTCGTGATGGGAAAGCCCTTCGTCTTCGACAAGAGCAACATCGACAAGTTTGCTGCTATCTACTGAGCCTTTCACAACTGAGCTACAATGAAACAGGGCAGGCGGCGCCTTGGGCGCCGCCTGCCCACAAGATCGCGCCTCCGGGCTTGCCCTCGAGACGAGGGAGACGGAGAATACTGTCAGGGACGTGAGGACAAGGTGGAAGAGGTTCTGCTTCGCCTGCAAGGCATCAGCAAGGATTTCCCCGGGATCAAGGCGCTCGACCGCGTCTCGTTGATCGTGCGCCCCGGCGAGGTCCACGCGCTCATCGGAGAAAACGGCGCCGGAAAGTCGACGCTCGTGAAGATACTCTCGGGAGTCTTCCCTCCGACCGAGGGAGAAATCACCCTGGAAGGAAGGCAGGTGACCTTCCGCTCACCCCACGAGTCGCAGTCGGCGGGGATTTCGGCCATCCATCAAGAGGCCACGATGTTTCCCGAGCTGTCGGTGACCGAGAACATCTTCATGGGTCATCATCTAAAAGGCAGGGGGGTCGTCAGCTGGAGGCACATGGAGGAGCGCACCCGCGAGCTCCTCGAGAGCCTCGAGATCACGATCAACCCGAAGGCGAAGGTCAAGACGCTGAGCTTCGCCGAGCGCCAGATGGTGGAGATCGTGAAAGCCCTCTCCATCAACACCAAGATCGTCATCATGGACGAGCCGACCTCCGCCCTCACCCTGCGGGAGGTGGAGCACCTTTATGCGATCATCCGCCAGCTCGCCAAGAGCGGCAAGGCGGTCATCTTCATCTCGCACAAGTTCGAGGAGATCTTCGAGATCGCGGATTCCTACACCGTCCTGCGCGACGGCCGGTGGGTCGGAGAGGGGCAGGTCGCGAAGGCGACCGTCGACGAGATCGTGCGGATGATGGTGGGGCGAAGCCTCGACCAGATGTACCCGAAGAGCGAGGTCCCGCTCGGCGAGGTCGCACTCAAGGTCGACCGCCTCACGCGAAACGGCATCTTCA
The DNA here is from genome assembly GCA_027314665.1 of Spirochaetales bacterium. Classification (GTDB taxonomy): domain Bacteria; phylum Spirochaetota; class Spirochaetia; order DAHUYW01; family DAHUYW01; genus DAHUYW01. The sequence continues at coordinate 16,997 of DAHVAK010000220.1, forward strand.
AGGACGTCTCCTTCGAGCTTCGAAAGGGAGAGATTCTCGGCTTCTTCGGACTGGTCGGTGCGGGCCGCTCCGAGGTGATGCGCGTGATCTTCGGCATCGATCACGCCGACGGAGGGCAGCTCAGCATCGACGGGAAACGGGTGGACATACGAAGCCCGGCCGATGCGATGCGCCACGGCGTCGCCCTGGTCCCGGAGGACCGCCAGCTCCAGGGGGCGATCCTCCCCATGAACATTCGGGAGAACACGACCCTTCCGATCGTCGGCTCCTTGGCGCGCCGCGGAGTGCTTCGCCGCGGCGCCGAGACCTCCGTCACCGAGCGCTACGGCAGCCTCCTTCAGGTGAAGAGCGCCGGATGGGAGGCGGCCGTGAACAGCCTCTCCGGGGGAAATCAGCAGAAGGTGGTCCTCGCGAAGTGGCTTGCCACCAAGCCGCGCGTGCTGGTCCTCGACGAGCCGACCAAGGGCATCGACGTTGCGACCAAGGCGACGGTTCACAAGTTCATTTCGGATCTTGCCGCCGAAAGCATCGCGGTCATCCTGGTCTCCTCGGAGCTCCCGGAGATCCTCGGCATGTCGGACAACATCGTGGTTATGCACGAGGGACGCATCACCGCCCACATGAGCCGAGCCGAGGCCACCCCGGAGAGAGTCATCATTGCCGCGACCGCGACGACGGCGGAAAGCGGAGAAAGGAGCCCCCTATGATGGGCCTGCTGAAACGGCGGGAGACGAGCCTCTTCGTCATCATTCTTGTCGTCGTGGCGGCGGTGAGCTTCCGCGCCCGCGACTTCCTCAATCCCGGCAACTTCGAGTACATCCTGAAGGACAGCTCGATCCTTCTCATCGTGAGCGTCGGGCAGCTCCTCGTCATCCTCACCGGAGGGATCGATCTGTCGGTCGCCTCGACGATCGGCTTCACGGGAATGAGCGTAGCGCTCCTCAACAAGGCGGAGCCGGGGATCCCCCTCATCGTCATCGTGCTCATCGCCATGGTGATCGGGCTCGCCCTCGGCTCCTTCAACGGAATGCTCGTGTCGGTCTTCAACATTCCCCCTATCATCACCACCCTTGGGACCCTGAGCATCTACCGGGGCTTCGTCATCGTGCTCTCGGGGGGAACCTGGGTGAGCGCCGACCAGATGAGCGCCCCGTTTCGCAACTTCCCGCAGGGCTACCTCATCGGGATCTCGAACATGATCAGCATCGCCCTGATTGTCTTTCTCGCCTTCGCTGCCTTTCTCTATCTCACGCGCACCGGGCGGGAGATCTACGGCGTCGGAGGCAGCCCGATCGCGGCGCAGTACGTCGGGATCAACGTCAAGAAGCTGAGCTTTCTGGTCTTCGCCCTCTCGGGCATCTTGAGCGGGCTTGCCGGCTACCTATGGGTGGCCTTCTACGCCTCGGCGGCGAACGACTCGGCGACCGGGCTTGAGCTTCAGACCGTGGCGGCCTGCGTCGTCGGGGGCGTGAGCATCCTGGGCGGTTCGGGCACGATCGTGGGGGTCCTCCTCGGCTCGATCTTCCTGGGCATCGTGAAAAACGCCCTCACCGTAATTCGCATTTCCCCCTTCTGGCAGGTGGCGATCCAAGGCTTCGTCATCCTGCTTGCGATTGTCGTAAACACCGCGCTTGACCGCCGCGCCCAGGCGAGCATGCTCAAGAGGAGAGTGTTGTGATGACCAAGCAAGAATCGAAGTCCGCCGAGCGCGACGCGCCATCCCTCGGCGGGACGCCGCGTGAGAGCGCAGCGCCTACCGTGGGAACCCGCCTTCGCAACCTCGCCACCCAGTGGGAGATCCTGCTCGTCTATCTCCTGCTCGTCGTGTTCGTGGGCAACTCGTTTCTCTCGCCCTACTTCCTCAACGCCCCGAATCTCCTCGACTCCACCTTCAACTTCATGGAAAAGGCGATCATGACCCTTCCGATGATGCTCGTCATCATCTGCGGGGATATCGACATCTCGGTCGCCTCAAACCTTGCGCTCACCTCGGTCTTCATGGGTATGGCGGCGACCGCAGGGGCGCCCACGCCGGTGCTGGTCCTCATCGGCCTTGCCGCCGGCTCGGTCCTGGGATGGTTCAACGGCTTTCTCATCACCCGCTTCGCCATTCCCTCGATCGCGGTCACCATCGGTACCCTCTCGCTCTACCGAGGGATCGCCTCGGTCATCCTCGGCGACCACGCATACACCAACTACCCCACGGCCTTTGCCTACTTCGGCCAGGGCTACATCCCGGGAACCCACGTGCCCTTCGAGCTCGTCCTCTTTGCCCTGCTCGCCGCGGGAACGGGCTTTCTCCTCCACCGGACCACCTTCGGCAGAAGGGTCTATGCGATCGGCAACAACCCGACGACCGCCCGCTTCTCGGGGGTCAACGTCAATCGCTATCGCCTCATCTGCTTCACGCTCAACGGCCTTGCCGCCGGGATCGCATCGGTTCTCCTCACCGCGCGGGTCGCGAGCACGCGCCCGAACATCGCGACCGGATGGGAGCTCGACGTCATCACCACGGTCGTTCTCGGCGGCGTGGCGATAAGCGGCGGGAAAGGCACGATCTGGGGTGTGATCCTCGGGGTCTTTCTCCTCGGCTTCCTGCAGTTCGGGATGGCGCTGGTGAATATCCCGGGCCAGGTGATGAACATCGCGACCGGCTTCATCCTCATCATCGCGATCTTGGTGCCCGAGCTGATCCGCCGAGCGCGCAACCGCGCCTCGCTCGCGCGCCTGGCGGCGCGCTCCTAGGCGCCGCCCCTTCCCCTCCCGGCGCGCCCGACGCCCCCTCGGCCTACGTCGCTTCCGTCAGGGGTAGACCACCCCGAGGTAGACGTAGCCCCCTTGCGGAACGAAGATGGCGATCGGTCCTACCGACCGCGGGCTGACCGTTCCCCCCCCGTTCGGTTGGGCGGAGAAGGTGTAGGAAAGGGTGTGGCTCTGGTTGTAGGTGACGGCAAGCTGCAGGGAGGCCCCCGCGGTGACGGTGTAGGGAAGCAGGACCCCGTCAAGGATGATGGTCGTGTAGGTGAAGGTTCCTTGCGTCGGTTTGTTCGGATTCGTGATGGTGAGGTAGGCCTGATTGGGCCCGAGAACTGGAATGAATGCACAGGAGGCGAGGAGCGC
>DAHVAK010000136.1 GCA_027314665.1 Spirochaetales bacterium
TGCTCCAGCCGATCGTGAACCTCTCGAAGATGGCGGTCGACGAGGCCAACCAGTACCTGACCACCGGATCGACCGGGCAGCCCGAGAAGCAGACCGTGAACTGCATCCTCATCACCAAGGACAATGCGGCGAAGCTCAACAACTTCGTGCTTGAGGAGTAAGCGGTTTTGTGACGGCCGCGGTGCAGCCGCGGCCTCGCCCCGCGCCTGCGGAACGACGCCCGCGTCAGTCGCTCGAGGTCGTGAGCGCCGGGCCTGCCGCGGGGGAAGGTGGGCGCCGCGCCTACCGCGCTGCCCCCAAACGGCGCAGCATGAACGACAGATCAAGGGCCCGCGCCGAAAGCGCGGGCTTTTTTTTTGCCCTCACATCCCGCCGTGGACTGAATCGCGAAGGAAGTCCTCGACCGGCAGGCAGGGGATGCCGCGAAAATCAAGCCTGTCCCTGCCGCGATAGAGGAGCAGGCACTCCGCTTCAGGATAGTCATCTCGAAATGCCCGGAGGCCGGCCACGTCGGAAGGATGAAGGCGCTCGCCACTTTTGACTTCGATTGCCCGCAGTCCTCGCGAGCCGTAGACGATGAAGTCGACCTCGAGGCCGGCGGGCGTCCGCCAATATGAGATCTGTGCATCGGAGGTGGAATAGGCGATCCAGGCGCGGAGGTGGGCGGCAACCAAGCCTTCGAGGGCCGGCCCGAGCCGCTCACCTTCAGCGTCGAGCGGCCCGCGAGGGCGCAGCGAAGTGAAAACCCCTGGGTCGACGAAATAGAACTTGGGATGGGCGACAACCGAACGCCGCGCGCGTCTCGAGAAGACCGGGACGCGGAAGGCGAGCACGAGGTCTTCCAAGATCGTGAGATAGTTTTCGACTACCTTGCGCTCGATCTGTGCCTCTCGACTCACCCCGCTGATGTTGAGCACCGAGCCATGCGACAGGCTGATCGCCTCGAGGAAGCGGTGAAAGGCAGGAATGTTGCGCACCAGGGCCTCGGCCTGGACCTCCTCGCGAACATAGAGCGCAGCATAGGAGGCCAAGACCTGCCCCGGATCGCTTGCCGTTAGGATAAGCGGGATCGTTCCGTGGCGCAAAGCGCTATCGAGCCGGAAGTCGCTGAATCTCGTCGATGACGATTACGCTGTTGGGCGCCACACCCCGGGCGAGGTCGAGAAGACGTTCGGGCGCAGCGGATAGCTCCCGAGATCTGGCGGGATCGAGGAGGTCCAACCAAAGGGCGTCTGGGTAGGTGGCGCGAAGCCAGGCGGTTTTCCCGGTTCCGCGAGGACCGAAAAGAAAGAAGCTCGCCGCCGCAGGGGTAAGGCGGCGCGGATACTACACTCGCTCCGCAGTATTGGAGGTCACAACTCCATTTTCGGTTCGATTTCGGAATTAGTCAACCGAAAAAGCCCCTCACAGACGACACACCCTCGGGCCCCAGGCGCGCGGCCGCGCCTGCGGAACGACGCCCGCGCCGGTCGCTCGAGGTCGTGAGCGCCGCGCCGCCGCGCTCATTGCGACGCGCTCTTGCCCTCGGCTCCCGCTTCCGGGCGGTCCTGCGAAAGGGCGGCCTCCGCCTGAGGCTCATGCTGCGACGCCGGGCGCTTGCGCTCGAAGAGGTAGAAGGCCGCAGGGACCACGAAAAAGGTAAGCACCGCAGAGAAGAGGATCCCGCCGAACATCACCACCCCGAGCCGCTGTCCGAACTCCGCGCCCTCGCCGTGGCCGAAGACCAGGGGGCCGCTTATGACGAGCACCGTGAGGGTGGTCATGACGATGGGGCGAAAGCGCAGGCGGGCCGACTCGACGAGGGCCTCCACGAAGGGCATCTTGCCGAGGCGCTCCACCACGAAGTCGAGGTAGAGGATGGCGTTCTTCGCCGAAAGCCCGATGAGGAGGAGCATCCCGAGGATCCCGAAGATGTCGAGCCCCCCTCCGAGGAGCACGACGCAGGCGAGCGCCCCCACGATCGCGAGCGGGACCGGCAGCAGGAGGTAGATCGGATAGCGCCAGGAGTTGAACTGAGCGGCCATCACCAGATAGGCGAGGAAGAAGGCGAGGAGGAAGGTGATGATTCCCGTGGTGGCAAGCTGGCGGGCCAGGGCGATCGCGTTGAAGGAGCTCCCACTCGAGAGCTCGACCCCGTTGCCGATGAGCCCCTGGCGGGAGAGCTCCTCGCTCAAGGAGGTCTGGAAGGCGAGGGCGGGCGGGGCGTCTTTGACGAGGTTGATATTGAACTGGGCGGTGTAGAGGCGGTTGTAGCGGCTCAAGGAGACCGGGGCCTGGGTCATGACGAAGCTTCCGAGCTGCCCCGCCTGGAGGTTCTGCCTCAAGGTGGGGGAGTAGATGGGGAGGGTGAGCAGCGACTGGCCGCTTGCGAGGTAAATCGGGTCGATCTGCACCTCGATGGGGTAGGAGAGGCCCCCGATCCACGCGCTGGAAGGCTGGAAGCCGGAGGTATAGTACTGGAGGGCGAGCCCGATCGTGGTCGGGTTGATGCCGGTTCCGGCCAAGCGCCGGTCGTCGGGGATGAAGTCGTTCTCGAGGGTCAGATCCGAGAGGCTCGAGACCACGTCGGTCACCCAGGGATTGGCCTGGATGGCCGCGACGAGGGCGTTGTTGCGGCTCATGAGGGTCTGCTGGTCGGCGGCGACGACCGAGAGCTGAATCGCGCTGCCCTGACCCTGAAAGCCGCCCCCGGCATGCACCATCAGGCGAGCCGAGGGGTGGTCCTGGACCAGGGTGAGCATCTCCTTGCGGTAGGCCGGCACGAGATCGGCGACCCCGGCTCTCGTGCCCACGGGGGTAAGCTGCACGATGAGGGTGGCGTTCTGATTCTGGCTGACTCCCCCGCCGAAGACCCCGGAGCTTCCGACCACGGTCTGCACGGTCGTGACCTCGGGGCGGGCGAGGAGGTAGCGCTCGAGCCGGTTCGTGACCGTGTTCGTCACGATCGCCGGGGTCCCGGGGGCGAGGCGGAGGTGCACGTCGAGGGAGCCGGCATCGCTATTGGGAACGAAGCTGAAGACGATGAGGGGCGCCACGAAGGCCACCACCGCCACCAGGAAGGCTCCCGAGCCTACGAGGACCCAGACGCTGCGCCGCAAGACCCCGCGCAGGCCCGCCGCGTAGCGGTCGCGGGTCCAGAGGAGGGCGGCTTCGGTCCACCCGTGGAGGGTCGCCGTTGCCGCCGACAGGAAGGCGTAGAGGATGAAGATGAGGTAGTTCAGGAGCCCCAGGGCGAGGGGATAGGCGAAGAGGGCGGGCAGGTAGGCGAAACGGCGAGTGAGGAGGAGGGCGGCGAGGATTGCCGTCCCGAGGACGATCCCGCCCGGGCGGTAGAAGGAGCGCGCCCCCCAGCGCATTGCGGCGGGGAGCCGGGCGAAGCTTCGGAAGGCGTCGGCCCAGGTGACCTCCTTCGACTCGGGGGTATAGGCGAGGCGCACGGTGAGGAAGAGCACCGCTTCCAGCAGCGAGAAGGCGACCGCCGCCGCAAGCCCGAGGGAGAACTGCTGGACATAGCGCCCGATGAAGCCCCCGACGAAGCTCACCGGCAGGAGCACCGCGAGGAGGGAAAGGGTCGCCGCGACGACCGCGCTGAAGACCTCGCTCGCCCCTTTCAAGACCGACTCCCGCAGGGAAAAGCCCATCGCGCGGTAGCGGTCGACGTTCTCGGAGACGACGATCGAATCGTCAACGACGATGCCGATGGCCACGATCAGGGCGAGGAGCGAGATGAGGTTGAAGGTGAAGCCGCTCAAGGTGAAGAGCACGGGAGCCGCCGCGAGGGCGATGGGAATGGCGAGGATGACCGAGAAGGCG
>DAHVAK010000226.1 GCA_027314665.1 Spirochaetales bacterium
GGCCAACCTTCCCCTTCCGACGCCGCCGAGTGAGCCCACGAAGCGAAAGCCTTCACCGCCGAGCCGTGCCGCAGAAACCGCGGCGGAGGGGGGCGGCGCCGGCGTCCCGACGCCCGAGCCGTCGTCCGGACAGGTCGCCGCTCTTCCGACGCCGCCGCTTCCCGCAACGCTGGCAGGCGATGCCGGGCGCGAGCAAGCCGCGGCCCCACGCCAGGACGCCGCACAGGCGCTCCCCGCTGCCCTGCCCGTACCGGAAGCGACCCCGCGCTGGGAGGCCGGGCAGGCTCAAGCCGCCGCGCGGGCGCCTTCGAGCCGTTCGCCCTCGCCTTCGGCGCCGCCCCCCGCGGCGCCCGCTCTCGCGAGCCTCTCCTCATCGGGCTCTGCCCCCCGGCCCAGAGAGGCGAGCGATCCCAGCCCCCCGACCGCTGGGAGCGGCGTGGCGGTGAGCGTTGCGTCGCCGTCGCAGCAGGCCCCGGGCTACGGAGGGCTACCCAGCGCTCCCGCGAGCGCGGCCCTCGCCCCCGGACAGTCGCCCGCCGGCAGCCAGGCGACGCCGGGGGTGGCAGCTCAACCGCCCGCCGGCAGCGAGGCGACTCAGATCGTCTACGCCCGCCCGGGCGATCAGATCACGGTCGCGCTCGACGGCGCAGGCTGGATTTTCACCGGCAAGGGGGATTGGAAGAGCGGGCTGGAGTATCTTTCGCGCTCACTTGACGCCAAGGGGACCACCTTCGTCTTCCAGGCCCTCACCCTCGGCTCCTACGATCTGAGCTTCCTGAAGCAGGATCTGTCGACCGGCGCCACGACAACGAAGATCGTGAAGGTTTCGGTCTTGAGCGACGCGGATTTCGCTCGGGCGATTGCCGGAGCGGGGGCACCTCGCGGCGTCTCCGGCGGCCCGAAGGGGCTCCCGGAGGGCGCCACCGGCAACGGATCCGGCGACTATGCCCAGGCGGAGGAGCTCTATCAGGAGGAGATGCTCCCTGAAGCCCTGGCCGCCTACGAGGAGGCCTGGGCCCCTGGGAATCCGGCGATCAACGAGCGGATCGCCGATCTCGCCTATCGATTGAAGTCCTATCAGGACGCGAAGTCCTATTGGCGGCAGAACCTCGACGCCAAGGGTGTCTACCGCGAGCTCGCAATCGCCGGGCTCATCAAGAGTGCGGCCGCGACCCACGACGTCGGACAGCTGAGGCTCCTCCTGTTCCAAGCGCGGGGCGTCACGCAGGTGCCGCTGCACTCGGAGCTGCTTGCGGCGGCCCGCTTCCTCGTCGAAAACCGCAACTACGACCTTGCAGCCAAGTACCTCACCGATTTCCTCGCGCGCTACGCCGGCATGCAGGGTGCGGACGAGGCCTACTACCTACTCGGAACCCTGTATCAGGACGACACGCCGATGCAGGATGCGCGCAAGGCCCGCGAGTACTACGAGAAGGTCACTAATCTCTATCCGACGAGCAGATACTATCAACGTGCAATGAATAACATCATCTACCTCAACCGCCACTTCCTGGAGATACGGTAGAAGGTTGACACTGCCCCTCTTTTTGGCTATAAGGGGGGAATGCTGGAAGGAATCTCCCGCAGGCTGACCGACATCCTCAGAAACGTCGCTGGCAAAGGGTCAATCAGCGAAAAGAACGTCCAAGACGCGGTCGAAGAGATCAAGGTTGCGCTGCTCGAAGCGGATGTCAACCTCCGCGTCGTGCGGCGCTTCGTAAACCAGACGATCGAAGAGGCGAAGGGAGAGAAGGTCCTTCGCTCGGTGGATCCTGGCCAGCAGTTCGTGAAGATCATCTACGACCGAATGGTGGAATTCCTCGGCGATTCGCGTCAGGATCTTCAGCTGAAGGGTCCCGATACCCTATCGGTCGTCCTGCTTCTGGGGCTTCAGGGCTCGGGCAAGACGACGACTGCCGCGAAGCTTGCGGGACAGCTCAAGAAGGAAGGGCGGCGTCCGTTGCTCATCGCCGCCGACCTGGTCCGCCCTGCGGCGGTCGAGCAGCTGCGGCTCCTCGGCGAGCAGGTCGGCGTGGAGGTCTACAGCGAGGAGCGAACGGATCCCATCCGGGTGGTTCGCGAGGGGATGAAGCACGCCGCGCGCGGGCTCTTCAACACCGTCATCGTCGATACCTCCGGACGGATGCACCTCGATGCCCCGCTCATGGAGGAACTGAAGAGCATCCGTTCGGCCTCCAATCCCGACGAGACGGTCCTCGTGGCCGATGCGATGTCCGGTCAGCAGGCCGCCGAGATTGCGAAGGAGTTCGACGAGCAGGTCGGGCTGACGGGGGTCATCCTTACCAAGTTCGATTCGGACGCCCGCGGCGGAGCGGCGCTCTCGGTCAAGACCATGACCGGCAAACCGATCAAGTTCGTCGGTACCGGAGAGAAGCTGTCCGATCTGGAGCCCTTCTATCCTGATCGCATCGCCTCCCGAATCCTTGGGATGGGCGACGTGGTGACCCTCGTCGAGAAGGCCCAGGCGACGATCGACGCCCGGGAGGCGGAAGAGCTTCAGCGGAGGGTTGAGTCCGAAACCTTCACCCTCGAGGACTACCTTGCGCAGTTCGCCCGTCTGAAGAAGATGGGAAGCGTTCGCGCTGTGCTCGAGATGATCCCCGGCGTGCAGGGCAAGATCGACGAGGACCAGATCGACGAAAAGGAGCTCAAGCGCGAGGAGGCGATGATCCAGTCGATGACGCGGGAAGAGCGCAAGAACTACCGGATCATCGGGCCCTCTCGCCGCAAGCGGATCGCGAAGGGAAGCGGGACCTCGGTTCACGATATCAACCATTTCCTGAAGAAGTTTGAAAAGGTCCGGTTGATGATGAAGAAAGCGGTGAAGAATAAGAAGTATCAGGCGAACATGCTCTCGCAGCTGGGCGCATAGATCGGAGGAGGAACGAGTGAGCGTTAAGATTAGGCTAAAGCGGTTTGGAACAAAGAAGCGGCCCTTTTTCCGCATTGTGGTTGTGGATTCACGAGCTCCCCGCGACGGGAGGACGCTCGAAGAGGTGGGTTTCTATCATCCCATCGAGGTCACCGAGAAGCAGATCAAAGTCAAGGAAGACCGGATTAAGGACTGGATTTCCAAGGGAGCGCAGCCGTCTGACACCGTGCGGCGTCTGTTGAACCGGATGCAGTTCCATCTCAAGTAGCGGGCTTTCTCTCGCGGGAAGAGACGTTACGGTGAGGAGATGACTGTGGAAAAGGATCTCGTGGAGTACATTGCGAAGTCGCTCGTGGACGACCCCAACGGCGTGCAGGTGAACATGATCGAAGGGGAAAAGTCGACCATACTGGAGCTGAAGGTGTCGCAGGACGATGTCGGCAAGGTGATCGGGAAGCACGGGCGAATCGCCAAGGCCGTGCGCACCATCTTGAGCGCGTCGGCGACGCGCTCGGGGAAACGGGTCGTCCTGGAAATCCTGGACTAATGGAGCGGTTGGCGATTGGCCAAGTCGGATCTCCTCACGGAGTCAAGGGCTTCCTGAAGGTTCGAAGCCATTCGGGGGAGACCGAGCACTTCATGCGGCTGAAGGAGGTAACCCTCGCACTGCGGGGGCGGGAGACTCAGTTTCGCGTCGAGGAGGTGCGGACTGCGGGTTCGATGGTGCTCCTGAAACTCGCGGGTCTCGACACTCCGGAGGAGGCGCGACGCCATTCCGGATCGGAGGTCTGGGTGAGGCGGGAGGAGGCGGCGGCGCTTGGAGAGGGGGAGTACTATCATGCAGATCTCTGCAAGTGCTCCATCGTCAAGGACAATCAGAGACTAGGGCGCATTCGCTCGGTGTGTGAGGGCGGCGCCTCCGATCTTCTCGAGATTGAGACGCCGGCGGGAAGGGTCTTCTTGATTCCCTTCGTTGACGAGTTCGTCGGTACGGTCAATCTCGACGAGCGGACCGTGGAGCTCAAGGCGGACTGGCTTCTGCAGTGACCCTCACGGTTCTGACCCTCTTCCCGGATTTCGTCGAGAGCTATTTCGCGACCTCGATTGCCGCGAGGGCAGTGGCCCGCGGCTTCATCGAATATCGGGCCGTGAACATCCGCGACTTTGCCCAGGATCGCCACGGCACCTGCGACGACGCCCCATACGGGGGAGGAGCCGGCATGGTGCTGATGCCGGGGCCGCTTGGCCGCGCTCTTGATTCGGTGGAGGCGCTCAAGAAGAGGACGGTCTTCCCGACGCCCTCGGGGAATCTCCTCACCGCTTCCTACGCTCGGGAGCTTTCCGAGGAGCGTGAGCTCGTGCTGATCTGCGGCAGGTACGAGGGGATCGACCAGCGGATCGTGGATCTGTATGTCGACGACGAGATTTCGATCGGCGACTACGTGCTCTCCTCGGGGGAGCTGGCCGCTCTCGTCATCGTGGATGCGGTGATTCGGCTGGGGGAGGGGGTGATCAGCGAGGAATCGCTCCGCGAAGAGAGCTTCAACGGAGGCCTCCTCGAGTACCCCCAGTACACCCGACCCGAGGTCTTTGCGGGGATGCAGGTACCGGAGGTGCTGTTGTCCGGGAATCATGCCAACATCCGGGAGTGGCGGCTGCGGGAGAGCGTCCGCAAGACGAAGCGAAACCGCCCGGATCTGTTTGCCAGGCTGGACGATGACTTGAAAGGGATCGCCTCGGACGAGGGGGCGAAGTGAGTTTTCACGGAGAAAGGGGATGAAGAGATGGATCTGATAAAGGCTGTAGAAACGAGTCAGCTCAAAGAGGAAGCGGAGAGCTTCCAGATAGGCGACACGGTGAAGGTTCACTTCGCCATCGTGGAGGGAACGAACGAGCGCATTCAGGTCTTCGAAGGGGTCTGCATCGCGAAGAAGAACTCCGGTCTGCGGAAGACCTTCACCGTTCGGAAGATCTCCTACGGCGTCGGGGTAGAGCGCGTCTTTCCCCTTCATTCGCCGCGTGTGCAGAAGGTCGAGGTCGTTCGCCGCGGACGGGTGAGAAGGGCGAAGCTCTACTATGTCCGCAATCGCATCGGCAAGGCCGCCAAGGTCATGGAGTACATCAGGAAGAGGCAGGAAGAGACGGAGACGAAAGCCGGAGAAACATAGGTGCGGACGAGCGGGATCCTAGAGTTTTCGATTCCTTCGCTCAAACAGGTAACAACTGCCGGCGCGGCTCCGACCGGGAAATCGGGCGAGATCGTGACCGTTCAGGTCTTGGGCAGCCTCGGGGGAGGACGGTGGCAGGTGGCGGTCAAGGGAAAGAGCTACACCGTCACCTCGACGTTGAGCCTCCAGGTGGGCCTTGACTTGAGGGCGCAGCTCGTTCGGACCTCGTCGCGCGTGTTTCTGAAGGCCCTGCCTCTCCCCTCCGGGCCCAAACCTGCGAGCCCGCTCGGCACCCTCATTCACGATCTCGGCCTGCCCGACGATCGGCTTTCCCGTCTCGCGCTCGTCGCGCTGCAGGAAAGCGGCATTGCGGCAACCGCCGATATGGCGCGTACCCTCAGAAGCGGGCTCGAGCGCAGCGCCGCGCCGAACAATCATCTCGCCCGCCTCCTTGCCCTCCTTGCCGATCGTCATCTTGAGCTCCCGAGCGACCTTCTCGAGACCGTCTACCTCTTAAGCGAGGGATGGACCGACCAGCAAGGCGGCGGGTCCGACGGGAAGAGGCGAAATGCGAAGGGCTGGAGCTCGGGGGAAGGAGGCGATGAGCAGCTCGGAGTCCTTCCCGGCGAAGCAAAGCCCTCCCTCCGGTCGGCTCCCTTGGACTGGAAGGAGGTAGGGCAGGCGGAGGGCTCGCTGAGCTCGAGGATCGCCCGCGCCCTGCGCGAGCAGCTTCGAGACGATCAAGCCGAGTCGAGCCCCCTTTCGCTTTTCAACCATCATCGAGGCCAACACGATAATTGGATCATCCTCCCCTTCGCCCTGCTCGTCGGGAACCGCAATCTCCGCGGCTCGGTGAGGTTTCTCCTGAGCCCGGCGGGAAGGCCCCAGCAGTGCTCGATCGTCGTCGCGGGAGAGGGCGACCACCCGCGAGTCTCCTTTGCCCTCCGCGGTGAGCGCCCGCGCAGGCTCGCCTGGTACCTCGACGGAGCCCAAAGCGTGCCCTCTCAGCTTCGTGCCGCCGCCCTACGGGAGCTTCCCGCGCTGCGGGAAAATCTCCGCAACCTGGGTACCGAAGTTGACGATACTATGAGAGACGGAGATCGCTTCGACGGCTTCACCGAGGAGCACGGTCTCGATCGACCGGTGGATAGGACGGCCTAGGGTGGACCGGGCGGTCGCGGTGAAGTATGCGACGGGTCTCCCCGCGCCCTTCATCGTCGGGAAGGGAAGGAATGAAGTCGCGCGGCGCATCGTATCCCTCGCGGTCGAGCACGGGGTGCAAGTCATGGAGGCGCCGGAGCTGACAGACGCCCTGATGACGCTCGAGGTGGGAGACTGGATCCCTGAAGAGTATTTCGAGATTGTCGCCGAAATTCTATCATTTGTGTACAGGATGCGGTCGTCACTATGAAAGCCATCAAGGTGAAGGAGCTGAGCCCGGGGGTGATATTCGACAAGCCGGTATACATCGAAGGCGAGAATCTCCTGCTTCCCGCCAACATCCCCCTTCGCGACAAGGATCTGGAGCGCCTTCAGAGGTGGCAGATCGAGACCGTCTACACTGACGGCGAGCCGCTCAATCCCGTGTCGGCAATGGGGGATCCACTCGCCTTTCGCGAGATGCTGCGTGGCGGTCCGAATATCGAGCTGTTGAAGCGCTACACCGAAGGGGTCAAGGTTGCAGGCGAGGTTCTGCAGGCGATCAGCACCAACAAGCCCACATCCTCGGAAGAGGTGAACAAGATCGTCGAGTCGCTGTACCCCGCGGTGAGAGATCACACGGACGCCATGGTGGCCTTCACGATTCACAGCGGAGGGGGGCCGCTCTCACTGGCGGAAAGCTCGGTCAACTGCATGATTCTCTCGACGGTCATCGGGCTCAACGTGAAGCTTCCTCCTCACCGCCTCATACAGCTTGCGGTCGGCGCGCTCCTGCACGACATCGGAATGACGCGGGTCCCCCGCGAGATCATCGAGAAGAAAGAGGGGCTCACGGACGCCGAGCTCAACCAGATCCGTCTTCATACGATCTACTCCTATTCATTCATCACCAAGAACCTGAAGTATCCCGAGGAGATCGGGCTCATCGCCCTGCAGCACCACGAGCGATGGGACGGCAAGGGATATCCCAAGGGGCTATCCGGAGAGCAGATCATGCTTGCCGCGAGAATCGTTTCCATTGCGGACTCCTTTGAAGCGATGGTTCGGGACCGTCCGTATCGCAACTCGATGATCGGCTATTCCGCAATGCGGCAGATTCTGAACGACAACTCGAGGCGATTCGATTCCGAGATCTTGAAGGTTTTCATCAAGAGCCTTGGAATCTATCCGATCGGAAGTATCGTCCTTCTCAACGACGCAAGCATCGGTCGAGTAATCAAGATTCACAGCGATGCCCCCCTTCGACCGGTCTTGCGGCTGATCGTCGACAAAAGCGGGCGCAAGTACGCCGAGGGCGACTCCTCGCTCGTCGATCTGCTGCAGGAAAAAAGCCTCTTCATCGCGCGCGCGATTAATCCGAAGGAAATCAATGCAGGGCAAAAGTAGCACGACGAGCCTGGGACGGTTGGGCGAAGAGCGTGCTGCGGACTATCTCCTGCGGGAGGGCTACAGGATCCTTCGACGGAACTTTCGCTCCCGACGAGGGGAGATCGACATAGTAGCCCTCCAGGGGCCGTCGTTGGTGTTTTGCGAGGTCAAGCATTGGGGTTCGGTTGGATTCGAGGGACTTGAGTATGCGATCGATCGTCGGAAGCAGCGCAAGATCATCGAAGCTTCGAAGGTATTTCTAAAGGAGAACGCAGGGGGCGAGCGCTCGGTGCGCTATGATGTGATCTTTGTCGGTCGCGGCGGCAACGAGCTCAGACACATCGTCGATGCCTTTGCAGAGTGAGCATGATCAGGATTGCAAAAGAGACCGATCCCGAGAAACTTGCCGAACTCAAGAAAAAGATCAATGATAAGGAGTACTTGGCGTTTGCCATTCGGAAGATCGCGCAAGTCCTGACGAACGAGATCGTTCAACAGGACGAAGAGGAAGGTGGGCACAAAATTGGCTGAGGGCCAGAGGGATCAAGGGGCAGGAGGGACCGCGCAGAAGGCCATCGATCAAAAGGAGTTTCCCAACTGTCCCATCTGCGGAAGACCGGTCCGCTACATGATGACGGCCATTGCGCAGGGCGAGAACGGCGAGCCGACCCATTTCGACTGCGTCCTGCGGCTCATAACCGAAAACGAAGAGCTCCAGCCTCGAGAGAAGGTCTGCTATCTGGGCAACGGCAGCTTCGGAATCGTTCGATTCAAGCCTGGCGGTCAGACGAAGTTCACGATCCGCAAGCGCATCCAGTACGAGGAGAAGGACAAGGCCTTCCCCTGGCGAAAACGGATCAGCAGTCGGGCGAAGAGTCGATAGGACCTGGGCGCCTTAGGTCGATCAGGAACGGGCAGATGTCCTTGAAGTACGTCATACTGGGGCTGCTGCGCCAGAGACCCCACTACGGCTACGAAATAAAACAGCAGTTCGATCACAGTCTCGGGGAGATATGGCCGGTTTCCTACGGTCAGCTCTACCCGACTCTGCGACGCCTCTCGCTTTCGGGCCACATCTCGATGCAGACCGTCCCCGGCAAGAAGGCGATCGACAAGAACGTCTACACCCTCACGGAAAAGGGTAGGGCCGACTTTGAGGACTGGTTCGACAGGCGCGTCAAGAAGACGCAGATCTCCATCAAGGACGAGTTCACCCTCTTTCTTTTCTTCACCCAGGATAGCGACATGGGGAGGCTCCTGCCTGCGGTGCGCAAGAACCACGATGTGGTCTCGCGGCAGGAGGCGATCTTCCAGAGCCGACTGGAGGCCCTTGGGGAATCGGCTCCCTTCTTTCAGCGGGCCCTGCTGAAAAAGATGATCTTTCACCTCGAGGCCGAGCGGATCTGGCTGGAGGAGATCATCATGATGAGCCAGAGGTCGGACCCGCAGGGCGTCCAGCGTGGATAGCGCCTACCACGGCCGGCTTTCGAATGCTTCAGTTGTAGTTCTTAAGCTCACTAAGGACCTGAACCGCCTTCTGCCTCACGATCGGGATGTAGCTGCCGTTGGAGATGAGGAGGATGGCCCTGAAGGCGTTGGGATCCTCTAGGCCGTTGCTCTTTTTGGCGAGCTTCTCGAAGGCAAGAAGGGAGGCGAAGGCGAAGTTGTTGTCCGGTTTCACGGCGTCCTGTCGGATCACCGCCTCGGCAATCGCTTCCGAGACCTGGTTGTTCGGGTTGAGGCCGATCTCCCCGAGGGAGTAGACGGCCTCGGAGAGGACCATCGGCTCCGGATCCGTGGCGACCACATGCAGCAGGATATCCATCGAGCTCTGACCGCCCACCTTGCCCAGGAGGCTGCACGCCTCGCGGCGAACTTCGGGGAAGTCGTTGATGACGACGTTGTTCTCAATCACGGGCCGCATGATTCCGTCGTAGGCGAGATCGGAGAGAAGGTCCGCGGTCACGGCGGCATTCCCAGGGAGCTTCCCTTCGTCGATCATGGCGCGGATAGAGGAGAGCGCGAGCAGCTGAGAGTCTCGATCGGTGCTCAGGGCCTCATCGCGAAGAACCTGCACTGCTGTGTTCGTCAGGTAGAGCTGCTCGATGGTCTTCTCGCCGCCTGAGCTCGCCGTCGCGGACGTAGACTGTGCGAAAGCGGCGGCGGCTCCCGCCAACGCGAGCACAACAACCGAAGCCAGTATCCGTTTTGCCATTGTGTGTAACCCTCTTCCCACCTTTTCGTTTCTCACGGAACTCCGATCTTCCAAGACCCTTCCTGGTAGCGTAAATCGTAGAGAATGTATCTCTGTCCGTTGATAATCGCAATTGCCCTCACGTGATTCTTGCTCAAGAAGTCAACGTCGTCCACCCGAGCGTCGGAGCGGCTCGGCACGACCACATTCAGGAAGTAATCCCTCAGGCTATGCAGCTCAATGCCCTCCTTTTGCAGAAGCGGCATGTTGGAAAGCTCGGCGAGGGTCTTGGGATCGCTGAAGTTCTGCACATACTGGGGCGTGAGATAGGTCAGCCACGAATTGTAGTCCTCATCGGCGATGATTGTATTGAGGGTCGCGATGAGCTTCCGAACGTCGGTGAGCGTCTCCTCGTAGAAGGCTTCCGTAACGGCGATCTTCCCCTTCTGAACGAGGTTGTCTTGGGCGCTGGCCTTCGGCGCGCTCGATTCCGCGCCCGAGGTCACGGCGGACTTTGACGGCTGCGCGGGCGCGGGGGTCTGCGTAGGGGGCGGGGCAGCCCCGCCGCTCGTGGGCGGGCCCAGCTCGGAGGGCCGGCGCGGAGCGGTCGCGCACGACGCAACAAGGATGCCCGAGACGATCACGAAAGAAAGAAGGGCTTCGCGCTTGGTCATTTCCTTGAGTGTAGCGGCAGACGTCGAGTTTGTCAAAATCATTCCTGCAGCGGAGAGCGTCGTTGACGCGGTCCGGGCTTCTCGGTAGAGTAAGCGAATGCTGAAAGCGGTCTTCCCGGGCTCGTTTGACCCGCCGACCAATGGCCATCTCAATCTCATCGAGCGGGCGGCCTCCCTTTTTGATGAGACGGATGTCGTCATCGCGGCGAACCAGCTCAAGAGCTATCTGTTCACGAGCGAGGAGCGCTTCGAGCTCATGACACAGCTGGTGGCTCAGTATCGGAACGTGAAGGTCTTCCTATGGGACAGGCTCATCGTCGAGTTTGCCGAGAAGAACGGAGCGAAGATCCTCCTGCGCGGGGTACGGGCTCTTGCCGACTTCGGCTACGAGTTCGAGCTCGCGATGACCAACCGAGGTCTGAACGCCTCGATTGAGACCATCTTTCTGCCCACCGATCCAAAGTACTTCGTCCTGCGTTCTTCCGCCATCAAGGAGATCGCGATGTTCGGAGGCGATATCTCCTCGATGGTGCCGCCGATCGTCGCGACGGCCCTCCGGGAGAAGCTTCGCAAGGCTTGACAACAGGGGGGGGATCGGGTATTTTTCTCAGCGCGAACTCTGTTTCAAGGGGTGGTATACATGGCAGTTCCCAAGTATAAGCCGTCGAAAGCGCGAACGCGTCGGCGAAGGGCCGTGAACATGAAGCTCGCAGCGCCCACGCTCGTGGAGTGTGCGACGTGCGGGAACAAAATCCTGCCTCATCGGGTATGCCCGAAGTGCGGCTTCTATCGAGGTAAGCAAGTTCTTGAGCCTGAAGAGATGGCATAATAGTAAGAGAGGAAGGAGTGCATAGCGTATGGATGACGAACTTCTGGCGAAAATGAAGAAGCTGATCGCCGAGAAACTCGAGGTTGAAGAAGACAAGATCACGATGGAGTCCTCGTTCAGGCAGGATCTCGGCGCCGATAGTCTCGACACGTACGAGCTTGTCTATGCTATTGAGGAAGAGATGGGAATAAGCATCCCCGACGAGAAGGCGAACGAGTTCGAGACCGTCGGAGACGCCGTCAACTACATCAAGTCCCAGCTCAACAAATAGCCTTTCCCGTGATTTTTTCGGATAAGCAAGAAAGTCTCAACACGCCGCCTGTTTCGGTCGAACGACGGAAAGAGCTCCGTCTGTTTGAGAAGCATGCGTCCTTACGGTTCAGGAGGTTGGACCTCCTGAACCTTGCCTTTTCCCATCGATCCTTCGCAAACGAGAATCCCGGCGTTGCGGACAATAACGAGAAGCTCGAGTTTCTCGGGGATTCGGTTCTCGGGCTCGTCGTAAGCGAGCATCTGTTCCGCACGCTTCCCGACAAGAACGAGGGCGATCTCGCGCGCATCAAGTCCTTCGTCGTGAGCGAGGACAGCCTCGCCATCATCGCGAAGAACATCAAGGTCGACAACTTCATCCTGATCGGGAAGGGCGAAGAATACTCCGGTGGACGCTCCAAGAAGGCGATCCTCGCGGATTGCATGGAAGCGATCATCGGAGCCTACTTCCTCGATTCGGGATTCGCGCCTTCGAGAAGATTCATCCTTCGTTTCCTCGTCCCGGAGATCAACAAGGTGCTCGAGGACCGGCATCGAAAGGACTACAAGACGCTGCTTCAAGAGTTGGTTCAGAAGAAGCACAAGAGCTATCCTCGCTACAACCTGGTCGAGAAGACTGGCCCGGACCACGATCGCACCTTCTGGATCGAGGTCAAGATCAACGGACACACCTTCGGCCCCGGCAAGGGGAAAAACAAAAAGGACGCCGAGCAGAGCGCTGCGAGCATTGCCTACCGCTCGCTCATGAACATCAAAGGTACGCCGGACAACCAGGAGTAGAGCAGGGGCCGAAAAAAAAAGAGAGAGCCCTATCGCTTTTCCAGGTTCTTCAAATTGGAGTGATAGAGCCTTTCGGCGATCTCGATGAGCTTTGAACGCTCGTTGAGAGCAGGATCGTCGAGCACGCTCTCCAGAAGCTGCTTCAGCAGGACGCCCATAGTCGGCCCGCGCGGTATCCCGAGTGCGGCGAGCTCCTCTCCTCCTATGGCGAGGTCGCGGAGGCTAAGCGCATGCTCCGCGCCGATCGTACGCTCGATGTGGTCGCGAAACTCGGCAAGGCGGATGTCGTCGACGTAATGTCCGACGGTCCCGTAGGTGTCCGCCCTGCGCAGCAGGAACAGATCCTCGATCGAATCGAGGCCCACCCGCACGACGAAGCGCCTGACGGCGGCATCCGTCCAGTTTTCCTCATAGTGAAACATGTGGTGACGGATGAGATGACAGACCTTCGATTCGACGGCGTTCGAAAAGCGTAGCCGCTTCAGAAGGCGACTCGCCATCGACTCCGAAATCTCCTCGTGACCGTAGAAGGTGGGTATCCCGTCCGATCCGAGCGAGCGGGCGCGCGGCTTTCCGACGTCATGGAGAAGGGCGGCAAGACGAATCTCCAGGCGATCTCGGGGGGCCCCGTCGCAGGAATAGAGCGAATGGGCGAGGACGTCGAAGTTGTGCATCCCCTTTTGCTCGATCCCCTTCCCCTCGCATAGCTCGGGAAGTATCCTCTCGAGAAGGCCCGTCTCGTCCATCAGCATGAACGCGGCGGAGGGGAGCTCAGCGGCGAGGATCTTGGTCAGCTCCTCTTGAATCCGCTCGGCGGAGACGCTGTCGATTCGCTCCCGGCACTGGCGCATCCCCTCCTTGGTGGCGGCTTCCACGGTGAACTGAAGCTGGGCGGCGAAGCGGCAGGCCCGCAGCAGGCGCAGTCCGTCCTCGGTAAAGCGCTCCACCGGATCGCCGATGGCTCGGATGATGCGTGCCTTGAGGTCGCTCCTGCCCCCATTTGGATCGAGAAGATCCATCGTCGCAAGATCGACTGCCATGGAGTTGATGGTGAAATCGCGCCGAGCGAGATCCTCTTCGATCGAGGAGGTGAAGCGCACCGAGTCCGGATGCCGAGAATCGCTGTAGGTGCCGTCGGAGCGATAGGTCGTCACCTCCATCTCGTGACCGCGAAAGAGCACCGTCACGGTGCCATGTTTTATCCCGGTGGGGATCACCCGCGCGAAGAGGCGCATCACCTCGTCGGGCCGGGCATCGGTGGCGAAGTCGTAGTCCGTGGTCGTGCGCCGGGCCACCAGATCGCGAACGGCTCCTCCGACGAGATGACAGCGGAAGCCGCGGGAGGCGAAGACAGCGCCGAAGTCTCTCAGGAGCTTGGGAAGCGAATGGATGCGCACAGGAGTAGTAAGCCGGAGCCGATGTCTGGTGTCAAGGCGGGGCGGCGATTGCGCGGTCTCGCCTTCAGAGGGTGGGAAGGAGCGAGCGGCCGCGCATGAGGCGGCCGCCCGTCATGCTACTTGAAGAGCTGAAGAACGGTCTGACTCTTCTGGTTCGCCTGGGCCAGCATAGCGGTGGAGGACTGAACAAGAATCTGATTCTTGACGTACTTCACCATTTCGGTGGCCATGTCGGTGTCGCGGATGCGGGACTCCGCCGCTTGGAGGTTCTCGGCCCCGACCGCAAGACCTCGCGTCGCGTAGGTGAGGCGGTTCTGGTAGGCGCCGAGGTCGGCCCGCTGCTTGCTCACGATCTCGAGGGCCTTGTCGAGGATGCCGATCGCCATGTTGGCGCGATCGGGGGTGGACAGGGAAATGAAGGTTGCCGTGCTCGGAAGACCGTTGGTTCCCTGGATGCCGAGCCCTTGAGCGGTCATGGTGCCGATGTAGACGCGGATCCGCTGATCCATGTTCGGCCCGATGTGCAGCCACATGCTCGCCGTGACGGTGTTGTTGCCGGTCGAGCGCGCGAAGCGACCCGTCAGCATGTTCAGACCGTTGAACTGCGCCTGGGAGGCAATGCGGTTGACCTCGTTGATGAGCTGAGAGACTTCGACCTGGATCATCATTCGGTCCTGCGCGGTATAGATGCCGTTTGAGGACTGAACGGCGAGGTCGCGAAGCCGCTTAAGAATGTCCTGGCTCTCCTGGAGGTAGCCTTCGGCAGTCTGGATGAACGAAATGCCGTCCTCGGCATTCTTCTGCGCTCGATTCAGGCCGCGGATCTGCGCCATCATCTTTTCGCTGACCGCAAGACCCGACGCGTCGTCTCCGGCGCGGTTGATGCGTTCACCTGACGACAGCTTCTCGATGTTGCCCTCGACTGCCATATCATTCTGATTGAGCATGCGAGCGGCGAACATCGCGCTGAGGTTGTGATTGATAACCATACGATCCTCCGTGATGTCGGCTGGCCGGACTTCCTTGTCCGGGTTTCCTTGTAGAATATCGGCGGACTTGAGCGAGTCTTGAGCAAGAAAAGGCTTGGTTGCATTTATCCGAAATTCCTATATCCTTAGTGGCGATATGGCGCTTGAGCGGGAGGGGGTTCTGTTCACCGGCGGAGGCGGTCCTCCGAGGGCTCACGTGGACGAGCTCGTGCGAAGAGCCGAGATGGTTGTCGCGGCCGACTCCGGTTGGGACCTTGCCCTGTCGATGGGGGTACGCCCCGAGCTGATTTTGGGGGACATGGACTCCATTCGTGACCCAGAGGCCCTCGGAAGGCTTCCCCCGGAGAGGGTCCTTCGTTTTGCGGCGGAGAAGGACGAGACGGACACCGAAATCGGCCTGCGAATCCTCCGCGAACGAGGAATCACCGCGGTCACGCTGATTGGGGGCGGGGGAGGGCGTCTGGATCATCTCGTGGGGATTCTTGCCCTGTTCGACCGCGCCATACGCCCGAAGCGATGGTTGACGGAACGCGATGAGGTCTTGAGCATCGAGGGCCGCGTCTCGCTGTCCGGCATGAAGGACAGGCGGTGCTCCTTTTTCCCCGCGGGAGCAGAGGTCTGCACCATGCGCACGACGGGGCTGCGTTGGCCGCTCGATCGGCTGCGGTGGGAGCACGGCGATGCGGGCATCAGCAACTATGGGGTCGATGACTTCGTCACGATCGAGATGCTCAGCGGACGACTCATGATGATCCGGGAGCTCGCGGAGGCCCGAGGTGGCTGAGCGATCGGTTTTCCAGAAACTCGTCAACACGCTTCCCGAGCGCGAGCGAAAGGATCTCCTAGACAAGATCAACCGGAGCATGGACCTTGGGCGCGGCTCGGACGGGAGTGTCTACCACAAGGAGCTCTCGAAGGAGGAGCGAGAGCACCTCATCGAGCAAGACCTTTCCAAGTTGTCGCCGATAGGTCGCCTGCTTCTGTGGCTGCGCGGGATGTTTTCCGGCAAGAATCGAAAACAGCTACTGGTCGCCCAGAAGATCCGAGCGTTGAAGGGGGCAGTCAACCGAAAGTCGGCCGGTCTCACGGGCTTCGAGACGAGGGATCTCACCCCGAAGGTAGCGGAAGCCTTCTACCAGCTCTATCTGCGCACCATTCCCCTCGCAGAGATCTATCGCCGACTGGCTTCTCGAACCAAGGAGCTGCGGGGGAGTCTCGTCGAGCTCTTTGAGGAGGAGGTCCCGCAGGCGCGGGTGGGGCTGCGCAACGTCGCATCGATGGAAACCCTCGAGGCGGTCTACGAGCAAAAGGGGGCGGATGCCGCGGTCCGACACGAGGTCCTCCTCAAGGCCGAAAGCTACGTCGCCCGAATGGACCAATTCCTGTTCGATGACTTGGAGCGCCAGCTCACTCCCCTTTTCTACGCCAAGGATGTCGTGACCTTTCCCTTTGCAGGCTTCTTCCAGCTCTTTCACGTGAGCCCGGAAGCGCTGAACGGCGGTAAGCATCCTCCCTTTGCCTCCGCGCTTGCGCTTGTTTCGCTCGACTACCTGGAAAAGATGTATTCCGCCGTCCACACGGCGCTTCGGGCGGCCGACCTTGGCGAGTTACCCGCGAACGTGCTTCGCTACCTCGCCCGCTTGTCGTTGGGAAAAGAGGAGCCCAGCGCCGGCTCAGAGTCGCCTGCGAGCGGGAGCGCTTCCGGGAGTGGCGACGGTTCCCGAAGCGCCGACGGCGAGCCCGACGAAGAGGCTGGAGAGGAGGCTCTCGCTGCCGAAGCCGAGCGGATCGGCGCGGAGTTCGATGCGCTCTTTCGCGAGATTCGTCGATTCGAGGACGAGACGCCCTTGGTTGAGCTCATCCGCTACTTCCTGAAGGACCCCTACTACAAGCTCTATCTCTACCTGCCGCGGCTGCACCTGCGGGACTACTACCTCGCGATGCTCAAGGTCCGGTTGCTCGGCGAGCTGACGGCGACCTTCGAGCAGCTGCGGCTGCAGGTGGTCGACCGCCAGATTGCCAAGCTGTTCGACGGGCAGCAGATCGTCGCCTTCGAAAGCTATCGCGCCTACAACGGGGTCGACTATGAGACGCTGGAAGTTCCGCTCTTTTCCCACACCCGGTCTCTCAACGTGCTCTACAATTACATCCGCCTGTACTACCGAACCGCCCTGCAGGAAGTTGTGCGGATTCTCGGCACGATCGTCCTCGTCCAAGACCGCATCGGCCGCGACAAGCTCCTGTTCCATGCGACCGCCATCGAGGACGTCGAGCAGAAGATCAAGCAGTTTGATGAGTCGCTGAGACCGGAGACAATCGAAGGGAAGGTATTCCACCGGCTGCTCGGCTCGCTCGCCGGCGACAGCGGTCACAAGCGCGCCTTCAGAGCCATCGTCGCGCAGCGAGATTCGCAGGCAGTCGGGCTCGTGGAACGGGGTCGCGAAAACCTCGCGGGCCTCCAGGCCGCCTTCCGCGATGTCGGCTCTAGCGGTGGCGAGCCGATGCGGGAGCGCCTGGAGACGAAGTATTTTCTTGACGGGGGACTGATCGCCCTCTCGGCAATTCTCGCGGAGCGCGTCGAGCGGATCGGCTCGTTTCTCGTCCTGCTCAGTCAGCTCGTCAAGGCCGAAGGGGGATGATCGGCGAACAGGCGGCGAATGCGTTCGGCCGTCTCGGTCGGGGGCTCCACCAGGACTCGCTTGCCGGCGATGAGATCCGCTATCCCGGTCTCGCGCGGATAGCGGGGGATGATGTGGAGGTGGAGATGACCGATGGAGGCGCCGGCAACGAGCCCCATGTTGTAGCCGATGTTGTAGCCGGAGGGGCTGTGGGTCTCGTCGATGACGGCGAGCGTCGCACGAATCAGGCGCGCGAGCTCGATCTCCTCCTCGGTTGTGTACTCCCTAATGTCTTCCACGTGACGCCTTGGGAAAATGAGCAGGTGGCCGGGATTATAGGGGTAGAGGTTCACGGAAACCGTGAAGAGGCGATTCGAGAAGACCGAGAGGTTCACGACGTCGGGGGAGCCCTCGTTGATGAGACAGAGGATGCACCCGTCGGGCTTCTTGCCCTTGAGGTACGCAAGCTTTTCGAAACTAAAAAAATACTCCACCGGCGCTCCCGCTCCTGCCTTTAATTGTACGGGGAATGCGGACCGCCGACAAGGGTCGCGCGAGCCTGCGCGGAGCTGCGATCGGTTGGTAGGATCGCGGCCTTTTTTGGTCGCGCGAGCCTGCGCATGCTGACGCAATTGCACCTCGGTGGTAGTATCCTTTCGCGTATGGAGCAGAAGTTCCGGTTCTTGTGGCTGCCGACCGTGATTGGCCGACTCTGTATCTTCTTTTTTTTCGTCACGCTCGTCGTCGCTCTCCTGTTCCTCTTGGGGAACTTCCAGGACTTCCTCGACTCGACTCAAGTGCTCTTGCTGCATCTGTTCGATGTTTCGTGCACGATTCTCGTCGTCTCGTGCCTCTACTACGCCGGAGTTCTGGGCTGGCTGGCGCTTCGCCGAAGGCTCGCTCTGCACCTCGGTCGATTCATCCTCGCTCTTGCTACGGTCCTCGTGTTCGGCTCGCTGTACGTCGGCGCGCGCTACCTCCTCGTTTGGCTTTGAATGACGGGTCCCGAAGGGCTTCTTTTGATTGACAGGCCGAGGGAGCCCGAGTAGTATCCCCCAAGGGTAGCCGGGGAAATGTCGGTCAAAGCAGTTCGCGGCGCGGTGCAGGTGCAAAACAGCGCCGTTTCGATCCGCGACGGGGTGCTCCTCCTCATGGAGACTCTCGCACAGAAGAATGGGATCCGCGGCGAGGATATCGTGAGCGTCGTTTTCTCGCAGACGCGGGATCTTACTGCGGCGAACCCGGCGACCGCTTTGCGCTCGGCGGGCTATGGCGGCGTGCCGCTATTCTGTACCCAGGAGCCGGACTACGAAGGCTCGTTCCCCGGGATTCTCCGGGTGCTCGTCACCTTCAACACTGATCGCGCGGCGGTCGATCCGGTATACCTGAACGGTGCCGAGCGCCTGCGCTCCGATCTGTTCCGATCGTAGCTGAAGATCGGGGTTCACCCGACCGAAGATAGGGTGTGGAAAAGGAGATCCCTCTCAAGACATCCCTCGAGGTTTCGCGGATACGAAAGGCCTGCCAGCTGATCGAGTCCCTTTTCATCGAGCTGAAGTCCCTCGTCCGACCCGGGCTTTCGACGATGGAGGTTGCCGAGCTCTGCGAGGGGCTGCTGAGGTCGGGAGGGGGGACGAGCGCGCTGAAGGGGTATCGCGGCTTTCCGGCCAGCATCTGCACCTCGGTCAACAACGTTGCCGCGCACGGCATACCGGGGAGCTATGTCCTGAAGAGCGGGGATCTCGTGAGCATAGACCTCACGGTCCATATTGACGGATGGCACGGCGACGGGGCCTGGACCTACCTCTTGGGGAAAGGCACCCCCGACTCGCAGCGCCTCGTAAAGGCCGCATGGCAAACGACCATGGCAGGCGTCAGGGCGGCGCGCGCCGGGGGACGACTAGGCGACGTCGGATCTGCGATTCAGAAGACCGCCCGCCGATTCGGGTGCTCGGTCCTCGACAAGTTCGTCGGGCACGGGATCGGCCATGCGATGCACGAGGAACCGATGGTGCTCAATTTCGGCACCGTCGGGACCGGTCAGCCCATCGTTCCCGGCATGGTCTTTACGATCGAGCCGATTCTTTGCCTGGGTAAGCCCGACGTTCGGATATTGACCGACGGGTGGTCGATTGTGACGGTCGACAACAGCTCCTGCGCTCAGTTTGAGCAGACCGTCGCCGTGCTCGGCAGTCGAACCGAGATCCTCACCCTTGGATCGGTGGAGCGCGCACTGGAGCTGAGGCTCCCGCCGTTCTACTAAGCGGTTGACAAAGGGTGCCGCCTGGGATTGTAGTGGATTGTCGCGAAGGCAGCGCCACCTTAGCTCAGTTGGCCAGAGCACGTGATTTGTAATCTCGGGGTCGTCGGTTCGAATCCGACAGGTGGCTTTGTTCTTGAGTCTTCGAAAGCCGCGCACCGGAATGCTGCCCTCTCGGTTGAGCCCTCCCGGCGCTTGACAGGCTTTTGAGCGGTGTGGTAGCGTTCGATGGTTTCTGGAGGGGAGATTCCCGAGTGGTCAAAGGGGGCAGACTGTAAATCTGTTGGCTTTGCCTTCGAAGGTTCGAATCCTTCTCTCCCCAGAGGATCTTCTTTGAGGAGCGTTCTTTGAAGAAGATCATGCAAGCGCCAAACCCCTTGGGTACGATGGCGCTCGCGCGTTGGTCTGCGTCTGCTGCCTCCACCTTCGGGGGCCCCAATTCAGGCGAGTGCCGGTGATGAGCGAGCCCTTTTACAGCGAAGGTCTTCGGTTTGAGTGCACCCGATGTCATGCCTGTTGCCGGCTCGAGCCCGGCTATGTCTTTCTTTCCGAGCGCGACATCGAACGACTCATGACGGCCACGCGCTTGAGCCGGACCGACTTCCTCGCACGCTACTGCCGTGAGGTCCCCGTGGGCGAGGGGCTCATGATCAGCCTCAAGGAAAAACCGAACTACGACTGCATCTTCTGGGACGGCGGGTGTACGGTCTATCCTCACCGGCCTCTCCAGTGTCAGAGCTACCCCTTCTGGGATCCGAACCTCACGTCGCGACAAGCCTGGAGCACTCTGAAGGGGCGCTGCCCCGGAGTCGGACAGGGCAAGCTCCACTCATTGGAGGAGATCGAGAGCTGGCTTGCCGCTCGAAGCGAGGATCCTCCGGTGGTCCTCAAGCGCAAGAGGGAACCTGCATGACGGTCCGCTTCTGGGGGGTGCGCGGCTCGATTCCTACGCCGCTCTTGCCGTCCCAGATCCACAGCCGGATCGCCGCCGTCGTCCAGCGCATCGGCCCGGCGGACATTGTGAGCCCCGAGGCACGGGAGGCCTTCCTTGCCGGCCTTCCGCCCTATCTCACGGGGACGGTCGGGGGAAACACGACCTGCGTCGAGGTGCGGCTCGACGACGGCACCCTCATCATCATCGATGCGGGCTCGGGGATAGCGGCCCTCGGAGCCTCCTTGAAGCGCCGTCGGGAGCACGTCCGCCACTACCATCTCTTCTTCTCCCACTTTCACTGGGACCACCTCCAGGGCCTGCCCTTCTTTTCGCCCCCGATCTTCGATCCGCGCTGCCGGATCACCTTCTACAGCCCCGTAGAGGGCTTCGAGGACTTTCTGCGCGGCCAGATGGAGCCCCCCTACTTCCCCATCACCATGGACGCGATGACCGCCGACCTGCGCTTCCATGTCCTCACGAAGCCGGGAATTGAGGTCGGCGCCGGAAGGGTCGAATCTCGACGAATGAAGCATCCGGGCGGCAGCTATTCATACAAGATCACCGAGAACGGGAAATCGGTCATCTTCTCCACGGATACCGAGCTCACCGAAGAGGACTTCCAGCGGAACGAGGAGAACACCTCCTACTTCGGGAATGTCACCCTTCTCATCATGGACAGCCAATACACCCTCGACGAGGCCGTCGAGAAATACGAGTGGGGCCACTCCTCCTACAGCCTCGCCGTGGACTTTGCCGCCGCGTGGGGGATCCCGACGCTGGTTCTCTTTCATCATGAGCCTTCCTACGACGATAAGAAGATGTTCAGCATCCTGAAATCCTCCCGCTGGTACGCGAGCCACCTCGAAGGCAAGGGCGTCGAGATCATGCTCGCGACCGAAGACATGGAGGTAACGATATGACGGTGGCGCTCGAAGGCAAGGAGATCGTCGCGGTCTATCTCCTTTTGAAACGAGGGGAGCCCGCCCTCGACGCGACCCTCGCTGCCGTGCGCTCGCGCCTCGAGCGCGCCCTGTATTCGGTCTTGTCGATCGAGGAGCTCGAGAATCTCGAGAGGATCTATGCGACCAAAGGAAACCTCCTCGCGGGCCTCTGAGAGCTCGCCTGGCGCCCCGCGCGCCCGACGGATTCGCGGGCCGATCGATCCAGAGGGGGAGGAGGACTCCGAGGGTCGCGACGCTGGGCTCGATCCCGCGGGGGTCGAGGCGGCCGCAGCGACGAGGCGGCTCCCGCGCGGATGGCTCGTTGCCGCGGGCGCTCTCGCCGCGGCGCTCTGCGCGGGCATTCTCTATCTCAACTCGCCCCCCTCGAGAATGCCCGAGGCAAAGTCCTTCGTTGTGGAGCGTGGGGCGACCTTCGATTCGATTGGCGCCCA
Organism: Spirochaetales bacterium; assembly: GCA_027314665.1. GTDB lineage: Bacteria > Spirochaetota > Spirochaetia > DAHUYW01 > DAHUYW01 > DAHUYW01. Next base: position 21,929 of record DAHVAK010000226.1, read on the forward strand.
GCTCGTGGCCGGGCGCCTCATCCGCTCCCAGCTCTTCCTCGACCTCGCTGCGAAGGCGACCCGCAGCGCACGGGAGCTCCAGGCGGGAACCTACGCAATACACCGGGGAATGACCACCCTCCAGATTCGGTCCCTGCTCGTCTCGGGAAATCAGCTCCTCGAGCGCATCACGATTCCCGAGGGGTGGACGCTCCTGCAGATCGCCCAGCTTCTCGAAAGGAACAGGGTGGTCGGCGCGGCGAGCTTCGAGAAGGCGGCGAAGTCTCCCCGGCTGTTGGCAAGCCTGGGAGTGCCCGGCAACAGCGCGGAGGGCTTTCTCTATCCCGATACCTACTACTTTCCGCGCAACTATCCGCCCGACCGAGTTGTTGCCGTCATGACGACGAACTTCTTCAAGAACCTTGCTGCCATCGATCCGCAGCATCGCGAGCTCTCGGCGCAGGGGCTGCTCGACACGGTGATTATGGCCTCCATCGTTGAGCGGGAGTACCGGCTGGCGCGAGAGGCGCCGCTGATTGCTTCGGTCTTCTACAACAGACTGAAGCGAGGGATGCGGCTGCAGTCCTGCGCGACGGTCTCCTATGTCCTCACGGACATCCTAGGCGAGCCCCACCAGACGCGGCTCTACGACAAGGATCTCGAGGTGCCCTCGCCCTTCAACACCTACCTCCATGCCGGGCTCCCTCCGGAGCCGATCTCCAATCCGGGAAGGGTAGCCCTCGATGCGGCGCTTCATCCGGCGAACACCCCCTATCTCTACTTCGTGCTCAAGGATCCCGTGACCGGCGAGCACTTCTTCTCGCGCGGTTTCACCGAGCACACCCTTGCGAAGTACCGATACTTGAGTCTTTACTTGAAAAGCAACTGATGAGTATCTTCTGAAGTTGAGGGATGGGGTATCGTGAAGGGAGTTGCCTGTCTAGAGCCGCGGTCGGTAGCCGATGCGGATACCTGAAAGCCAGATTCAGAGCATCACGGACAAGCTGAACATCGCCGACGTGGTCGGCGAATACGTGAGTCTCAAGCTTCAAGGAGGGCGCCTGTGGGGGCTCTGTCCGTTCCACGGAGAGAAGACTCCCTCCTTTTCGGTGACGCCGGATAAGGGGCTGTTCTACTGCTTCGGCTGTCAGAAGGGGGGCAATCTGTTCACCTTCGTGATGGAAATGGAGAAAATGACGTTTATGGAGGCTGCGAAGCACCTCGCCGACAAGGCGGGGGTGAGCCTCGTGGTCGGAGAGGACAATCGCGAGGAGCTGAAGCGCGATACCCTCAAGGAGCTCCATGACCGCGTCGCCGGAAGCCTCCATTTCATCCTCCGCGAGCGCCCCGAGGCGGAGGAGGCGCGGCGCTATCTCCGCGGGAGAGGCCTCACCGAGGAGACCCTCGCGGCCTTCAAGATCGGGTATGCCCCGGCGGACCGCTTCTGGCTGCATGCCTTCCTGACGAAGCACAACTATTCGCCCGAGTTCTTGGCCGGCTCCGGGCTCTTTACGGCCAAGAATCCCCGAGCGGCGCTCCTTTCCAACCGCATCATCTTTCCCATTGCCGATCAGCACGGAAGGGTGATCGCCTTCGGGGGGAGAACCCTCGACGAGACGGGGCCCAAGTACATCAACTCCCCCGAGACAGAGATCTTCCGCAAGGGCGAGAACCTTTTCGGGCTCGACAAGGCGCTGCCCGTTATCCGGGAGAGCGGCCAGTTCATCGTGGTGGAGGGCTACACCGACGTGCTCGCACTCCACCAGGCGGGAGTCCGCAACGTCGTCGCCCCCCTCGGGACCGCCTTCACCGAGCAGCAGGCGCGGCGGCTGCGCCGCTATACTGAGCGCGGGATCCTCCTTTTCGATAGCGACAGCGCGGGCGTAGCGGCCACCGCCAAGGCGATCCTCCTCTGCGAGCGAGTGGGTCTCGCAGCAGAGGTCGTGGAGCTCCCGGAAGGGCTCGATCCTGCCGAGATCCTCCAGAAACAGGGCCCGGAAGCGTTGCACAATTCCGTAAAATGTCCTATAAATAGCTTTGTGTATCTGATGGGGAAGGCTCTTGATAGGCACAACATCAGGGAGCCAGAGGGGAAAGAGGCGGTCTTAAGAGAGCTCACTCAATACATCGATACCATAGATTCCGACATACGAAAAGAGAGCTGCCTCACCTCGCTCGCCGACGCGCTTCACGTCGAGAGAAGCGCCGTGGCGAGCGACTACGAGAGGCTTCGCAAGGGCAGTCCGGCGGAGCGCCCGATCGAGCGGGCAGGACAAGCTGTCGCGCGCGACAACGACCTGTTCCTGATGCTGGCCGTGGCTGCAAACCGAAGCTACTTTCCCTATGTTCGAAGCAGAATCCAGGTAGATGATCTCGACAGCAGGCGTGGAAGGACTCTCTGGATCGCTCTGGAGGAATGCTTCCGCAGCGGTGATGAATCCGTTGGCGGATTGCTCCAGGCGGTGGAAGACGAGAGCCTCCGCGCCTTCGTCGTCGAGCGCCTCTCGGGCGGGGAGTTCGCGCCTGAGGACCCGGACAAGATGATCCGTGAGGGGGTTCTCGGGATCAAACGGCGGAGCCTGCAGAAGAGGCGGCGCGAGGTGGAGCTGCGGCTAAGGGTGGCCCAATCCGAGGGGCGCCCGATCGATGAGATAAACGGGCTCCTTGCCGACAAGGCTCACTTCGATGGGGAGCTAGAGAAGCTTGAGGGTGATTCATGATGACAGAGCTGCAGACTGATCCAGCAATCGTGAAGCTGCTCGAATACGCAAAGGCGAAAAAGAGCATCAGCTACGACGAGGTCAACGATTTCCTGCCCGAGCACATCGCCAACTCGGAAAAGATAGACGAGGTGATTAGCCTCCTGGAGAAAAACCACATCAGTCTCGAGGATGAGGTCCAGGTCGAGCCCGAAGAGGAGGAGCGCCCGGCTCCGAAGAAGAAGATCGTCTATGCCGAAAAAGAAACGGCGATCGACGATCCGATACGGCTCTATCTGCGCGAGATCGGCAAGGAGAATCTGCTCACGGCTGAGCAGGAGGTCGAGCTCTCCAAGCAGATGGAAGAGGGCGAGAACATCATCAAGGGTGTGATCAGGGGCTCGGGCATCGTCGTTCCTGAGCTTCACAACCTGGTCCAGAAGATGTATGCGAAGATCGATCCGCGGGAGCTCGATCTTACCAAGAAAGAGATTTCCGAGCTGCTCGCCGAACGACGGCGACTGAACCAGTTCTATCGCGAGGAGCTCAAAGAGGCCGTTCCCAGCCTGAAGACCTACATGGAGCTGAAAAAGAAGGTCGTCGCCACTGGTGGGGACGTTCTTGCCGACGAGACCCTTCTGAGAAAGCGCAAGGGTCTGTCCCACACGGTGAAGAAGATTGATCTTCATCCGGAGGAGATTCTCCAATTCTCCGAGAAGTTTCTCAATGCGGCGCGTAAGATCAGGAGCTACCGGCGCGAGCAGACGAAGATTGAGCGGCGCCTGAAGGTATCCTCGCTTCGGGAGCTCCGCAACATGGGGCGCGGACTGGCAATTACCGAGGAGCGCAAGAAGATCGAGGCAAACCTCGAGATGTCCGCCGATGCCATCAAGGAGAGGATTCGGCAGATCCAAATCACGGAAAAGAAGCTGAAGAGCCTTGAGGTGGAGTTTGAGAACTCGATCGACGAGATCCTCAAGATGTCGGAGGAGATCGCGCGCGGCAAGACCATGATGAAGACGGCGAAGGATCGTCTGATCAAGGCGAACCTTCGGCTGGTGGTGAGCATCGCCAAGAAGTACACCAATCGCGGCCTTCACTTCTTCGATCTGGTGCAGGAGGGGAACATCGGTCTCATCAAGGCAGTCGAGAAGTTCGAGTACCGCAAGGGCTACAAGTTCTCCACCTATGCCACGTGGTGGATTCGCCAGGCGATCACCCGTTCCATCTCGGATCAGGCCCGCACCATCCGCGTCCCCGTTCACATGATCGAACAGATCAACAAGGTGGTCCGCGAGTCTCGCCAGCTCATGCAGGTGCTCGGGCGGGAACCCAGCGACGAAGAGATCGCCGAACGCCTTGGCTGGTCGGTGCTGCGGGTCAAGTCGGTGAAGAACGTCGCGCGGGAGCCTATCTCGCTGGAAACGCCGATTGGCGAGGAAGAGGACTCCCTGCTCGGGGACTTCATTGAGGATAAGGACATCGAGAATCCGGCAAGCCAGACCGCCTTCAAGCTTCTCCAGGAGCAGCTTCAAGGGGTGCTCTCCACGCTTCCGCCTCGAGAGCAGGAAGTCCTGAAGATGCGATTCGGGCTGGAGGACGGCTACTCGCTCACTTTGGAAGAAGTAGGCCTCTATTTCAACGTCACACGCGAGCGAATTCGGCAGATCGAGGCCAAGGCCCTCCGGAGACTGCGCCACCCAAAGCGCAGTCGACGATTGAAGGACTACATCGATCACTAGGATGGAAGGATGAAAAAGGGACGTGCCAAGACCGACATGATGCAGGAAGTATTCGGCAAGCTGCGCTCGCTGCAGGATGTGCTCGCAAAAAAATACGAGATCGAGCGGGAGATCACCGAAATCCCGAAAGCGCTCACCACGAAGACCGAGCTGTTGAATCGGCTGAAGAAGACCTATATCGAGCGCGACGCCCTCCTAGAGGAGTCGCGGGAGAGGGTGAAGAAGCTGCGGCAGCGGCTCGCCGATGCCGAGCATGAGCGCGAGCTCTACGAGAAGCAGATGGATCTCATCAAGACTCAGCGCGAGTACGAGGCGCTCGACAAAGAGATCAAGGACGCCACCGAGAAGGAGCAGCAGCTGCGCAAGGACATCCTTCGCGAGGAGAAGGAAGTGGAGGAGCTGCAGGGCGGGCTTGCCAAAGAAGAGAGCATGATCAAGCTCCAGGAAGAGGAGCTTCAGGTCGAACAAGAAAAGACGAAGAACGAGAGCGACGCCAAGAAGAAGCAGCTTTCCTCCCTGAAGAAGGAAGAGGACAAGATCGTCCCCGGGCTCGACGAGGAGATACTCTTCAAGTTCGAGCGCATCATTCGCAGCAAGTCGGGAATCGGAATTGTCGCGGTGCGCGATGCGGTCTGCACCGGCTGTCACATGATCCTTCCGGCGCAGTTTGAGAACGAGGTGCGTGCCGGCGAGCAGATACTCTTCTGCCCGTACTGCAGTCGAATCCTCTTCTACAGCGAATCGGAAGAGGAGGGGAGCTCGTTCCGGGAGGAGGATTCCGGCAGCCTCGCGGATCTCTTCGAGGAGGAAGAGGAGGAGGTCGAGGAGGACGAGGAGCTCGAAGAAGAGGAAGAAGAAGAGGAAGAAGAAGAAAGCGACGTGTGAAGTAGACGGAACGCGCGGGCACCGAGGCGGCGGAGACGTCGACGGCCTCGCGGGCCTTTGTAACGGAAAATCGGCGGCAGGTCAGATAACCGCTCCGGGCGTCGGCGTGTAGTCGATGTCCGCAAGAGGAAAGTCCGGGCTCCACAGAGCATGACGCCGGGTAACCCCCGGGCATCCCGGTGACGGGATGACAGAGAGTGCCACAGAAAAGACACCGCCTGCAGGCGGGCTCGAGAGCCGTTTCGGCGATCGAGACTCCGCGGCGGGTAAGGGTGAAAAGGTGGGGTAAGAGCCCACCGCCCTTTCGGCGACGAGAGGGGTCGCGGTAAACCTCGTCAGGAGCAAAGTCAAACAGCAGAGGGTTGCTCGCCCTGGATCTGCGGGTAGGCTGCTTGAGGCGAGCCGGCAACGGCCGCCCGAGACAGATGGTTATCCTCGACAGAACCCGGCTTACCGACCTGCCCTTTTCTTCTAAAGAGAGACCTGAGATCTGGGGTTGATGTTGCAGGTTCAAGAGACGATTTATGTTTATTCCTGGGGATCGATACAGCTTTTCGTCGTTCAAGCGCAAGCCGCAGCGGGGCCCGCACGGCTTCACGTTGGCCCTGATCATCGCCGCCGCCCTCATCCTCGTGGCAGGCGCGCTGTTTCTGATCGTTCGCGGCAGACTGCCGGTGCTCTTTACCAAGGCGCCTGGCGGAGAGTCCTTGAGCGAGCTGTGGAGCAGCCAACAGTATGCGGCCATCAATGCCCGCGCGGATCAGATCCTCAAGACCCGTCCCCTCGATGAGTCCGCCCTTGTCTACAGCGGCTTCGCCTTCTTCTACGAGGGGGTGGCTGCTCCGACGCTGGAAGCGAAGCTTCCCCTGTTTGACAGCGCGATCGAATATCTCCGCAAGGCTCTTCTGACGACCAAGGGCTCCCTTACCGCCACCATCGACTACATCCTCGGGAAGGCTTACTATCAGAAAGGCAAGTACTATCTCGACCTGGCGATCAAGTACCTGAACCGCTCGATCGAGGGCGGCTATCATGCCGATGATACCTACGAGTACCTGGGGCTTGCATACTCCGACCTGGGAGAATATGATAAGGCGGCGTCGTATTTCGGGAAGGCTCTTTCCAGGAATCCTTCCGATCTCCTCAATTATATCCTTGCGCAGACCTACTACAAGGCGGGCAATCTTGC
>DAHVAK010000227.1 GCA_027314665.1 Spirochaetales bacterium
CGATGCCACGATCGCCCATTTCAGCGATGGGCAATTCCAGTCCGTCGATATCTACTCCATCATTGAACTGTTCAAGGACCGCAATTGCATCACCCTACTAGACGAGCCAGACTCTTTTCTTCATCCGGAATGGCAGTTTGATTTCCTCAGGCAGGTGTTCGAAATCACCGACACCGCCGCCAAGAACAATCATGTGCTCATGAGCAGCCACAGCGCATCGACGATCACCACCGCGGTGGAGAGTGTCATCAGCCTTTTCGAGTTCGACGGTGCCAAGGTTGTGGTAACCAAGGTGAAAAAGGCCGACGTAATCAAGTCGCTGTCGGCGGGCCTCATCGCCTTTTCGGAGAATGAAGCTCGCCTGAATATCCATCATGTCCTAAAGAACACGGCTGGTGCGGTGCTATTTGCCGAGGGTATTACGGACGAGATGGTCCTCGAAACGGCTTGGTCAAAGCTTGTTCCGACCGAGCAGCGCGGCTGTGAAATCCAGAACGCGTTCAGCTGCGGGTTTCTCCGCAACCTGATGAAGGACGAGAGTCTCTACCAGAACCACCCAGGCAGGAAATTCTTCGCACTTTTCGATTTTGATCAGGCCTACGGCGACTGGGATCAGCTCGGCAAGCTTGTGCAATCCGACCCCTGCAAATGCTTGGTGAAGAAGCACTCGACCCAAGAAAGTTATGCGCTTTTTCTGCCCGTACCGGCAGCTGGTCAGATTCGCCGACAAGTCATCAACCCACATACTGGCGACAACTACGGTAACAGATCGCTTCTGACGATAGAACTGCTTTTTTGTGGCGTCCCCGGCCTCGACCGCTATTTCGCCATCGATAGACAGCGGCCAGGGGGGTTCTTGAAGTTCGCTAGTGACGCGCAGAAGGTGAGTCTTGCTGAAGACGTCGTCCCGACGATCGATGCCCGACGTTTTGAGGTGTTCCGGCCTATGTTCGACTTCATCAAGACCAAGATACGAAGCTGACCCTCTTCATGTAACATTGCTACCCCGGGAATGACTCGCAGATACCAATATGTCGATGCATCCTCCAGAGCGTCTCATCCTGAACGCGACTGAAAAGTGTGGATCAACCGAATACCCTCCACTAGGGCTGGCTTGCCGCCTCAACCTCGTCGTCCCCGATCTTGAAAGCGGATTTGTCCTCGAACGCTCAGATGCGCTCGGCCACCTTCCGCGTCACGGCTCCCCCGGCGCGAGCGTGAACCCGAGGGAGGCCGCTGCATCCCGCAGGCGGGAGTCCAGGCAGGCGATCTCAAGCGGTTCTCCTATTGCGTCGCGAATTTCACAAGTAGTCGCAAGATGAATCGCGTGCAAGCTGCGGAGAGCAGGAAGCTCGAGTCGAGGTACAGAGCGCTCACGCGAAGCGGTCCGCGCGTTGGTCGTCGAGGGTTGCCCGCCAGTCGCCGTCGCTTCGAGCGGCCCGCGCCCTGCGAATGAGGCTTGTGAAGTTGGGAAGGATGTCGGCTTTCGCTGCAAGGAGCAGGCCTTGGGAGGAGAGCTCCCTGATGTAGCGGTCCGTATGCTCGGAGGAGACCCCCACGGCTCGAGCACGAATCTCGGCAATCGGGGTGTTTCGATCCAGCACAACGACGGTCTCTCCCTTGCGGGCGATCTGCAGATAGTGGGAAAGTCGATTCTTTAGCTCTCGAACCTTCACGCTGATCATGATCTCAACGTAGACACGGAAGCCACAGAAGGTCTAGGTCGCTCAAACTGCCGGGCGTTCGGAGGTCGCACCTCGGGCCGATGCGGTTGGCGCGCCGCGCGCCCTCCCCCTGGCCGAACGGGCAGGACCCGCGGGAGGGCCGCCCTGGTACAATTCGTCCATGGAATCAACTGAGAAAGTCTTGGTAGTCGGCGGCACCGGTCACCTCGGCGGGAGGGTGGTCGGAGAGCTCCTTGCGCGCGGCAAGGCCGTTCGGGCCCTGGTTCGGGAGGGAAGCGACGCTCGCTCGCTCGAGCAGCGGGGCGTCGAGGTCGTCCGCGGGGACATGCTCGATGCGGCCTCGCTGCGTCGCGCGATGGAGGGGGTGAGCCTCCTCGCGACGACGGCGATCGGCTACTCCCGGCGAAAAAAGGGCGACTCGCTCGCCGCGGTCGATGACCTCGGCAACCGGAATCTCGTCGATGCTGCGCGCACGGCGGGCATCCAGCGGTTCGTGTTCACGAGCATCCTCACCTGCGACCGGGCGCGAAAGGTGCCGCACTTCTGGCAGAAGAAGCTCATCGAGGACTCCCTCGAGGAGAGCGGGGTGCCCTTCGTTGCCTTGCGCCCGGGCGCCTTCGTCGGCGGGGCGGACTTCTGGGCCAAGGGCCTCCGAAAGGGTGCCATGACCGCCCTCGGCTCGCCGAGCGCCGCCTGGACTTACATCGGGATCGACGACGTGGCGCGCTTCATCGCGCTCGCCGTGGATGCCCCCGACGCGGTCGGCAAGCGCATCGACCTCGGCTGGGACCGCCCGGTCTCGACCGCCGAGATCGCGGAAATCTTCTCGCGCCTTCTCTCCCGCCCGATTCGGGTGCGGACGCTGCCCCTGCCGCTGTTGCACGGAGCGGCAGGGATCGTGGGCCTCTTCGCCCCCTTCGCGCGCGACGCGGTGGCGATGTTCGACTACTTCCTCACCGGCGGCTATGTGGCGGACACGACGGTGCAGAAGAGGCTCTTCGGGGCGGTACCGACCGTGGAGGCGACGCTCGAGAAGTACGTAGCCGAGTATTTGCCGCCGCTCCAAAAGTGATAGAATCGCCCGCATGGAAACCACCAGTGGAAGCGAGGGGCCGGTGAGCGATCCGCGGGTCTATCTCGCCGCAGAGCGAACCTTTCTCGCCTGGATTCGGACCGGTCTCGCCCTCATGGGCTTCGGATTCCTTCTTGCGCGCTTCGGCGTCTTCCTGCGCCAACTCCAGCTGCTCCGCGGCGGCTCGGCGCACGAGCAGCTGGGGGACTCCGTTTGGTTCGGCGTCGCCTTGGTAGGGCTCGGGGTCGTGGTCAATCTTCTGGCCGCGCTGCGCCACGTCCGTCTTCTCCGGGGTTTTCGCGAGGGGGGCGCGCCCGTTGGGCGCCCCTCGAAGCTGGCGCTCTGCGTGGCGATCGTCCTCGCGTGCGTCGGCCTCGCCACCGCGATCTACCTCGTCATCGTTTCCCGGAGCCTCCCCGCGCCAAGATGATCGCGGCGGCGACCGCTCCGCCCGCCCGCGCGCCCCTTGAGCGAATCGGGCAAGGGATTCGGAGGTTTGGGCAAACTTCTCCCGGCATCGATGCATATACTTCTCTCTGTCGGCCGGCCATTTCGGCGCCCGCGGCGACGGCGGCGGCCGCCTTCCCGGATCTCGGGCGGCCCGACAGGAGGCAGAGCAATGCAGAAGCGTGTATTGGGAAAAAGCAGCCTGGTGGTCTCAAGCATCGGGCTCGGCTGCATGGGAATGAACTTTTCCTATCCGCCCTTTCCGGAGCGCAAGGAGATGATCTCGTTGATTCGCGCGGCGGTCGAGCGCGGCGTCACCTTCTTCGACACCGCCGAGGCGTACGGCCCCTTCACCAACGAGGAGCTCGTGGGCGAGGCGCTTGCCCCCTTCAAGGGGCAAGTGGTCATCGCCACCAAGTTCGGCTTCAAGTACGGTCCGAAGGGCGAGCAGACGGGCCAGGATAGCCGGCCGGAGCACATCAGGGAGGTCGCCGAGGCCTCGCTGAAGCGCCTGCGGGTGGATGCCATCGACCTTTTCTATCAGCATCGCGTCGACACGAGCGTGCCGATCGAGGAGGTGGCCGG
>DAHVAK010000228.1 GCA_027314665.1 Spirochaetales bacterium
TCAGGCCCGCCGCGGCGGTCGCGACAAGCTCGAGGGCAAGCGGCGCGTCCATCGTGGCGCTCTGCCCAGTCTCGAGATTCGAGAAGCGCTCGACCTCGTGGTCGAAGCGCTCCCTGATCTGCGCAACGGTCGATTTCATTCTTGGCTCCCGAAAAAGTTGGCCAAACGGTAGCCGTCGACGCCCCGGCTGTCAACACGCCCTCTTGTTTTCGACCTTCGCCTCCCGCAAGCGCCAGGGCATCCAGAGAGCCGGTATCCCTCGAGGGAGCAGGATTATTCGGTGGTGAGGCGCCGGAGTGATTTCCGTCGCGGAGGGACTGTTTGTCTTTTTCGTTATTTTGGACTAAAATGGTAAGGTACGAAGCCGTTGGTCGTCTCGACTCATGGTCTACACGCACAACGGCTTTGGGGGATGATCGGATCCTGTCGTGCATCCGACAGGCTACCAGGACGGGCGGGGTTGTGGCGCCGCCGTTGGAGAAGGACGGTCTTGCATAAAAGAGGCTCATCGAGAAGCCTGTTTCTGTCGTCAACACCCATCGGACGGCGCCGGCCCACGAGGCCCTCCCGAGGCGCACGGGAAGCAGCGCGCGTAAGCCGCTCCCCCCGTTTTCTCCTCTTGGGTTGTATCCTCCTCCCTGCCGTCGCCCTCTGCTCGTGTGCGCACGACCCTTCCCGGCAGACAGCGGCGATTTCGGTGGGCGCCCGGCGCTAGAGCAGAGCGCCCTGCTCTACGTCGCCGCGGCCGAAAGATACTTCGCGGCGAACGGCATTGCGATCACCATAAAGGACTTCAACACGGGGCCCGCAGCAATTGCCGCGATGATGAGCGGAAGCGTCGACGTCGCCGAGACGGCGGAGTTTCCGCTCGTCGAGGACACGCTGAACGGTCAGCAGATGCGCATCCTTGCCGAGAACGACCGCTTCGAGAACGATTATCTCGTCGTTCGCAGGGATCGCGGCATTGTGAACGCCTCAGACCTTCGCGGCAAACGAATCGGCGTCACGCGCAAGGCAATTACCGAGTTCTTCCTGAGCCGCTTTCTCGTATTGAACGGTATTCCGTCAAAGGACGTTACCGAGGTCAATGTTCGGCCCGCGGATTTTGTGCGGTCCCTTCTTGATGGGCGAGTCGATGCCCTCGTTGCGTGGCAACCGTTCGTCAGCCAGATGGAGGCGGCAAGGCCGGGAGCCCTGAAGGTCTTGCCGGTACAGAGCGGCCAGGCCGTCTACGGGCTGCTGGTTTGCACGCCGGCTTGGCTTACCGGCCACGCGGATGCCGTGAGGAGATTCCTCACGGCGCTTGTCTCCGCCGAGGACTTCCTCGCGGTCCACTCGAGCGAATCGCAGGAAATCGTGGCGAAGCGTCTCAACTACGGCGGCTCCTACTGCTCCGCCGTTTGGCCGAAACATGAGTTCGCTCTGACACTTGATTTCTCCCTCGTGGCGGCAATGGACGGGGAGGCGCGCTGGCTCATCGAAAACCATTCGACCAGAGCGCCGCGCGTTCCAGATTTCACGAAGCTGATCTACCGTGACGGGCTCGACGCCGTGAGGCCGTCGAGCGTGAACTTGATGCAGTGAGTCGAGGTGCCCATGCGGATTCGACAGCAGCTCACATTGACCACGGTCGTCTTCGGAACCCTTCTTGCTGCCGGCTTGGCCATAACGGGAATAGCGAATCACTTTCTGAGACGGGCTGATGAGCGGGAGACAACGGCGAATAACGTCGCGCTGTCGGCAAGCTTTCTCACTTATCTGTCCACGGACTACCTCATGTACCCCGGGCGCCTACAGCTCCATCGTTGGCAAGACAGGTATGAGGACTTCTCGCGCCTCGTCGAGGGTCTCCAAGCCGGAACCGCCGAGCAGGTGACAATTGTGCGCGACATTCAAACGGATGAGCGGCGATTGAAAGAGGTCTTCGACAGCGTAAGCACAGCCGCTCGCGGCGCGCATCGAGATGACGCCGGCGGGCTTGCGCCGGCGGTTCTCCGGCTTGCCCACGGCCGCTTGGCAGTGCAGTCCTTGAGCCTCGTTGCGGATGCGCAGCAGCTTTCGCGGCTGTCGCGGAGGGAAGCGGACGAGCTCAGGCGAACGGAGTTGATCGTAGCGTTTGCCTTGTGCGGCGTCTTCGCCGCGTATTTCTTTGCCACCTACCTCGTCGTCCAGCGGCGTACGTTGCGATCGATCAGCGAGCTCCAGGCCGGCACGGCGATAGTGGGAACCGGTGACCTCGAATACCGAATCGGGGAACTGAGGAACGACGAAGTCGGGGATCTCTCGCGTGCATTCAACGAGATGACCGTGAAGCTCAGCGAGCTGAACAAGAGGCGAGAAGCGGTCGAGCGTGAGCTCCATGCGCATCGCGACAACCTGGAACGCATCGTCGCGGAACGAACGGAGGCCCTTCGGCAGGCGAAAAACGAAGCGGAGGAGGCCAACCGCCTGAAGAGCAGCTTCCTCGCCAACATGAGCCACGAAATTCGCACCCCGATGAACGCGGTCATCGGCTTTGCGAATCTCGCGCTGAAGACCGAGCTCACCCGGCAGCAACGGGATTACGCGTCGAAGATCCATGATGCGGGGATAGCCCTCCTGGGTTTGATCAACGACATCCTCGATTTCTCGAAAATCGAGGCGGGAAAGCTCGACATGGAGCAAGTCGACTTCGATCTGGAAGAGGTGGTGGAGACCGTGAGCTCGTTCGCGGCGCAGACCGCCTACACGAAAGGCCTCGAGCTCCTGCTGAGCTTCGCCTCCGGCATCCCGAGCCACCTTGTCGGAGATCCGCACCGCCTGTCTCAGATTCTCTTGAACCTCGTCGGCAACGCGGCCAAGTTCACTGACTCCGGCGAGATTGAGATACGCTCCGACCTCGATGAACAGGCGGGAAATAGGGTCAAGCTTCGTTTTTCCGTCCGCGACACCGGAATAGGCATCGACGAGGAGCAGTGCGCAAGGTTGTTTCAGCCCTTCACGCAGGCGGACAGCTCGACGACGAGGAGATACGGCGGAACGGGCTTAGGGCTCAGCATCGCTCGGCGTCTCGTCGAGATGATGGGCGGCCGGATCTGGGTGGAGAGCAAGCCGGGAGTCGGCAGCACCTTCACCTTCACCGCATGGTTCGATGTGTCCGCGAAGAAGACGATGAATCGGCGCGTGGTTCCCGCGCGATTGGAAGGAATGCGCGTTCTTGTTGCGGACGACAATCTTGCGGCGCAGCAGGTGCTGCGGGAGATGCTCGAATCGCACCGATTCCGCGTCGAGGTCGTCGGCGCAGGGGAAGAAGCGGTCTAGGCTGTCGTAGCCGCGGGAGCTACCGAATCATTCGGGCTCATTCTCTTGGATTGGCGGATGCCGGGGATGGACGGAATCACCGCCGCAGGCGTCATGCGGGCAGACCCGCGCATTCAGAGCCTCGGTCCGATCATTCTCCTGAGCGCCTCCGGGGGCGGGACTGGGGAGCGCAAGGCGGCGATAGAGGCGTGAGCCGTCGATTTCCTCCCAAAACCCTTGACCTCGTCGACCCTTGTCGATGCCATCTGCAACCTCTTCGCGCCCGAGGTCATCGCCGCAATCAGGCAGACGCCTGGAGGCGATCGCGGGGAGCGTCCGCTTGCGGGAGCGAGGATCCTCCTCACCGAGGACAACGAAATGAACCAGCAGATTGCCCTGGAGCTTCTTCAAGGAGCAGATGCGGCGGTCACGGTGGCATCCAACGGCAGGAGGGCGCTGGATGAATTGGCGCGGGAAGGCGCGGTCTTCGACATGGTGCTCATGGACATTCAGATGCCCGAGATGGATGGATACGAGGCGACCACCCGAATCCGATCGCAGGAGCGGTTCAAGGAGCTTCCCATTATCGCCATGACGGCACATGCGATGGTCGAGGAGCGACAAAAGACACGAGAGGTCGGGATGGTCGACCACATTTCGAAGCCCATCGATCCCACGGCGTTGCTTGCCACATTGCGCAAGTACTACTAGCCGGGAGAAGAGCCGCGAAGCGAGCGGATCATGACTTCCCCGGAGCCTGCGGCGGCTTCGATGCCGCAAATCGCCGGGCTCGACATGGAGGCGGGGCTCCAACGGGTCTCCGGAAACGCTGCCCTTCTTGAAGAGCTCCTTCGGCGCATTGTCGACACGCAGGCCGATGCGCCGGAGCGTATCAGGGCGGCCTTGCTCCGGAATGACGCGAAAGAGGCGGAACGAGTCGCGCACACCGCAAAGGGGCTTGCCGGGAGCATCGAAGCCGCCGCCCTCTAAGCCGCCGCGGCAAAGCTGGAGGAGCGGTTCCGGTTGCCGGAGCGCTCGATGGAGCTGGAAGCGGCGCTCTCCAATTTCGATAACGTCCTCACAGCGGTCGTCGGGGAAATCCAATCGAGCCTCGGAGAGCGTGAACGGCCGAGCGCTTCTGCTCCAGCAGCTTTTCCCGAGGCCGAGGAGATCGCAAGCGTTCTATCGACGCTTGGAAGGCTCACCTCCGAAAGCGACAGCCGAGCAGTCGACTATCTCGATTCGGTTCGGGAGGCGATCTCGTAGGCCTTCTCCGCCGACGCTTTCACGCGGCTGCGCTCATTGCTCGCCGTCCACGACTTCGAAGGGGCCCTCGCGGAGCTGGCTTCGCTTGAGGGGGAATCGTCTCTCCACCAGGGAGGGAAAGCGAATGCGTAATCTCGAAACTGTTGACACCAGGGCGACGATACTCATCGTCGACGACACTCCCGAAAACATCAAGATCTTGAGCTCTCTCTTGAATGACACCTACCGCACGAAGGCCGCGACGAGCGGAGCGAAGGCCCTTGATCTCTGTTTCTCGAATGGACCGCCGGATCTCGTTCTCCTTGACATCGTGATGCCGGGGATGGACGGCTACGAGGTCTGCAGGCGAATCAAGGCCAATCAGAAGACCGGGGATATCCCCATCATCTTCCTCACCGCGAAATCCGGCGCAGACGACGAGCGGAAGAGATTTGAGCTGGGGGGCATCGACTACATCACCAAACCGATAAGCCCGTCCGTGGTCGCCGCGAGGGTGAAAACCCACCTGGAGCTCAAAGCCGCTCAGGATTCCCTCAAGTTTCAGAACGAATACCTGGAGCGGGAGGTAGAGCGCAGAACCCAGGAGATAAGCGTCATTCAAGATGTCACGATGGCGGCCATGGGCTCCCTTGCCGAGACGCGCGATAATGAAACGGGAAATCACATTCGCCGCACGCAATTCTACATCCGGGTGCTTGCGGACCGCATGGCTAGGCATCCTCATTTTCGGGATTTCTTGACCGCAGACAAGGTCAGTCTGCTCTACAAGTCGGCTCCGTTGCACGACATCGGCAAAGTAGGAATACCGGATAGGATCCTTCTGAAGCCCGGGAAGCTCACCCCTGAAGAGTTCGAGATCATGAAGACCCACACGACCCTCGGCCGCGACGCAATCCTGTCGGCAGAACGTCTCCTCTCCTCTCCGACCTCCTTTCTCGCGCTTGCCCGGGAGATCGCCTGGACGCATCATGAGCGATGGAACGGCTCGGGTTATCCGCGCGGTCTCAGCGGCGTCTCGATTCCGATATCGGGCCGTCTCATGGCGGTCGCGAACGTCTACGATGCGCTCATCAGCAAGCGCGTGTACAAGCCGGCCATATCTCATCAGGAGTCGGTCGCGGTGATTCGAGGCGGTGCGGGAACCCATTTCGATCCCGATGTCGTCGAAGGCTTCATGGACGTGTCGGATGAACTGAGAAATGTCGCAAGTAAGTTTGTCGATTCCGGCGGCCAGACGAAATGAGGTTGGACGATCGTTGAGCGATCCCGGTCGTCTACGATCGGGAGTCCCCGGTTCTCACACCCCCACCACCTTCGTGCTCTCCTCCCCGAACTGACTCACGACGCGCACGGCGATCCGCTGTCCGGTGTGCGAAGGCATGATGGGGTGGCTCGTGAAGCCGTAGAGGCGCTCGAAGGCCGCATCGTCAATCTCGATCTTGAGCGTGCTTTCAAGATTCTTCTTCGCCTTCTGCGCGGCCTGGAAGTCGAGGCCCTTGCGCCACTTGTCAAAATCATCATGGTCGCCGCCGCAGAAGAAGAGCTGGCGCACAATGAAGTTCGAGCCGTCGTAGTCGTCATCGATCGTCCAGTAGGCGATGTCGTGGAGGTCGCGCGGCTTCACGAGGTCCTTGATGGGGTCGTAGATGTCGAGTCCGTGGATCTCGATCTGGACGAAGCCGTTGTGGAGGCGGTGGAGCTCGACGTCGGGCTCGCCGATGGTGACGAAGCTCGCCGCCTTCTTGTCCTTCTTGAGCAGCCCATCCAGGAGGAGGTCGTCGTGCACGCGGACCTTGGAGATCTCGTAAGTGCCCATGCTCTTGTCGGTGAGGCTGTCGAGGTCCGACTCGAAGGCGAAGCCCAAGATGACGAGCCAGTCGACGTCGCCTGAGGCGCGCGCCTCCTTCGCGGCCTCGTTCACGGCGCGCTTGGAGACTGCGCCGAACTTCGGGCCGATGTGGAAATAGGCCTTCGCCTCGCGCTCCTTGCCGTCGTCCTTTCGCTTGAACCAACCCACCGCATGGAGGTTCGGCCCCGCGAGGCGCTCGACGCGCGAGAAAATCGCCTGCTCGTTTCGCGCACCGTTTCGGATCCCCGAGGTGATGAGGTGCTCGAAGATGCGCCGCTCAAAGCCGTCGTCGAACTCGCCCCGCTCTTCGAGGGCCGCCGGGGGCAGGGGATCGTAGGACTGCAAGGTCTCCACCGTGAAGGGGCCGGCGACGCGCAGGCGCTTTCGGTCCTCCTCGGGCTGATCGTAGAGAATCTCCTCCTCGGGCGGCTCGTCGTTGGCGAGGCTCTTCAGGGTGATGTGCGGGACCTTATTGTAGACGAAGCCCTGCCGCATGTCCTTCGCCTGCTCGTCGGCAAGGCGGTAGTAGGGATAGGTCGCAGTCATGAGGCGGCTCTTTGCGATGTTCAGGGCGATGCGGCTCGTGTCGATCGTGATCCAGCGCCTGCCCCACTGCTCGGCGACGTAGGCGGTCGTCCCCGAGCCGCAGGTCGGATCGAGCACCAGGTCGCCCGGATCGGTGGTCATGAGGAGGCAACGTGCGATGACCTTGTTGGCTGTTTGAACCACGTAGATCTTGTCGACGGCAAAGGTGCTTTGGACGGTGTCCTCCCAACCCGCGGAGATTCTCACCCATGGGAAGTCCGTGATATAGCGCCGGAATACCAGAGTGTTGCCGATAGCTGCCAGGCGTCCCATACCTTCCAGGTTTCTCATCCCCGCTTCATTGGTCGTCCATCCACGGGTTCCACTGGGCAGAAAGAACCTGCCTTGGAATTCATACTCGAATCGTGAGGACTGAGTGCCAGTCTGGGAGCTCGTGTCACCGGGGGCGAATATGCGGTGATCCGACGGGGCCGACGTGGTGGCCCGGATTCGAAAGAAGGTTCCGTCAGGTTTTTCTACGTATGGGTAGGCGGCCGCGTCTTCTTGTGGAGTTCTATAGCGGAACAACGGTCGGAACTTCACTGAGGAGGATTCTTTTGCGTACCAGAGCAAGTAATCGTACGTAGCAGCCAAAAGGCTGCTGGTTTGACCCACGGTCTTCTTAAACGCTATTTCTCCGCAGAAATTCCCGCTCCCGAACACCTCATCCATGAGGCAGCGCACGAGGTGGACGTTCTCGTCGGAGATCTGCACGAAGCAGGAGCCGCTCTCGGTGAGGAGCTCGCGGGCGACAAGGAGGCGCTCGCGCAGGTAGGAGAGGTAGCTGTGGATGCCGAGCTCCCAGGTGTCGCGGTAGGCCTTGATCTGCTCGGGCTCCGCCGAGAGGTTGTCGTCGGCGCCGTCTTTCACCTCGCGGTTGTTGAGGCGGATCTGCCAGTTCGAGCCGTACTTGATCCCGTAGGGCGGGTCGATGTAGATGCACTGGACGCGACCCTTCATCCCCTCGCGCTCGAGGAGGGAAGTCATGACGAGGAGGCTGTCGCCTGAGATCATCCGATTGGTCCAGCCGTCCTGGTGGCGGTAGTACTCGCCCACCTTGTCGAGCTCTTCCACCTCGATGGCGTTCCCGAAGAGCTCGTTCACATTGAAGAGGAGCCCCTGGTTGCTCTCGACCTTGGTGCGGTAGAGCCTGCGCATGACGACCTCGGGGCTGACGTGCTCATGGCGGTAGAGCGATCGGATGTCGACGTGGAGCCACTCCTCGCCGTCTTCGGGGCCGTACTTGTGCATCCAGTAGAGCTCCGGGTCCTGCCCGCGGGTGACGATCGGGTTCAGCGGCAGCTCCGAGCGGTCCTTGTAGCCGGGAGTAAGGCTCGCAGCCTCCATGCCCGCCTCTTCCTTGGAAGGGATGTGCACGCGCTTTTCGTAGGGGTGCTTGATGGACTCGATGGACATCAGTGCGCTCCTTCCAGATCCCTCGAGATCCGGTCCATCACGGCTTTAGGCGAAGGGATATCTTTTGCCGCAGTCTCCCAGACAAGCGCGATATCGACGTCGAAATAGTCGTGTTTCGCCTTGTCCCGCATGGCTGCCATGATCCTCCATGGAACTTCGGGATAACGTTTTCGCGTCTCGTCAATGATGTGTTTCGTTGCTTCCCCGATGATCTCAACCTGCCTGATCACTGCGTCCTGCACCATTGTGCTGCCTTTGAAATCAGCAAAGGTGAGTCCCTTGATGTGAGAGGCTATCCGGTCGATGGCTTCAACAATGTGCAGGATATACACTGCCTGCCTTTTCACCTCAGCCATAGATCACCCGCATGTTCGAAAGGACTTCGTCCCTGAAGTAGCGGCTGAGCGACGGTTTCGTGACGAGATCAACCTTTCGACCAACAACATCGGTGAGGTCAATCTCGTACTCCACGAGGTCGAAAAGGCTTTTCGGCTCGCGAAACTCCACGAGGACGTCGATATCGCTATCGGGTCTGGCGTCTCCACGCGCGTAGGATCCGAAAATCGCCACCTTCACTGCGTCGTGTTTCGCAAGATAGTCGCGAATTACCCGTACTACCGCCTCTTCCATTTCTGACTCCCAATCCGTGCCCAATGCTAACACACTACTCCACGCCGCCGATCTTGGCGACGATCTGGTTTCGAATGTCGCGGATGTCGTTCGCTATCTCGACGAAGGCCCACTTGTCCCAACGAAAGCGCTCGCGCACCCCGTTCACCGCCGGGAGCCAGTAGCGCTCGAGGTAATGCCGTTTGTCGGCCTTATCCTTGTTCATGCCGGTGATCTCGATGATAAGGTTGATGGTCTCGCCCGAAGCGGTGCGGCAGCGTGCGATGAAGTCGGGGTAGTAGCGGGCCTCGCGCTTGCCTTCCGCGACGTAGGGGATGGTGAAGCCGATGTAGGCGTTCTTGACGTAGGAGAGGACGCCCTCGAGCTCCTCGAGGGTCTTGGCGGCGATCTGCTCCCAGCTCTCGGTGTCCGCGACGACGTAGTTCACGTGGCTCTTCGTCGTTGTGAAGACCGGGCGCGTCGTGAGGCCGTTCGCGTAGCGCGTGGAGCCGACGCGGTTGTAGTAGTTGAAGATCGGCAGGACGACCTCCTTTCCGGCGTGCGCGGCGGTGATCGCCTTGTGGATGTGGGCCGCCATCGTGTCGGGATCTTCATAGAAGAGCATGTTCTTGAAGGCGGTGCCGATGCAGTGGACCTTCGACTCGTACCACTGCTCGACGATGGGTTTGAGCTGTCCGAAAAGGTGGAACTGACGGTTGCCGTCGGTGTCGACATGGTACTTGCGGATCAGATGCTGCACGAGAAGATAAACGAGCTCGGAAGGGCGCTTGGCTTTGACCTGCTCGAGGGTGAGCTTCACCGTGTCGGGCGAGACCGGGGAGGCCATGACCGTATGTGAGGGATAGCGGGAGCCGTCGATCTCGTAGTTGTCTAGCCGCGAGAAGTCCGCCTCGATGCGGCTGTTCGTGCTCTCGATCCGGTAGCCGTCGAGGCTCGGGAAGGTTATCTCGTAGAGTTCCTGCCGCTCTGGCAGGGCTCGAATCGCCCAGGTGGGCTTGGCGTCGGCGACCGCATTGGCTCCGCCCTTGAAGAAGGTGAAGGGGATACCGGCGATCATGGCGTACTCGGGCGAGAGCTTCCCATCCGCGCCCAAGGTATAGTCCACCCGCCGCAGGGCGCGCCCTGCGACCTGCTCGCACAGGAGCTGGCTTCCGAACGCGCGGATGCCCATGACGTGGGTGACCGTGTTTGCATCCCACCCCTCGGTGAGCATGGAGACCGACACGACGCAGCGCACATGGCTTCCCAGCTCGCCCGGCTTTCCGACGCTGTTCACGACTTCGCGCAGAATGCG
>DAHVAK010000236.1 GCA_027314665.1 Spirochaetales bacterium
CGGGCGTTTCGGGCGGTTAGGAGGCTCAAGTCGGGCGAGACCAGGGTAAGCTGCAGGGCGTTGCCCTGCCCGCCCAAGCCGCCGCCGGCGTAGACCTGGAGGTGCGCCGAGGGCTCGTCAGCGGTCACCATTTTGAAGAGGGCCGGGCGGTAGGTGGAGATGAGATCGAAAACGCTCGGCCGTTTGTTTATGGGGGCGAGCTGCACCACCATGTTCACGTCGTTCGAGGCCGGGATGCCCCCGAGGAAGGCCCCGCCCTGCCCAACGACGGTCTGGACCAGCGAAACGTAGGGCTGTTTGTAGAGGTAGCTTTCGATCTTCGCGGCCTCGGCGTTGGTGACGTTCAAGGGGGTCCCCGGCGGAAGGAAGAGCTGGATGGCGATCGTGCCGCTGTCGGAGTTCGGCACGAAGTTGAAGGCGATGTGGGGCGCCACGAACACGACCGTGGCCACGAAGAAGGCGCCGCTGCCGATCAGGACCCATCGCCCCCGCCTCAAGACCCCGCCGAGGGAGCGGGCGTAGCGCTCGCGCACCCAGTCGAGTCCGGCCTCCGTTGCGGTATGGAGGGTGAAGGTGACCGACTCGAGCAGATTGAAGAGGACTCGGACGAGGTAGTGCAGAGCTCCGAGGAGTGCCGGATAGAGCGCGAGGAGGGGGATGAACACGAAATGGCGCGTCGCGACGAGCGCGATCAGCATCACCACCCAGACGATGATCCCGAGCGGGCGGATGCATGCCGAAAGGCCCCACTTCATGGAGCCGGGCAGCATCCTAAGGCTCTCGACGAGGTCCCGCCAGGTCCGCGGACGCGACTCCGGGGTATAGGCGAGGCGCACCGTGAGGAAGAGGATCGCCTCGAGCAGCGAGAAGAAGACCGCGGCGGCGAGCCCGAGGGTGAACTGCTGGAGGTAGGCCCCGACGAAGCCCCCGATGAAGCTCACCGGGAGCACGACCGAAAGGATGGAGAGCGAGGCCGCGAGGACGGCGCTGAAGACCTCACTCGCCCCGTGCAGGACCGCGTCCTTCTGACTGAACCCCATGGCTCGGTAGCGCGTGACGTTTTCCGAGACGACGATAGAGTCGTCGACGACGATCCCGATTGCGACGATGAGGGCGAGCAGGGAGACAAGGTTGAAGGTGAAGCCCGCGAGGTGGTAGAGAAGCGGCGCCGCGGAAAGGGCGATTGGGATCGCGAGGATGACCGAAAGGGCCGTGTTCAGCCGCCCGAGAAAGAGCAGCACGACGAGCGCGACGACGAGGGCCGTATCGAACAGCTCGTGGTAGGTCGATTGGACCGAGGCCCGGATTGGGCCGGTGGTGTCGTTGCTGTAGACGAGGGAGTAGCCCTTCGGCAGGGGGGTCTGCGAGAGGAGCTTGCGGACCCCGTCGACGACCGCTACCTGGTTGCTGTCAGAGGTCTGCTGGACCGAGACCAGGACCACCGGTTTGCCGTTGACCCGCGCGTAGTCGGTCGCCACGGCAACGTCGCGGACCACGGCGACGTCCTGCACGGAGATCCCCCGTGACGGATCCACCAGGTAGTTGGAGATCTGCTTCACATCGACCGGGACGTTCAGGGTCGAAAAGGTCAGGGCGTTGTTGTTCAGCTCGATCGTCCCGATCGGCACGTTGATGGCGGAGTTCTCGACCGCGGTCACGACCTGCTGGGGGGTGAGATTGTAGGAGGCGAGGCGGTCGGGGTTGAGGAGAACCTGGAACTGGCGGCTCGGGCCGCCGTCGGTCGTCACGTTGGCGACCCCCGGCACCCGTTCGATGAGGGGAGTCAGGTAGTTCTGGATCCAGATCGCCACGCTCTCGAGGCTCTCTCCCTGGCCCGAGATTCCGAACTGAAGGATCGGCAGGGAGTTCGGGTTGAAGGTCTGCACCGTCGGCGGGTTGACCCCGACCGGGAGCTGCTTGACCGCGGCCGCGATGATCGCGGCCACCTGCTGGGCGTCGGCGTTCTGGTTGGTGCTGGGATCGAACTGCAGCACGACGATGCTTCGTCCCGTCGTGCTGTTGGAGTTGATGTCGGTGATCCCGCTTATGGTCGAGACCTGGTTCTCGACGACCTGGGTAATCTGCTGGTCGACGACGCTGGGGGTCGCGCCCGGGTACTGGGTGATGATGACGACGACCGGAATGTTGAGCTGGGGGAACATGTCGACCCCCAACCCAAGGGTCGAGATGAGCCCGAAGACCACGATCGCGACGAAGAAGCCGACCGCCATGACGTAGCGGCGCACCGAGAAGCCGACCGCCGGATTGATCTTCTCCAGGATCCTGCTTTCGAGCTCCCGGATTTTGCTCATTGCTGGGCTCCGCTCGGCGACGGAGCCACCGGGCGAACGGGCGAACCCGGCAGCAGCCCCGGCGGAGGATTGAGGATGACCTGCGAGTCGCGCCGCACTCCCGTGACCGCCGCGGTGGTGCCGGACTCCGCGATGACCGAGAGGTTCTGCGACACCGCCTTCCCGTTCTCGACGAGGTAGACGTACTCCTGGTTGCCGGTGGTCTGAAGGGAGGAGATCGGAACGAGGGCCCCCTCCCCAAGGGAGAGCCGGTAGCTCACGGTCCCCACCGCGCCGTAGGGCGGAAGCAGGGACGAGGAGAGGAGGGCAACCATCGGCACCACCCCGTTGATGGGGGCGGAGGGCGCCTGGCTCACCCTCGCGCTGTACGTCTGCGCTTGGTAGGTGAAGGTAACCGGGGTCCCGACCGCGAGAACCGGCGCATCGCTGGGCGGCACGTTGAAGGTGATCTCGCGGTTGGGGCTTACCAGGACGAAGACCGAGGTATTCAGGCCGACATACTCGCCGGGGGTGACGTTGACCGCCGCAAGCTGACCGGCGAAGGGGGCCTTTATCGCGGCGTACTCCAGGCTGAGCTCGGCCTGGCGCAGCTGGGCGTCGGCCTGCGTCACGGCGGACTTGGCCCCGAGGTAGGTCTGGTTGGCCGCTTGAGCGTTCGTGGTGTCGGTGTCCAGCTGATTCTGGGGGATGAGCTTCTGCTTGATGAGCGACTGGTCCCGCTCGACGGTCAGATTCGCCAGATCCAATTGGGCCTTGGCCTTGTCGACCCCGATCTCGGCGCTGCTCAAGGAGGCCTTCGCCGTCTCCAGGGCAAGGCGTAGCTGGGAGTCGTCGAGCTGAACGACCACCTCGCCCGCATTGACCCAGGTGCCCGCAAGGTGGTAGACCTCTCGCACGACGCCTGCCACCTGCGCCGCGACCTGGCTCTGGACCACGGGCACGATCGTGCCGGCGGCCGTGTGATCGGTGACGAGGGGTCCGTATTGAACCACCGCCACCTGGACGGGAATCTCGGCAAGCCTGCCGGCAAGCGGTCCACTGCGGGCGGGATCGCCGGGTTTGGCCTTCTCCGCCGCCTTGCCGCCCGAGCCGCACGACGCCAATAGCGCGCTGAATCCGAGCGCCGCGATCAATAGAAATAGCTGTGGAGTCCTCTCTTTTTTGTCACCCATTCTCTCGCCTGTATCGAAACAAGTCATTCTACTCGATTGTTTGCTCATTTGACGAGTCCCGGCTGAGGTGAGTTCCAGCCGCGGGGATTATACTCTCGGAATGGACCCGCATCCGACGTCACCGACTCGCGTCGAGTCGATCGATCAATTTTGAGGTCTCACGATCATCCTCATGATCGTCGCGAACTACCTCCTGAACATCTCCACCGTGCCCTGGTGGCTGAAGCACGCCCAGGATGTGGGGCTCACCGTCATCGACCTCATCGCCACCGCGCTGCTCGCCGCCTACCAAGCCGCTCTCCAGCTCTATCTGCTTCCCTTTGTCCTCGCCGCGCCCCACGGGGGGCTTCCCGGCTCGTTCGGGTGGACCGCAATGCTTATCTACGCGAGCGTCTTCGGGGATCTCTTCCACGGAGGACAGAGGAGCCGGCGCGTCTTCCCGTGGCTCGTCGCGGGCGTTCTCGTGGCCGGGATCGCCCTGGCCTTCGTAGTCCCGGTGAGCAAGAATCGGGTCTCGGCGAGCTACGTCCTCATCTCGACCGCCCTATCCGGGGCGCTCTTCTGGCCCTTTCATCTCCTTGCCGACCGCCTGGGCGTGAGGCTTCCGCTCCTTTCCGCGTGGGGGGTCAACCCGCTCATCCTCTACCTGCTCCAGGGATTCCTCGACGCGATCTTCATGCTCCCGCCCATGCCCTGGTGGTACGCTGCCGCCCCGCTCTCCGTCATCATCCCCGAGATCGCCTTTCTCCTCGCTGCGATGTCGCTCGCGGCGCTCTGGCTGCGGCGCCGGGGCTTCATCTTCTCGCTGTAGGGGTGCCCCTTCCGGCCGAGCTCCCTTGCCGGTGCGGCCCCCTGCCGAGGGTGCATCGGGCGCGCACGGTGCCGAGCGCCGGTGCAGCTGCCGGCAGCGCCTCAGGCGCCGCCGCCCGCTCCTACCGGTAGCGCTGCTGGAGGTCCGTGAGGTAGCGAATGAGGGTGATCTGGCAGCTAGCGGCGAGGTGATCGGTGAATCCACCCTCCTCGATCTCCTGGATCGTTCGCACGACCACCGCAAAGTCGCGCTCGAGGTAGCGCCCCGCAGGCGACCAGTACTCGATCCGACCCCGCGTGCCGAGGAGGCGCTGCATTCCCTCCGCGTGGCTCTTGAGCCAGGCGAGGGCCTGCTCATCGAGCTCTCCCCCCTTGATCCCGGTGACGAGCCTGCGAAAATGCTCAAGATAGGCGAGCGTGTACCGGAGCTTGTACCTCGTTCGGAGCATCCGAACAACGAGCAGCCCCCCTCCCGCCGCGGCGCCGGCCAGAAGCAGGGTGAAGAGCGCATAGATCGCCGGCGACTGCATGGAAGCCTCCCTCAAGCCCCGATAGTAGCACAAAGCGATTCCCCTGCCGGTTGACCGGAGGGGGACTCCCGTATAGACTTCTGCCCAACGGTATCAGAGCGGGAGGAGGACGGCGAAGATGGCGCACCGATCGCTGGACAAAACCGGCCTCTCGATCTCGGGCTGCGGTAGGGCGTTCGTCCGCGGTCTGTCCGCCGGCATCGACATCACCAACGCCTCGCCCGCCGCGGCGGGGCGGCCCTGGATCCAGGGTCTGACGGAGAACACCTGATGGCGGATCGAAACCCCGATGGGCGTGCGCCCGAGCCGCGTCCCGGGCGCAATCACGTCCACCGTCCGTGGCCTCCTTGCGCGGCGCCGCGCCGGCGAGAACGTTTCCGGTAACGTTTGCAGCGTCCTCTCATAGTAGCCCAACACCCCGCGGCGCGCAAGCGAAACCCGCAGGCCGCGGAAGGCACACTCGGCGCCTGCAATGTAGTATCTTTCTCCTCGGCTTTGCGCGGCCACGGGCGCGGCTGCGAGGTGCGTCCGGCGTGGGGTTTGCGCCCGCGCGCCGGGCCACGGGCGCGAAAGGAAGGCGAGGATGGCGGAAGACGAGAGGGACGAGGGAAGGGTTGCGGTGCTCGGCGGAGGCTGTTTCTGGTGCGTCGAGGCCGTCTACCGCAAGGTCGCGGGGGTCACGGCGATCGAGGTCGGATATGCCGGCGGCAGATCGCCCCACCCGACCTACGAAGAGGTGTGCACGGGCAGGAGCGGCCACGCGGAGGTCGTCCGCATCGAGTACGACCCGGCGGTCATCGGCTACGCGGAGATCTTGGGGATCTTCTTCCGGGCGCACGACCCCACGACCATGAACCGTCAGGGCGCAGACGTCGGGACGCAGTATCGCTCGATCATCCTCTCCGCGAACGAGCGCCAGCGCGAGATCGCAGAGCGCTCCATCGCGGAGGCGCAGGCCTCCGGGCGCTACGCAGGCAGGATCGTGACCGAGATCGCGCCCCTAAGGGTGTTCCATCGCGGGGAGGAGTACCACCAGCGCTATTTCGAGAAGAATCCCACCGCGGGCTACTGCCGCCTCGTCATCGCCCCGAAGCTCGACCACCTTGCAAGGGAGGCGATCCCCTTTCTCAAGCGGTAGGCCGCGGGACGGCGCCCTCTACGGCCCTCAGGCGGGCTCTCAGAGCCGGTAGGCCTCCCGCGCGGTATCCGCCCAGAAGCGGCGTTGCTCCGATTGGGAATAACCTTCGATGTGCTTCGCGCACAGGGAGATCCACCCCCGGTAGTCGGTCTCGGTGAGACAGACGGGCCAATCGGAGGCGAACATGACGCGCTCCGGCCCGAAGAGGTCGATGACGACCTCGATGTAGGGGATGATGTCCTCCGGCTTCCACTGGCCCGACTGGGCTTCGGTCACGAGCCCTGAGATCTTGCAGTAGACGTTGATCCGCTCGGCAAGCTCCTGCATCCGACCCTTCCAGGGCTCCATCTCGCGGTCGGCGATTCGGGGCTTGCCGCAGTGGTCCAGGATGAAGGTCTGGTAGGGGTGCAGATCGACGAACTCGATCACCTGGGGAAGCTGCCGCTCGTAGACGAGGATGTCGTAGGCGAGCCCCCGAGAGAGCAGGCGGTCGATCCCGCGGTTGAACTCCGGGCGCAGGAGAAACTCCTCGTCCGACTCATCCTGAACAACGTGCCGAAGCCCCCGCAGCTTGCCTCGAGAGGCAAAGCGCTCGAGGCGTTCGCTGAGATCGTCCGCGGCGATCGGAAGCCAGCCGATCACCCCCCGGATGAAGCTCCAGCGGTCGCCGAAATCGAGCAGGGTTTCGGTCTCCTCTTCGCTCTGCCGCGCCTCGACGGCGATCGTGCCCTCGACCCCGGACTTGGAGATCGTGGCGCGCAGCTCTTCCGGAAGATAGTCGCGCTTCAGCTGGGCGCGGTGCTCCCCGATCCAGCCGAACTCTGCGGAGCTGTAGCGCCAGAAGTGCTGGTGCGCATCGATTTTGACGTGATTGCGC
>DAHVAK010000138.1 GCA_027314665.1 Spirochaetales bacterium
GGCCGGCTCGGCCACGATCGCCGCCCTCTCGCGCGAGGCACCGGCGCGGACCGTTCGCGTCGCCCTGATCCAGCAGGATACCGATCCCCACAAGAATGACTACACCAAGACCTTCGAGACACTGAAGAAGCTCACCAACGAGGCCCTTGCGAGCAAGCCCTATCTGGTGGTGTGGTCCGAAACCGCCTTCGTGCCGAATATCCGCAGGTGGTGGGGGATGGACCCGAGCGAGTACCCCCTCGCGAAGCTCGTCGACGAGTTCAAGGCCTATCAAGAAAAGATCCACACCTGGCTCATCACCGGCAACGACGACTACACCCTGACGACCGACCGGTTTGGAAACGAGACACGCCGCGACTACAACGCATCGGTCCTCTTCGCCCCCGACGGGGAGCGGATGGAGACCTACCACAAGATCCACCTCGTCCCGTTCACCGAGTACTTTCCCTACAAGAAGCAGCTGCCGGGGCTCTATCATCTCCTTACGAGCTTCGATGTCTATCTCTTCGATCCGGGGACCCGATACGTCGTCTTCCAAACCCCCAAGATGACCTTCTCCACACCCATCTGTTTCGAAGACTCTTTTCCGAACGACGTCCGCCGGTTCGTGATGCGGGGCGCGCAGGTCATCATGAATCTGTCGAACGACTACTGGTCGCTCTCGAAGGTCGAGGGCAAGCAGCACTACGTCAACGGCATGTTCCGCGCCATCGAGAATCGAAGGCCCCTTCTTCGCGCCACGGCCTCGGGGCTGACGGCCTACGTCGATCCGGAGGGAAGGCTGATCAAGAGCGTTCCCTACTACAAGCCCGCCTACCTGATCGCCGACGTTGCGATCCCGCACGAGCATTTCACCTTCTATACCCGTTTCGGCGATTGGCTCCCTCAGCTCCTGCTCCTCGTCTTCGGAGGCTTCCTCGCTTCGATCCTGCTTCGGATGTGGACCGAGCGCCGTGCGCACGCCGCGTCGGCCCGATCAACCCCTGCGGCGCGTCCGGTGGGCCGGAGCGCCCGCACACGAAAGGCCGCCAAGCGGCGGGGGTGAGCGCCGCCCCGGTGCAGGCGGTGCAGGAAGGGAGGCGGGAGGATGGGCGCAGAAACGAGGATTCGCCGGCTTGCTTCGTTCAAGGGTCTTCGGGCAACCCTCCTCGAGAACGACGAGCTGAGGGTCGTCATCCTCCCCGATCAGGGCGCGAAGGTCGCGTCGATCTTCTCGAAGTCCGCGGGAGCGGAGCTGCTGTGGCAGCATCCCGGAAAGCGGCTTGTGCCGAAGGCGGTCGGGTCAGCCTTCGACGCCGAGGCGGGGTGGGGATTCGACGAGATGTTTCCCGGGATCCTGCCGGGACTCTATCCGGACGAGCCGTGGGGCGGGGCCCTGCTTGCGGATCACGGGGAGGTGTGGAGCCTTCCCTGGCGCGAAGAGCTGGCGGGGACTCGAGTCGAGCATGAGGTTCACGGCCTGCGCTTTCCCTATTCCTTGCGGCGCAGCGCGACGCTCGAAGGCGAGAGCCTCACGTTTTCCTATTGCCTGGAGAACCTCTCGCCCTTTCCTTTCCGCTGCCTGTGGGCCGCGCACCCCCTCTTTGCCGTCGGACAGGGATCGCGGCTCGATCTGCCGGGAGAGGTGACCGAGATCGTGAACGCCCAGCCGTCGCCCGGCCTCCCGAGCTACGGCGCTCGCTATCCCTTCCCCTTCCCGGCACCCGCGGGGGGGAGGGAGGGAGGGGCTTCGGTCCCGATCGATCTGCGCGAGATCCCTCCTCTCGCGCAGCGGGCCTCCTGGAAGTGGTGGACCGCAGGAAGGCTCACCGAGGGATGGTGCCTCCTGCGCAACCCCGAGGCAGGCTACCTCGTGCGTCTGTCGTTTCCCGCGGATCGGGTTCCCTATTTGGGGATTTGGCTCAACAACGGCGACTGGAACGGCCAGCGGAACGTCGGAATCGAGCCGGCAACCGGTGGGATGGACGGAATCGAAGCCGCCCGCAGCTTCGGCGTCGAGCACCTTCTGCCGGCTCATGCCGTGGAGGAGTGGCGCCTCACGATCGGAGTCGAGATGATGAGAACGCCCGAGGGGGGGCGTCAGGGATTGTCGCTTGATTCGGGGCCCGCGGCGGGCTGATCTTCGCCCTTGTCGCGGGATTTCTGAAGGCGCTTTTCGCGCTTGGCTTCCTGCTTCTTCTGACGCTCCAGCTCACGCCTGCGTTTTTCGGCGCCGTAGTTTGGTCGTGCCACCCGGCGCTCCCTAGTAGCGCCGGTCGGGGCGCGGCCTCGAGTGGCTCCGATCCTGGTTCTGCGCCTCGTTGACCCGCAGCTGCCGCCCGTCCAGCTCCGCGCCGTTCAGGCCGGCGATTGCTGCCTGCGCGGCATCATCGGAGCCCATCTCGACGAAACCGAAGCCCCGCGCGCGTCCCGTCATGCGATCGGTGATGATGTTGACGGAAACGACCTCTCCATATTGTGCGAAGAGCTGCTGAAGGCTGCTCGAGTCGGTGTCGTAGCTGAGGTTGCCGACGTACAGTTTCTTAGACATTCTGTGTCCCCGGGGCACCTAGCCCCTTTTTTGAAGTCTCCACTGGAATTCATCCGGGATGAATCAATCAGGCAGGTCGCTCACCTTCGTGGCGATAACTCGGATTCTCGCAGCCCTCCTTCTCGCGAAATCGGGTGCAAGCCAGTATCCCACCCTACTATGAAACCCTCGGGAGGTCAACTCTCTTTTCCGCCGGCGCTCGCCGGGGGTTGCA
The DNA here is from genome assembly GCA_027314665.1 of Spirochaetales bacterium. Taxonomy (GTDB): domain Bacteria; phylum Spirochaetota; class Spirochaetia; order DAHUYW01; family DAHUYW01; genus DAHUYW01. The sequence continues at coordinate 2,745 of DAHVAK010000138.1, forward strand.
GGATCCGGCGGGCGCCGATAGAATTCACCTCATGAAAACCGTGCAGCTTGGGAAATCAGGGCTACGCGTCTCTCAGATCTGTCTAGGGACGATGACCTTCGGACGGGAGGCGGATGAGGCGACCTCCTTCGCCATCATGGATTGGTTCGTCGAGCAGGGGGGAAGCTTTCTCGACACTGCGAACGTCTACAACGCCGGCGAGTCGGAAGCGATCATCGGGCGCTGGATGAAGGCGCGGGGCAACCGAGAGAAGCTGGTGGTCGCCACCAAGGTCTTCGGGCAAATGGGAGAGGGGCCGAACGAGGGCGGGCTCTCCCGAATCAACATCCAGCGCGCGGTCGACGCGAGCCTGCGGCGGCTTTCCACCGATGTCATCGATCTCTATCAGATTCATCGCTGGGATCCCACCGTCCCCTTCGAGGAGACCCTCGACGCCCTCGACGACCTCGTTCGCGAAGGGAAGGTGCGCTACGTCGGCTGCTCGAACGTTCGCGCCTATCAGCTTCTGCGCTGCCTGGAGTGGGCGCGCTCGACCGGACGGAGCCCCTTCATCAGCCTGCAGCCCGCGTACAACGCCCTGAACCGTGCGATCGAGGCCGAGCTGCTCCCGCTGTGCGCCGAGGAGGGGATCGGCGTCATGAGCTACAACCCCCTTGCGGGCGGAATGCTCACCGGCAAGTACCGGAAGGGAAAGGAGCTCCCGGCGGGCGCTCGCCTCGAGGCCTTCCAGTTCTACCACGACCGCTACTACACGGATCAGGCCCTCGACATCGCGGAGCGCTTCCTGGAGGCGGCGCGCGCGAGGGGGGCCACCCCCGCGCAGCTTGCGCTTGCCTGGGTGCTCGGCGAGCCGCGCGTGAGCGCGCCCATCCTCGGGGCCCGCAGCCTCGAGCAGATCACGGATTCGCTGAAAGGGATGGAGATCGCCCTCACCCCGGAGGAGCGCGCCGCGATCCCCGCGATCCCGAGCTCGCGCTGGGTCGGACAAGACCCCGTGTATGACCGCTAGCAGAAAGGGGGGACGATGAGCTCCATCAACGACATCATGTCGCGGATTCAGCACATCATGGACCGGATCCACGAGATCGAGAGCCTCGGCAGGCGTCCCCCCTCGCAGGCGGGCGGACGGGCGGCTCCGGCTGCACCGGATGCGCCCCGAGCGCCGGCGGGCCCCGGCGAGGTCTCCGGCGCCGCGCCACGGTCACCCGCCTCCGCCCTCCCGGCGGGAGGGGCCGCCTTTCAGCAGCTCCTCGAGCAGGCTCTCGCCTCCGGGGGCGGCGTCGGGGGAGGGAGCGGAGCCTCAGGCGGTCTCTCCTTGAGCAGCCTCGGCTCGGCGCTCGGGCTCGACGGGGGGGCGGGCTCATCATCCGGCGCAGAATCTGCCGGAGGCTCGAGCGACTCGGCCCTGCGCCTCCAGGGGTATCAGAAGCTCCTCCTCAAGGCGATCCAGGAGCTCGCAGCCGAGCAGAAGCGGGGACCCGAGGCCCCTGCGGGGCCGCAAGCCCCGCAGGTGAAGTAGGCCGGCCCAGGCAGCCAGGAAGGGCGCGGCCCGCAGCTACAGCGAGCTGTTCCGCCACTCCCTCCAGACCTCCGGATCGCTCAGCATCGGCAGGTAGATCCCTCCGACCACCGAGCGAGCCTGGAAGCCCTCCATCTTTCCGCTCTTCGTGTCGTACCAATCGGTGAGGGGCACGCGGCTCTCGGTTTCCTTGGCCCACGTCAGGAGCGGCTCGACGAGCCTCTGGAACTCCTCCGGCGTATCGGCCAGGGTCGCAATCCAGATCTCCCAATCCAGCTTGGTGTAGCTCCTGCGGCTGTCGAGGGGCACCCCGTAGCGGTTCATGTGAGCGAGGTAGTAGGCGACCTCCTGCCTCCTGAGGCTCGCCGGGAAGAGGTTCAGCTCGAGGATCCGGTCCCACACGAGGTTGTACTTCTGGCTCCACGTCCCGGGCACGTCGAAGGCGAGTCGGGTGTGGTCGCCGTCGTCGGCCATGGCGAGCCAGCGCTTGGCGAAGTCGCGCGCGATGCCCTGGTACTCCGCCGCGCTTTCCCGCTTTCCGACGGCCTCGGCAAGGCGCGCGAAGGCCCCGAGGGCAAGGATGGCCTTCAGGGAGAGGTTCGCATTGTGGGCGAGATGGCCGGCGAAGTCGTCGGTGGAGAGCTGGTTTGCCGGATCGAGCCCGGCGTCGCGGAGGTAGACGGCCCACTTCTCGAGCAGCGGCCAGTAGCGCGAGGCGAAGCCGGGGTTCCCCTCGGCCTGCGCGAGGGCTGCGGCTAGGATGATGAGGTCGCCGCTCTCCTCGACGGGCATCTGATCGACCTCGGTGCTCTCGCCCCCGCCGTAGACCTGCCCGTTGGCGATCGGATAGGTCCCGAGGTCGTGGGGCGCGAAGGGAAAGCGCCACCTTCCCGACTGCGCGTAGTCGAAGACCGGCTCGAGCGTCGCCGCGAGGAGGGCAGGTTTGAGCAGGAGCAGGAGCGGCGCCTCCGGGTAGATGACGTCCACCGTGCCGAGGCAGCCGTTGGAGAAGTTCTCCTTGGGAAAGTAGTAGGGCTGCCCCTGCGGTCCGGCGGCGAGGGTCTGGGCGGCGAGGCTCTGTCGGTAGGAGAGGGTAGCGAGCTCCGCGAAGGCGCTCCCTCCCCTTCGCTTCAGGCTCTCGATGAGCCGCTCGTCGAAGGCGGCAAGCCTCCTGCCGAGGGCGGCGTAATCGCGATCGGCCGAAGCGAGGAGCTCGGCGACCGTCGCTCCACCGCGCCGCCAGTAGGGTGGGAGCCGGGTGTTGAGGTACTCGATCGAATAGATCTCATCGTAGGCGAGCAGGAGGTGACGAGCGACCGGCGAGGCCGCCACCTCTCCCAGATCGAAGCCGGCTGCGAGCACGGGCCAGGCGTCCGAGACTCGGCGGGGGAGCTCTGCGTTCGCTCCGCGCGGAAGGCCTCCTCCCTCGATGAAGGCGGCGCGGGCCGACTCGGCGAGGGCGAAGCCGACCGCCGCGCCCTCGGGTGCGGCGAGGTAGAGGTAGCCCCAGTCGATGCGAACATCGTCGCCCTTCTTGCCGAGGATCTCCTGGTCGGTCGATCCCATTCGCGCGACCGCGAGGCCCGGAACGCTCTCGAGGCCCGCCTGCACCCTCTGGTTGGGCTTGTCGACGACCAGCTCGCCGGTGGCGTCGAAGTAGATCTGGACCGCGTGGCGTCGACCGTCGATCGCCTCGACCTCCCACGTAAGGTAGGTGACCGGGCGGGCGTAGAGCTCGAGGTCCTGCGGCAGAAGCGGCGTCATGAAGGTGAGGGTGAGCCGGATTCCCTCCCCCTCGAAGCGGTAGAGGGTCCGAGTCGGAAGAACCGAAAGCTCGGTCTGCGGCAGGGCCTGCGTGGCCGCCGGTTCGCCTCCCATGAGACGGAAGCTCCTGCCGTCGATCCGCACGAGGCTCGTGAGCGAATGCGGCGCTCCGGTCCAGTGGCGGGTCGCCGAGTCGGTCAGCCTGTCGGTGAACGACCAGATGCTGAAGTAGGGGTTGTAGGCAACGAGAGGGATCGCCGGCGCGCGGCGCGGGGTTGGCCGTGATGGCTGCTTCATGGTGATGTACCTCGCGCCACTCTACCACGACTCCGCTGCGAAGTTCATCGGGGCGCCTGCCGCTGCGGCGCAGCTTGACCCTATGGAGCAATATCATTACTTATGTGATAAGGA
>DAHVAK010000243.1 GCA_027314665.1 Spirochaetales bacterium
TTCTGCCAAGGGTTGGTGAATCCCAACACGACCGCCATGGCGCTCGAGCCCTTCTCTACGGGAATTGGATCGGCATCCGCCCTGCTCGGGGGGGTGCAGATGGTCATGGCGGCGCTTGCGACTGGGGTGGTGAGCCTGCTCACCAACGGGACGGCGATCCCGATGGCCGTGACGATGCTGGGCTCGGCGGGATTGAGCTATCTCCTGATCACCGGCTTCAGGCGGCGCTCGGCAGTGGGAGCGATTGTAAGCGGATAGGCGGCGCGGGCGCCCGCTACGCTGCGGCCCAAGGGCGCGCTCGTACCCGGTTGCGTCCGGCCTGCTTCGCTTCGATGAGCGCTCGATCGGCCCCACGGACGATCTCGTCGAGGCTCTCCCCGTCCGTGTACTGCGCGACTCCAAGGCTTATCGTGCGGCTGATGCGCGCTCCCTGGTAGTCGATCTCGAGGCTCTCGATGCTCGAACGGAGCTTCTCGGCAACGACAAGCGCTCCCTCGAGCGAGGCCCGCGTCAGGCAGATGAGGAACTCCTCGCCGCCCCATCGAGCGCAATAGTCCTCGAGCCTCAAGCTTGCGCGCAAGGCGAGCGCCACTGCCTCGAGGAGTCGGTCGCCGGCCTCGTGGCCGTGGCTGTCGTTGACCTCCTTGAACCGATCGATATCCACGATGATCAGAGAAAAGGGGTCGCGGTGGCGGTGGGTCCTGCTGATCTCGCCCTCGAGCCGCTCGACGATGTCCCGTCGATTGGAGAGCCCGGTGAGGTAGTCGGTGCGGGCGTCCGTGCTCAACAGGAGGTTGAGCTCTTTGAGCGAGAGCTGAAAGCCGTCGCTGATCCTCGCGATCTTCGCAAAGCGCCGCAGCAGCGCGACGTACCGCTCCCGCAGCTCGAGGAAATGGGCATAGGAGGCCTCCCCGTGAAGCCTGAAGTCTGCCGCAATCGAGGCGGCCCACATGAGCGTGGGATCGCTCTGGAATTCCTTGGGAATGTCGGCCCCTTCTCTCGGTGCGGATCCCATCCGTCTACTCCTTCACAGGGATGATCGCGAAGGGCATTGTGAAGTCCTCCTTGAACTCGTCGATGGTGTCCTTTGCCCTTTCGTTGTCTTCGTCGTAGAGCCACTCGACCTCGACGGGAAGGCCGCGAAGGTGGGCGGTCTCGAGGTCGTCTAGGATATCGATCATGCACTTGGTGCTGCTGGTGTTCAGGTAGGAAAGCGAAACCTTGAGCTTGACCGATCCCTTTCTCTCGGCCAGGAAGCTCTTGATCCACGCGACGAGAGGCGCGTAGAACTCAAAGGAGTTCTCCGGATAGGATTCTCCGCCTATTTGGAGGAGCCCCGTCTCGGGATCGAAATCGACGGAGGGCGACGAAATGTCCGCTTTGATTGAGAGTTTCTCCACCGCATGACTCCTATACGACCGCGCTAATGCTGAAGAAGACGGCGTCTCCGGGAAGCTCCCGGACGGAAAAGCGAAGCGGCTCGGCGGCCCTGCGGGCCATATCGATGAAGCCAAGGCCCGCGCCTCGCCCCTGCGCTCCGGAGCCGCGAAGGCGCTCCTTGTAGGCGGCCTTCAGGGCGGGCTTGTCGAGGCCGACGAGGGCGTTCAGCTTTCCGATCACCTCCTCGACGTCCTCTCTGCGCACCATGTTGCCCGAGCTCACGACGTAGTGCTCGCCTTCGCGCGCGATCACCAGGGTGCCGTTGCGATGCTGGCTCGGCTCGCCCGCGGCGATCGAGTCGCGCCCCGTGTAGTTCTTCAGGTTCTGAGCCTGCTCGATGAAGACCGCGAACACATCGGCGATGCGCGAGGTCGGCGCCTCGGCGCTCTCCAGATACTTCCGCACGGCAATACCCAGCTCCTCAATGACGCTGTGGGAGAAGGGGCCGTTGAAGCAGATCATCACCCCCTGATCGGCAAACACCTCGCGCAGCGTAAAAAGGTCAAAACCGGCCATGGGCTTCACTGCTCCTTTGGTCTTCTAGACCCGAAATCCGATCGCAAGGACATCGTCCCGCTGGGCTTGATCGCCGCGATAGGCGTCGAACTCGCTTGCCCAATCGAGACGGAGGGCGTCCAGCGGTCCCTCCAGACAGGAGGCAAACAGCGTCGTGAGCCTGCGGGTTCCATAGGCGCGCCCCGTCGTTCCCCCTGCCTGGTCGACGTAGCCGTCGGTGACGAGAAAGAAGGTCTGCCCCTCGGTGGCGAGGCGCCGGTTCTCGATGAGGCCCGAGCTCCGTCGCCGCCCGTGACCGATTGCCCCCCTGCGCCCGGGGATCGTCGCGACCTGCCCGTCAGGGGAAAGAAGGTAGAGCGGCATTCCCGCGCCCGCGAAGACCAGCTCGCCCTCGTTCGGGAGGCAGGCGCACAGGCCGACATCCAAACCCCCTCGGACCGGGAGCTGGCCCTTGTCGTGGCGAAGCGAGGCCCGAAAGACCTCGTCGAGCTCGGCGAGCATCGCGGCGGGCTCGTCGAAGCGCACCCGAGCGGCGATCATTTGGAGGGTGGAGCTTGCCATCATCGTCATGAGCGCGCCCGGCACGCCGTGCCCCGCGCAGTCGACCACCCCAAGGAGGTAGCCCTCCCCGAAATCGCGGTAAAATAGGAAGTCTCCGCCCACGATGTCCCGCTGTCGGTGGAAGAGCGAGTGGCTCGAAAGGCGCTCGGCGAGCGCCTCGAGGCTTTCGGTGTAGCCCTTTACCTTCGCGGCCATCTCGTTGAAGGCGGAGGCGAGGGCCCCCATCTCGTCGCTTCTCCCGGAAGGTAGGGAGAGCCCATAGTCGCCCGAGGCGATCTGCCTCGCCGACGAGGTCATGGTGACGAGCGGGCGCAGCACGAGGCGCTCCATGAGGAGGGAGATCGCTATGAGCACCGCCAAGAGCGAGGCGACCAGAAGCCCAAAGAGAGGCAGAAAATCGAGGAAGGAGATGACCGAGGAGGGGTCGACGGTCACGACGGCGTACCAGCCGATCTCGGGGATCGCATCGACGACGGTGAGGTTCGCCCTACCGCCAAGCTCGACCGTCCCGATCTCGGGCTTCCCCGAGGCGGCCGATGCAATGAGGGCAGCAAGCCGCCTGCGGTCGGCGGCGCTCTTCACCAGATCGTAGATCGTGATCTTCTTGCCGTACGCGCCGGCGAGGGCATTCTGCTCGAGGGATCTGCGATTCCGCTCGGCCGTGATCGCTCCGGTTGAGTCGATCAGGATCGTGCGCACCCCGCTTCTCTCCGAGCGGACGATCTGCTTGATGAGGTCGGTGATGTCGAGCCCGGTCCCCGCGAGCCCAATGACGTTGCCCTTTGAGCGCACGACGCAGTTGATCCACACCTTCGCCGCCCCGATGAGGCGATCGTAGTCCAGGTTGAAGGAGGAGGGCAGCCCCGCCGCGACGGTGTTGAAGTACCAGGCGTCGGCGGGATTCTTCTTGCTCAAGGTGGTCACGGCAATGGGTCCCTCGGTCGGCTGGATGTAGTAGGTGAGTGAGGAGCCGACGGCAATGAAGTAGTCCTTGTCGCGGAAGGCGCGGCGGAAGCTCTCGAGCTCCTCGAAGGCAGCCCTCCGCAGAGCCGGATTGCCCTCGTCGAGGAACCAGTGCACGAGCGACGGCGAGTCGGCGAGCTTGCGCGCGAGAATCGCCTCGGTGTCGAGCACGCGCCCGATCCGCGCTCGCTCGAGCTCGGCCCGCTCGAAGGCGTAGCTTGTGCCCAGTCGATGGATGATCCCCTCAACGGCGAAGAGGAGAACAACGGTCGAGACCGCTCCGGTCACCATGAAGAGGGCGAGGACGATGAGAAGGAATCGCGTCGTGAGCCTCTTGAATCCCATGCGTCAAATCCTCAGAAGGGCTGATAGCCGAGCGTCGAAGCGACTATAGCAGATTGGCGGAGGAAGCAGAAGTCGCTCCGCCGGGATGGAAGGGCCCGCCGTGACTGCCCCGCCGTCGCCGTCTTTCGGCTCCCGAGGCAGCGCAAGGGGTCCTTGCCCCGCCGCTTGCGGTCGCGCCCCTCCTGCCCTACAATGCGGGCATTCCACTACGGGGCAGCCTCTCCACGGGGGTCACGAGATGAGGAAGGATCAGGTTTTCGCGATCGAGAGGGTCGTTGGCCGCGAAATCCGGGGGGGCCGCGCCGCCTTCCTGTGCAGGGCCTCTACCCTCGCCGCGGTGACGATGGAGGTGCAGGTCTATTCCGAGCGCTGCTTTCGCATCCGCTTTGCTCCCGGACCCAATTCCCCGGCGCGCAACTCCGACATCGTCGTCGGGCAGGCCCGCGAGCGGATCGAATGGAGCGAAAGCGGCGGCGCGGTCACGATCGACGCCGGGCGGGCGGCGCTCACGGTCTCGCTCGATCCGTGGCACCTCTCGCTTCGCGATCGGGCCGGAAGGATTCTCGCGGAGTCGATCGAAGAGGATCGCATGCTTACCGGCGACCGCTACGCCCCCCCGAGCGGCTTCACTGCGGAGACCGACGACGCCGGAAGGCCCTGGGTGGTGCGGTGGGAACCGCGGCATACCCACCTGAGCCTCCTTCTTTCCGCTGCGGAGCACCTTTGGGGGTGCGGGGAGCGCTTCACCCGCCTCGAGAAGAGCGGACAGCGCATCGAGATCTGGAACTCCAATGCCCGCGGGGCGCGCTCGTTGCTGTCCTATCGCAACGTGCCCTTCTACCTCTCGAGCAGCGGCTACGGACTGTACGTCGACAACACCGAGAGGGTCACCTTCGACTTCGGGGCGAGCTCGACCCGCTCGCTCGTGGTAGACGCCGAGAGCAGCCAGCTCGATCTCTACCTCATTGCCGGCTCCACCCCGGGCGAGATTCTCCGCGAGTACGCCGAGCTTACCGGCAGGCCCCGCGTGCCGCCCAAGTGGGCCCTGGGGCTGTGGGTCAGCACCGGCTTCGATCGCCTCGATCGGGCGAAGGTCGAGCAGGAAGCGGCCAAGATTCGAGAGCTCTCGATCCCCTGCGACGTCTATCACTTCGACTGCTTCTGGCTGCGCGACGAGCGCTGGTCGGATCTCACCTGGGATGAGGAGCGCTTTCCGAACCCTGCGGAGATGATGGCAGGGCTCAAGAAGCAGGGCTTCAAGATATCGGTTTGGGAGAACACCTATGTCTCGGTCTTCAGCGAGGCCTACCGCGAGGGATCGGAAAGGGGCTACTTCCTGAAGCGAGCGGACGGGCGGGACTATGTGACCAACCTCTGGCTCGACCGACAGCCTTCCATGGCGATCATCGATGTCACCAATCCCGAGGCGCTCGCGTGGTACAAGGAGCGTCACCGGAGGCTTCTGCGGATGGGGGTCGACACTTTCAAGACCGACTTCGGGGAGGAGATCCCGCCCGACGCGCTCTACGCAAACGCTCGCGACGGCAGGGAGATGCACAACCTCTACTCGATGCTCTACCAGGGGGCCGTCTTCGAGGTCGTCGAGGAGAAGCACGGGAAGGGGGTCATCTGGGCTCGCTCGGGCTGCGCGGGCTCCAAGCGCTATCCGATCCACTGGTCGGGCGACCCGGAGTGCACCTATGAGGACATGGCCGCGGTCCTGCGCGCGGGCTTGAGCGACTCCCTCATGGGCCACGCCCTATGGAGTCACGACATCGGAGGCTTCTACGGCGAGCCGTCGCGCGAGCTCTACGTCCGCTGGGCGCAGTTCGGTCTCTTGAGCCCGGCGGCGCGCTGCCACAGCCAGACCCCGCGCTTTCCGTGGTCCTTCGACGCCGAGGTCCTCGCGATCTTCCGCCGCTACGCCGAGCTCCGCTATCGGCTCCTCCCCTACCTCTCCAGCTACGCCTTCGAGGCCGCCGAGAGCGGCCTGCCGATCGCGCGGCCCCTGTTTCTCGAGTATCCCGACGACCCAAGCTGCGTCCACCTGGATCTTCAGTACCTGCTCGGGCGCGAGCTCCTCGTCGTGCCGGTTTTCGACCCCCGCGGGCGGGTGGAGCTCTACCTGCCGCGCGGGCGGTGGACCCACCTCCTTACCGGGGAGCAGCTCGAGGGGCCGGCGTGGCTGCGGCGGGAGGTTCCGCTCGACGAGCTTCCCCTCTACGTCCGCGGCGATTCGATCCTGCCTCTGGCCGAGCCGCTCGCCTTTGTCGGCGAGCGTCCGACCGAGCGCTACCACCTCCATCTCTTCGGCAGCCGCGAAGGGCGCTTCCGCCTGCGCGACGAAGGGGAGGACACGGTGCTTGAAGCCATGAGCGGGGCCGGTGTCACGACCTTCCGGGCCGCGCGGAGCGGGGAGGCCCCGAGCCCCGCCCGGTGGCAGCTCCACCTCCACGAGGCAGGACGGCCGAAGCGAGTTCTCTCCGGCGAGCTTCCGATTCCCGAGATCGACGCGAGCGCTGCGCCGTCGGTTGAGGCGGGTTGGTGGCTTGAGGAGGCTGGCGGGGCGGGCACGGGGTGGTGGCTTGACCGCGAGGCCCTGGTCGTCAAGCTCGAAGGAGACTCCTGCTCGATCGAGTGGTAGGCCCGAGCGTGGCGAAACGGTTCATCGCCCCGACCTCGGCGGCTCGACGTCTCGTGCCTCGCTCCTCCGCAGCCGGATGACGTTCCACGACGCGGCGGGAAGCCGTAGCGATACCGTGTCGCCTTCGACGTCAAGGGTAGCTGCAAGCTCGGCGCCGGTCCTGCTTGACGGCACGACGCGCCCCGGCTGCTCACGGGTGTTCCCAGCTTCGAGGTCGGCGCTCTCATAGAGGATGTGCTCTACCGCACGGAAGGGAGCGAAGCCCCGACGGACGATTTCGACAGGAAGCGGCCTGCTCAGATCCCGATTCACCGCGAAGACAACGATCTCATCCTCCTTCTTCGAGAGAACGGCGGCCGCGTCCAGGACGGGAACCCCCTGAAGCTCCCCGGCATCGTAGACCGGAGCGGAGAGCGAGAGGGCGAGAGCGATTCCCCTGCCGAAGCGCGCGGCGTGGGCGAAGGGATAGAAGACGGTCTGCTTCCACACAGGACCGCCTGCGGCGCAGGAAAAAAGGGAGAGGTGATTGACGAGTTGGGCCCAGCAGGCGATTTTGATGCGGTCCGCGTGCCGGATGAGCGAAAGGAGCATCGAGCCTGCGAGCAGCGCATCCTCGAAGCTGTACATTCCCTCGCTCACGGCGTTCGCCTCTTTCCACCGCCAGCTCCAGGAATCGCGGTTGGCGCGCTCCTCCCGCGACCAGATACCCCATTCGTCGAAGGAGAGCGAGAGCCTCTTTCGGCTCCGCACCTTCGCCCTGACGAGGTCGCAGGCGGCCACGACCGCCTCGATCTGGCGGTCCATCTCGAGCGATCGGGCCAGATAGGCCCTGCTGTCGCCTCCGGTGTTCGTGAAGTAGGTGTGCAGGGAGAGATAGTCGACCTCGTCGTAGGCCTGTTCGAGGACCGTCACATCCCAGTCGGGGAAGCTCCTCATCCTTGGCGTCGAGCTTCCGCAGGCCACGAGCTCGATGCCCGGATCGACCCGACGCATCGCCCGCGCCGCCTCACAGGCGAGCCTGCCGTAGTCGAGCGCGCTCTTCGCTCCGATCTGCCAGGGGCCGTCCATCTCGTTCCCGAGGCACCAGGTCTTGATCCCGTGGGGCTCGACGACCCCGTGAGCGACGCGCAGGTCGCTCCAGTAGCTTCCGCGCGGAAAGTTGCAGTACTCGACGAGATTGCGCGCGGCATCCACCCTGCGGAGCCCGAGATTGACCGCCAGGTTGCACTCGACTCCCGCCTCCTTGGCCCAGTACAGGAACTCGTTCAGCCCGACCTCGTTGGATTCGCGGGCAATCCAGGCGAGATCGAGCCGCGGCGGCCTTTCGGAGGGGGGGCCGACCCCGTCCTCCCAATCGTACCCGGAGACGAAGTTGCCTCCCGGGTAGCGAACGATCGGCACGCCCAGCTCCCTGACCAGGCCTATCACGTCGGTGCGGAAGCCGCGCGCGTCGGCGCAGGGATGGCCCGGCTCGTAGATCCCGCCGTAGACCACCCGTTCCATGTGCTCGACGAGGGAACCGTAGATCCGATCGTCGATCGGCCCCACGGTGAAATCTCGATCGATCACGATCCGCGCCGGGGTTTCCGCTCGCACCCGCTCCCTGCCGCTCATCCCTCGATCCGCCTCAACTCTCGCCAATCATGACCATCTCGTGGTGGTCGGTCGAGAGGGAGAGCGTCAGGATCGCCAGGCTGCCCTGGAAATTCAGGGTGAACTGAAGCTCATCGGCCATCCCCAACGGCTGGACGCCGACCGTGAACACACGCCCGGGCTTCCAGCCTCCTCTTGCCCCGATCGGCGCGCCCACCTCGAGAGGGCCGAACCATTGGACATCCGGGGTGATGCGGTAGAGGCCCCCGAGGCCCACCGCCAGCTCGAGAGCCGGCCGGTCGTCAAAGGAGAGGGTGAAGCGTGCCTCGTCTCCCTCGAGGAAGCGCAGCGAGCAGGAGCGCAGCCCGATAGGATTCTCGGCGAAGCGGTAGGTTCTTCCCGACACCGAAGGGTCGCCCGGAAACGAGGAGAAGACGGCGGCAGGCGGACGCGCCGCCTTCGCAATCCTCTCGTCGAGCCGAGCAACCGCCGCCGGGTTAGGCTGCAGCGGGCCCGAGGAGCGGACGGCCGGGATGAGGTAGTCGGCGAGCAGCCGCACCGGGGTCGGCTCGCCCATTCGGGGATCCTCGGCCAGCCCACCCGTAAACACCGCGACGAGATCGAGCCTCGGGACGACAAAGATGAACTGGCCGCCGCGGCCAAAGGCGGCGTAGGCGCCTGGCAGGGGCAGCCACCACTGGTAGCCGTAGCCGCAACCTATGGAGGTGCGAATTCGATTGCTCGTCGAGGCAGCGACCCACTCGCGCGGGACGATGGAGCGACCCTTCCACCTTCCACGCGAAGGTAGAGGTAGCCGAACCTTGCCATGTCGGGGAGGGTCATCCGCAGGCCACCCCCGCCTTGCGGGTTTCCGTTGGGATCGCGAGCCCACGCCACGTCGCCCATGTCCAGGGGCGCGAAGAGGCGCGAGCGGGCGAACTCGACCGGGTCCAACCCGGTGGAACGCTTGAGGATGAGCGTCAACAGCTGCGATCCTCCAGAGTTGTAGTTCCAGACCCGTCCCGGCGAGGCGCTCATCGGACGCCCGAGAAAATAGCGCGCCTCGTCAGTGCTCCGCATCATGGCAAGGCTCGGGTTGCGCGGATCGACGACCGAGCTCTCCCACTCCGGCCAATCGAGGCCGGAGGACATCGTGAGGAGATTGTCAATGGTGATGGAAGCCTTGCGCGGGTCGGGGTTGTCGAGCGGCTCCTCCGGAAAGAATCCGACCACCGGGGCGCTCGTGCCCTTGAGGGAGCCCTCGCTGAGCTCGATCCCGATGAGGGCCGAGACGACGCTCTTCGTGCAGGAGGCAAGATCGTGCTTCAGGCCCGCGTGAAAGGGGTACCAGTAGGCCTCCGTGACGATGTACCCGTGGCGGACGACCACCAACCCGTGGAGGGGAAGGTCGGCATTCTCGACGTGGGTGAAGAGCGCTGCGATCCCCTCGGAGCTGATTCCCTGTGCCTCCGGGGACGAGCGCCGCCACTGGCCGTCCGGCCAGGAGCTCCCCGCCCCTGGATTGCAGCCGGAGAAAAGGGCAGCCACTATCAGCACCGCTCCAAAGCGAAGCACCGGCGCCGCCGCGCGCCCAAGCAGCCCACAGCCTGATCTGCGCATGGAGAGCCCCCCGTGGACGAGAGTCAAGGAAGGTGATGGATGCCTCTATGCGCCCATTCTGCCACGGCGCCGCCCGAAGAGCTATGCTCCGTCGACGATCGAGGCCGAGATGAGGTAGTCGAGCTTCGGGAAGTCCGCACGCAGATAGGCGTTCCCCTCGCGATGGAGGCGTCCCTGATCGGGGCCCCGACCGTGGGGCGCCCCCTCGCCGTAGCCGCTAAAGAGGGCGTCGATGTGCTCCATCCCCTCGACCACCTCGGCGAAGGGGGCGAAGCCCATCCCGTCGAGGCGGGCGTTGTTGCCGTAGTTGATGAAGAGCTGGGTCGTCCGGGTGTCAGGCCCCGCCATGGCGAAGGTGATGGTACCTCGGGTGTTCGAGGTCTTGGACGGATCATCCGTGATGGCCCGCTCGCGCCACTGGGAGCTGAGCTCGGGATCCCCCGATATACCGAACTGGGCGACGAACCCGGGGAGGACGCGAAAGAAGGCGATGTCCGAGTAGTAGCCGGCCTCGACCAGCTCGCGAAAGCGGTCGGCGCCAAGCGGCGCCCAGTCGCGGTAAACCTGAATCACCACCCGTCCCTTCGTCGTTTCGAGAATCACGCGATAGCTCATCGTTGCCTGGTTGTCCGACATAGTTGGCTCCTTCCGCAGGCAGCCTATCAGGAGAGGCCTTCGGGGGGCAAGGGGAGCGCCCGCCGCGTCGTTCGGATCGAGCGCCAGAACGCCCTTGCCGCGAACACGGTCAGCAGGGCGCCTCAAGTCGGCGGCTTCCGATCGGGTCCGCCGGCTTTCCCCAGGGAGGGCCTTGCCGTCGCACTCCCACCGCGCGATATTATTACTGTTCGCGTAACCTATACAGGAGGAAGTGCGATGAAGCAAAAAGTCGCGATCATCGGAAAGGGCAACGTCGGAGCGGCGCTTAAGCGGGGGCTCGACCGAGCGGGATACGAGACGAAGATTACCGGCAGGGGCGGCGCGCGAGCTGCCGCCGAGTGGGGCGAGATCATCATCCTCGCTGTGCCCTACTCCGAGATCGAAACGGTCGGGAAGGAGCTGGGCGACTCGGTGAAGGGCAAGACCGTCATCGACGTCACCAATCCCCTCACCAAGGAGTTCGGGCTCGCCATCGGTTTCACGACGAGTGCCGCCGAGGAGATCCAGAAGCGGCTCGCTGGCGCAAAGGTGGTGAAGGGCTTCAACTCGGTCTTCGCCTCCTGCATGGACTCCGGCAAGGTCAAGGGCGAGCGGGTGAGCGTTCCGATCGCCGGCAACGACGATGCCGCGCGCAAGGCGGCGCTCCAGCTCGCGGGCGACATCGGCTTCGATGCGGTCGACGCGGGACCTCTTTCCAACTCCCGGTGGATCGAGGCCCTCGGCTATCTCAATATCCAGCTCGGCTTCATGCAGAAGATGGGGACCGACATCGGCTTCAAGCTCGTGCATTGAGGGCGGCGAGAGCGAACGGATCGCGAAGCCTCACGGCCAAGCCTCACGGCCGGGCGTGATCGTATCGATTGCGCCCGGCACGCTCACGGCACAGGGGGAGGGTGTGGTATCCTGTCTAGGAAAGGAGAAACGATCGTGGCAAAGCTGATCGCAAGCGCCGTCGTCCTCGTCGCCCTGGCGGTCCTCATCGTCCTGAACGTCAACTACAAGAGCGCGGTCAACCTTTTCGGCGCCCAGTTCGAGAATGTCTCGATCATCGTTATCGCGATTGCCGGCTTCGTGCTCGGGATCATCTACACCGTGATCATCTACGTCATCAACCTCTCGAACAAGCAGAAGAAGGCCGCCCAGAAGAAGAAGCGCGAGGACCTGAAACAGAAAGAAGCCGAGCTCAAGCAGCGCGAGGAGTTGCCCGCGGCGGGGGCTGCGGGCGGAGAGAGCCCCCCGATCGAAACGGGGGCTCGGGAATCGATCGCCGGGCGAGGCGCTGCAGAGACCGAGCGGCTCTCTCCCTTCAGGCGGACCTTGAGGAAGCTCAGGGGCAAGATGTGATCCCCGACCACCGCGGTTGCACATCCGAACGCGCCGGGTTAGCGTAGAGCGCAGCCTTTCTTCGGAGGTGCTCCGGTGACGCTTGCGTTGACGATCATCAGCGGTCTGTGCTGGACCTGGGTCTACATCGAGGCGGGGCGGTTGGGCTTCAAGCAGAAGAGCTATGCGATACCCGTCTTCGCCCTCGCGCTGAACTTCGCCTGGGAGACGGTCAACACCTACATCGGCTTCGCCTACGGCGGGCAGTCGGGAATTCAGCAGCTCATCGAGATCGTCTGGGCCGCCTGCGATGTGCTCATCGTCATCACCTACTTCAGGCATGGCATTCGGTACTGGCCGCGAGGGCTGACGAAGGCCCATTTCCTTCTCGGCAGTCTCCTCATCTTCGCGACGGGCTTCGCCATCCAGATTCTCTTCGTGACCGAGTTCGGACGCACGGACGGCGCCAAGGATGCCGCCTTCCTTCAGAACCTTCTCATGTCGGTTCTCTTCATCGACATGCTCTTCAAGCGCAGCGGCCCCGAGGGGCAGTCGCAGGTCATCGCGGTCAACAAGTGGATCGGAACCGCGGCCCCGACGCTCCAATATGGGCTGCTTGGGGGCGACTCCTTCGTGCTTGGGATCGGGCTGCTCTGCTTTCTGTTCGACGTTTCCTACATCCTGCTCCTCAGCCGTTCGACAGCCAGACCTTCATCGGACCGGGCCCCCGATTGGCCCACGCGTAGTAGGGAATTGCGCTGAACTCCGGGGCCTTGAGCGCAAGGATTCCCCCGAGGAGCTCCGGCTTCCACATCGGGATAAGGGAGGCCTCCTCCCCGAGCCGGATGGCTTCCAGAGGAAGGCTCGAGTCCCGCCCCTCGACGCAGTAGACGATCGGTCCCCGCTGCAGGGCCGCCTTCCCGCGGTTTTCGGCGACCCGCTCGTCGCAGATCACCTTTCGCACCGGCATCGGCAGGGAGAGCTCGAGGAGGTCCCCCTCCCTCCATTCGCGCTCGACGACCGCGTACCCCTTCTCCCTGACGATCTCGACGCCCGCGCCGTTGACCCGCAGCGAGGAGGCGTCGGCAAGGGGATGCGCGAAGCGGTAGAGGCTTCCTCCCATGATCTGCTCGCGCGACCACCCGGGCAGGCGGAGCAGGAGGCGCAGGCGGACCGGACGCTTCGGTTGGACGCTGAGACGGATTTCGCCGCTCCAGGGGTAGTCAGTTTTCTGGAGCAGCCGGGTGCGCACGCCCCCGACCTCGACCTCCGCGCTGCTTTCGGCATAGAGGTTGACGTAGAGGGTGTCGTCGGCCGAGGCGTAGAGGTAGCCCGGCAGCGAGGGGAAGAAGCGCGAGAGGTTCGTCGGGCAACAGGAGACGTCGAACCAGGGTTGGCGTCCGCTTTTCCCCTTGTTGAAGCGGAACTCTCCATCGGACTCGAGGGGGTTGGTGTAGAAGTACTCGTCGCCCTGAAGGGAGACTCCGGAGAGAAGCCCGTTGTAGAGGGTCTGCTCCAGGACGTCGTAGTACTTCGAATCGCCGGAGAGCAGGAACAGGCGGTGATTCCACATCACCGAGCCGATCGCGGCGCAGGTCTCCCCGTATGCGGTCAGGTTCGGAAGCTCGAACGAGTCGCCGAAGGCCTCCCCCGTGTGGCGAGCGCCCAGGCCGCCGGTCAGGTAGATCTTCGATTCCACCACGTCGCGCCAGATCGACTCGATCGCCGCAGCAAAGCCCGGATCCGGAAGGAGCGCCGCCGCGTCGGCCATCCCGCAGTAGAGGTAGACCGCGCGCACCGCGTGGCCGACGGCCTCCCGCTGCTCGAGCACGGGGAGGTGGTCCTGGCAGTAGCCGGGGTTGTCGGCAAAGGTGTACAGCGGGCGTCCCTCGTGGCGTCCCCGCTGCTCGAGAAGGAAGCGGGCGGTCTCGAGGTGGACCCGATCGAGGGTGAGGCGGTACAGCCGCGCGAGCCCCATCTCGATGATCGGGTGGCCGGGGATGTCATGCCTGGCTGCCGGGCCGAAGGTCCTGCGGATGAGCGCGGCGCTGCGAAGAGCGACGTCGAGGAGCGCGCGCTTGCCGGTCGCTTGATAGTGGGCGGCGGCAGCCTCGTAGAGGTGGCCGCAGTTGTACAGCTCGTGGCTCTTCACGAGATTTGACCAGCGCTCGCTCCCTGCGGTCGGCAAGACGTGAGCGGGGTCGATTGTCCGGTTGGTGAAGAGGTAGCCGTCGGGCTCCTGCGCCGCCGCGATGAGGGCGATCAGCCGATCCAGGTAGGCATCGAGCTCGGGATCCGGGCGCTGGGCCAGGGAGTAGGAGGCCCCCTCGATCGCCTTGTAGACGTCGGTGTCCTCGAAGGGCCTCACGCCGACGTAGGGTCCCTCCATCTGGCGGGCGGCCTTGCGGAAGTTGTCGATACGGCCCGATTCCTCGCACTTGCGGAAGACGGCGGGGATGGTGACGGCTCGATTGGTATCGAGGCGAGGAAGCCAGAAGCGATCTGAAAGGGTCACGGAGGTAAAGGGCGTAGGGGCGATCGGATAGTCGTTCATGTGCCCCATGGTATCCGGGGCGCCTTCCCGCGTCGAGGGGTGACGCCCGCTCCCTTCGCGCGCCGCCGGAGCGGCCAGGCGACCTCCGG
>DAHVAK010000245.1 GCA_027314665.1 Spirochaetales bacterium
GACCTCCTCGTCAACAACGCCGCCGTCGCTCTCGATGGATTCGACGGGAGCGTTGCGCGCAGGACCATCGAGACGAACTTCTACGGACCGCTCCGGGTCACGGAGGCGCTCCTGCCCTCGATCCCCGACGGCGGGGCCATCGTGATGGTGTCGAGCGGGGCGGGGGAGCTCTCGATCCTCTCGCGGGAGCTGCAGTCCCGCTACACCGATCCCGCCCTGACTCGCGCCTCGCTCATCGCCCTCGTCGAGAAGTTCGTCGAGGATGTTCGGCGAGGGCGTCATGCCGTGGAGGGGTGGCCCACCACGGCCTACGGGGTCTCGAAGGCATCGCTCAACGCGTTTGTTCGCATCACCGCCGGCGAGCTTGCCCGGCGGCGGATCCGCATCAACGCCGTCTGTCCGGGCTGGGTGCACACCGATATGGGGGGGCCCGGCGCCCCACGAAGCGTTGCTGAAGGGGCCTCCTCGATCCTGGCTGCGGCGCTGCTCGCCGGCGATCGGACCGGGGGCTTCTTTCGTGACGGGAAGCCCATCGCCTGGTGAGCCTCGGCGGCGGGCGATCCGCTGGAAGGCGAGGGTCCGCGGTCGCGGCGGCGACGCCGCGCTTGCCTCGAGGGCTTCATCGGCCCTATTCGGTGTCGAAGATCCGGAAGGGGTTGAGGCTCACCGCGTAGTCGTAGGTGTCGATGCGCTCGCGGCGCTTCAGAAAGCCGACGATGAGGTAGGTGAGGGGAGTCGCGGCGATCTCGTAGGCGACCTTGAAGAGCCACTGGGTGGCAATGAGGGCGAGGAGCTCCCCGTGGGGGATCGTCCCGGCGAAGGCGATGGTGATGAAGATCGCCGAGTCGGCTGCTTGGCCGACCAGGGTGGATCCGATCGTCCGCGTCCAGAGGAAGCGCCCCTTCGTGGCAAGCTTCAGGCGCGAGAGGACCATGGAGTTGAGGAACTCTCCCACCAGGTAGGCGGCGAAGGAGCCGGCAAGGATCCGAGGGGTCTGGCCGAGAATCTCGACGTAGGCCGCCTGCCCCTTCCAGAAGGAGGCCGGCGGCAGGGCCTGCGCCAGGGCGATCGCGGCGACCACGACGAGGTTGGCGGCGAAGCCGGTCCAGATGACCAGGCGCGCCCGCTTGAAGCCGTAGACCTCGGTCAGGATGTCCCCGAAGATGTAGGTGATGGGGAAGATCACCACCGCCGCCGGAAGGACGAGCCCGGCGATCGAAACGAGCTTCACTGCGATGAGGTTGGCCGCGATGAGGCAGGCAATGAAGAGAGTGCTCACCGCAAACAGGAGCGGCGTGATTCTACCCGGCTCGGTACTCACGCTCCACCCTTGTGAACAGGCCTCCTCTCGCGTTGAACTCGCCGCGCACCTTGAGCCACCGCGGCTGAACCGTCCGCTTGAAGTCCTCGAGGATGCGGTTGACGACGTTCTCCGAGAAGATCCCCATGTTGCGGTAGCCGAGCAGGTAGAGCTTCAGGGACTTCAGCTCGACGCAGAGGCGGTCCGGGATGTACTGGATGCGGATGTCGCCCGAGTCGGGAAGGCCCGTCTTCGGACAGACCGAATCGAACTCGGGGGTCTCGATCTCGATCAGGTAGTCCGACTCGGGGTACTGATTCGAGAAGCATTCTAGGTCGGGAAGGGGCTCGGCGAGGCCGCTTTTCGCGTGGTCCTCGGTGTAGCCGCCGGCAACTGTCGGGCCGTCCATGGGCCCATTCTACCCCGAGCGCGGACGCTACGACAAGAAGGAGTCGAGCTCCTCGGTCTTCATGAACTCCTCCGGCGTGATGGAACGACCAGCCTTCAGCAGCTCGCCCGCGACGAGCACGTCGCGGTTTCGCTGGAGGGTGGCGACCGCGGCAAGCCGCCCCTTCACGTAGTAGCCGGCCGCGAAGGGGCCGGTGTCCGGCTCGCAGCGGTAGAACAGCTCAAAGGAGCCGCGGGCGTGGCCCACGTACTTGAAGGAGCTCCCGTACTGCATCGTCCAGAAGAAGGGCGGATCGCGGAAGGGCTGCGAGGAGCCGAGGATCTCCCGCGCGGCGTGCATCCCGTGGCGCTGGGCCACGACCCAATGCTCGATTCGAGCCCGGTCGCCCGTCAAGGGGTTGGGAACGGCCGCGATGTCGCCGACCGCGTAGACCCCGGGGACGGGGGTCTCGAGGTGCTCGTTGACCGGGACCGCCCCGCCCTCCACCAGGCCGCTTTCGGCGAGATAGTCCACCGCGGGTAGGACGCCGATCCCGACGACGAAGAGCTCCGCCTCGAGCTTCTCGCCGTTCGACAGGGCGAGGCGCTCGGCTCGCCGCGTGCCCTCCACCGCCACGGGCATGGTCTCGAGGTGGAAGCGGACGCCGTTCTCCTCGTGGAGGCGCCTGATTCGCTCGGCGATCCGCGAGCCGAAGACCCCGATGAGCGGATGCCTCTCCGGGGCGACGACGTGCACCTCGAGCCCGCGGGCCCGCAGGCCCGAGGCGACCTCCAAGCCGATGAAGCTCGACCCGACGACGACGGCCCGCCGCGCGCCCGCGGCCGCCTCGACGATCGCCTGGGCGTCCTCGAGGCTGCGCAGGTAGAACAGGCCCGGAAGGTCGCTCCCGGCCACGGCGAGCCTGCGCGGGAGCGCGCCGGTCGCGAGGATGACCCGCTCGCCGCGAAGGATCGTGCCGTCCGCGAGGGTGGCGCTCTTGGTGCGGGGATCGAAGGCGGTGACCGTGCGCTCGTTCAGGATCTCGATTTCGCGATCCTTGTAGAAGCTCGCCTCGCGCAAGGGCAGCCATTCGGGCTTGGCCTCCCCCGCGATGAGATCCTTTGAGAGGGTCGGGCGATCGTAGGGGAGCCCCTTTTCGCGGGTGACAAGGGTGATGGAGCCGCCGAAGCCGCCGGCGCGGAGGGTGTCGGCCGCCATGTCGGCGGCGGCGCCCGCGCCGATGACGAGCACGCTCGGGTCGTTCCGTCCCGCTCGACCGCGGGAAGGGGCGGAAGCCTCGCGCTCCCGCAAGAAGACCTCGCCCCCCTCGCTTTTCACGTCGAAGGCGGCCACCTCCCGCAGCCCGGGGGGCGACGCGAGCGAGCCGTCGGCCATGCTGAAGCGCGCGTTGTGCAGGGGGCAGATGACCTCGCCCCCGACGACGAGCCCCTCGCTGAGGGGGCCGCCGTAGTGGCTGCACTTGTTCGCGCAGGCGAAGAGCGCGCCTCCCGAGCGCACCACCAGGACATCGCGCTCGCCGAGCTTGACCAGAGCCGGTCGGCGCTCGGTCAATCCCTTTTCCTCAATGACCTTGGTCCAGTTTTTGCCCGCCATCTCTTCCCCCGAGCTTAGAAGGATAGACCCGGGGTGCTGTGGTGTCAAATGCGGGTATCGCTCGGGGCCGGCCCGGTCGACTGGCGGACGATGAAGGGCATGTTCACTGACGTCCGCACCGGGCTGCGCTCCTCCTCGCGCGAATTGATGATGCGGACGAGCCGCTCGGCCGCCATCGAGCCGATCTGCTTCAGCGGCTGCTGGCAGCTGGTCACGGGGGGATCGAGGTAGGGGGCGAAGGGCGAGTCGTCGAAGGAGATGACCGAGATGTCGCGCGGTATGAGATGGCCCAGCTCCTTGATCGCGCGATAGACCCCGCTCACGAGGAAGTCGCTCGATACGAGAACCGCGGTCGGGTTCCGTTTTCGGCTAAAGAGGCGATAGACCCCCTCGGCGCCCCCTTCGTCGTTCCACAGCGAGATGTCGTCCACGACGAGGGAGCGATCGAACTCCACCCCGGCGTCGGCGAGGGCGGCGGTGTAGCCCCGCAGGCGATCGAGGATGTTGGTGTAGCTGAGCTGTCCCCCGATGAAGGCGATTGAGCGGTGGCCGAGGCTCAAGAGGTACTCGGTCGCGGTTTGGGAGGCCTTGAAGGAGTTGCATTCGAGGAGATCGACCGGGACATCGGGCTCGCAGCTGTTGATCACCACGCAGGGGATCCCGTGATTCGAGACGATCTGGAGATAGCGCCGATCGAACACCGGCTCGAGCCAGAGGAGCCCCGAGAGGCGGCTCAGGATCCGCACGTTGTCGAACATCCCGACCTCGCGCTCGATGAGCTCGGTGTGAACGATCGTCGTGAGGTAGCCGGACTCGTACAACTTCTCGTCCACACCCTCGAGGATGAGGGCGTTGTAGTAGCTCGAAAGGCGGTGGCGCCGGAAGGTGTCGACGATGCCGACGAGACGAAGCTCCGAGAGGTTGATCTTGGGTTGGTAGCCGATCGTCTGGACGTACTCGAGGACCTTCCTTCGGGTTTCCGGCTTCACATCCGGACGGTTGTGCAGGACGCGGGAGACCGTCGTGACCGACAGCGAAAGCTCCCGCGCAATTGTCGTGAGACGCAGCTTTTCCGGGTTCATTCGCCTTCTATCCTACACGGAGGAGGAGCGAAATGTAAAGGAAAAAATTGACAGTTCCGGAAACATAACGGTATAATGCCAATTGATTCACGCGAATTCGACGGTCATCTCAGCGATCAGCCGACCGATCGAACACGAGGTGTGGCCGTGCAAGGCTCGCTCCTAAGGGAATGGCGGAATCAGATCGAGGGGTACCTGCGCGAGAGGCTCCTGCCTTTTTGGCTCGAGCGCAGTCAGGACACCCGCGACGGCGGCTTCATTACCCACTTCGACAAGGACGGAAAGGACTCCGGCGAGGACGAGAAGAGCCTCATCGCCCAGAGCCGCTCGCTTTTCACCTATGTTAGCGCCTACCGGGCCGGCTACGGGGAGAGGTGCCGCGAGCTTGCCGAGCACGGGCTCGCCTACCTGCTGCAGCGCATGTGGGACGAGAAGCACGGCGGCTTCTACTGGATGACCAATCGGAAAGGCGAGGTGACCAAGCCCGACAAGATCCTCTACGGCCAGAGCTTCGCCATCTACGCCCTGAGTGAATACAGCCTCGCCACCGGCGACCCCGTCGGGCGAGAGTACGCCGAGCGCACCTTCGATCTTCTCCAGAAGTACGCCACCGACACGATGTACGGAGGCTACTTCGAGATGTTCGACCGCGAGTGGAACCTCGCGGGACCCGGGGCCAAAGGGGGCGACCGAAAGACCCTCGATGTGCACCTGCATCTGATGGAGGCCTTTACCAGCCTTTTCGAATGCAGCCGCCTGCCCTTGCACCGGCGGAAGCTTCTCGAGGACATCGAGATTCTCATGCGGCGGCTCGTCCATCCCGTGCATGCCACCGGGATACCCCAGTTCACGCCCGATTGGCGCCCTACGCGTCAGATCAAGTTCGACATCGTGTGGGGATGGGATCGCTACAAGCCCGACGGGGTCAAAGCCAATCCCTTGGACAACACCAGCTACGGCCACAACGTGGAGCTCGCCTGGCTGCTCTCGCACGCCCTCGACGTACTAGGAAGCGACGATGGGCCCTATCGGGTGCAGATCCGCAAGATGCTCGACCATGCGGTCGCCCACGGGATCGACTGGGAGTACGGGGGGGTCTACGTGGAGGGCTCGCATGACGGCCCCGCCCGGGACCTCGAGAAGGAGTTCTGGCAGCAGTGCGAGGTCATGATCGGCATGATCGACGCCTATCTCCGTTTTGGCGACGAGCGCTACCTCGCAGCCTACGAGGCCGTCCACCGCTTCATGTTCACGAAGGGGATCAATCCTGCGCTCGGGGAGCTGTGGCCGCTGCTTACCCGCGAGGGGGTCCCGATCTGGACCCATATGAGTCATTCCTGGAAGATCAACTACCATTCGGTCCGGGCGATGATCCAGTGCCGTCGCCGGTTGGACCAGGCGATCGCGGCCGAGACGAGCGAGGGCTGGCAGGGAGCACCACTGAAATGAGCGACGTCCTCCTCCGGACCGAGAGCATCGGCAAGGAGTTCTCCGGCGTGCCGGTTCTCACCGATGTCACCATCGAGGTCATCCGGGGAGAGATCCTCGGGATCATCGGCGAGAACGGAGCCGGCAAGTCGACCCTCATGAAGATCCTTGCCGGGATCTACACTGCGAGCTCCGGCGGCATCGTCTTCGAGGGCAAGCCCGCGGTCATCGGCGAGCCTCACGATGCGAAGCGCCTGGGGATCAGCCTCATCCCCCAGGAGTTCAATCTGATCCGCGAGCTCACGGTCTACGACAACGTCTTCCTCGGTTCGGAGCTTTCCCGGGGAAGCGGCCTGCTGGACAAGCGCGAGATGAAGCGGCGAACGCGGGAGCTGCTCGCGGAGCTGGGGATGGAGATCTCGCCGGACGTGACGATCGAGCGCTTGAGCACCGCGCAGAAGCAGATGGTCGAGATCTGCAAGGCGGTTTCCGTCGACGCGAAGCTCCTCATCATGGATGAGCCGACCACCGTGCTCACCCAGTACGAGATCGAGATTCTCTTCAAGCTCATGCGCCGCCTCAAGAGCCAGGGAACGACGATCATCTACATCTCCCACAAGCTCAAGGAGGTGAAGGCGATCTGCGACAGGGTGATGATCCTGCGCGACGGCGAGCTCGTCGCCGTCGAGGAGATCGACGCCATCTCGGTTCTCGAGATGGCCCAGCGGATGGTGGGCCGCGAGCTTTCGCAGGTCTTCCCCGAGAAGCGCCAGCCGGAGGAGGAGGTGGTCTTCGAGGTCAGGAACCTCACGGTCCTGGGAGTCATTGAGGACATCAGCCTCCGGCTCCGCAAGGGGGAGATCCTCGGCCTCGCGGGCCTCGTGGGGGCCGGGCGGACCGAGGTCGCCGAGACCATCATGGGGGTGCGAAAGAGAAGCGGGGGCGAGATCCTCCTGCACGGAACGCCCCTTGAGATCGAGAACCCAAAGGCGGCGGTCGACAACGGCATCAACTATCTCTCCGAGGACCGCCAGGGGAGCGGAATTCTCACGAGCTTCACGGTCGTGCAGAACACGACCCTCGTCTCCCTGGGCAACTACTGTCGCTCGCTCCTCTCGCTCATCGACCGCAAGCGGGAGCGCGAGGCGACGAGCCGGCATCGCGATCGCTTCAACATCAAGGCCCAGAGCCTCGACACGCGCCTCGAATACTTAAGCGGCGGCAATCAGCAGAAGGTTTCCCTTGCCAAGAGCATCGACCCTGCACCCGAGGTGCTCATTGCCGACGAGCCCACCCGGGGGGTGGACGTCTCGGCAAAACAGGAGATCTATCGCCTCATCCATGACTTGGCCGACAAGGGGCTCTCCTGCATCTTCATCTCCTCCGAGCAGGAAGAGATCATCGGGATGTGTCACCGGGTCATGGTCATGAAGGAGGGACGGGCCATGGGAACCCTCGAGGGGGAGGAGATCAACGAGGAGGCGATCATGTATCTGGCGACCGGCATTCACGAAGGAGTGGTTTGACTATGGCGACCGAAACAGCCACAAGGCGGCGCATCCTCGCGATGCTCAAGCGCTTCGATTATCCGAAGTACTCTTCCTTCATCGCCCTGGTGGTCCTCTTCGTCATCTCGGCGGCCTTGAGCCCCTACTTCACCCGACCCGGAAACCTCGTCAACATCCTGAACCAGGTCTCCTACACCGGGATGATCGCCCTCGGGATGACCTTCGTGATCATCACCGGGGGGATCGACCTTTCGGTGGGCTCCCTGGTCGCCTTCAATGCGACCGTTGGGCTGCTCCTGCTCAACATGGTGATGGGCGCGAGCCGGAGCGAGCCGCTCGCCCTTCTGGTGGGCATCGGCGCGGCGCTTGCGATCGGGCTGCTGTCGGGGCTCCTGAACGGCTTTCTCGTGACGAGGGGCTCCCTCGCCCCCTTCATCGTCACCCTCGGCACGATGGCCATATTCCGCTCGCTTGCCCTCTTCCTGGGCAACGCCGGCGAGATCACCTCGCAGAGCCGAGTCTTCGGGGCCTTCGGGCTCTCCACCATCCTCATCTTCCCGGTTCCCGTCTGGGTCATGCTCCTCCTCGCGGCGATCATGGACATCGTGCTCAATCAGACCCGCTACGGAAGGTACCTCCAGGCGGTGGGGTCGAACTCGCGCGTCGCCCTCTTCGCGGCAATCAACGTCAATCGGGTGAAGCTCATCGCCTATTCGATCACCGGGCTCATCGTCGGGATCTCTTCGGTGCTTCTCTCCTCTCGCTTCAACGCGGTAAGCACCTCGAGCACGGGTCTGGGCTATGAGCTCGACGCCATAGCCGCCGTGATCATCGGCGGCACCCCCATCACCGGTGGG
>DAHVAK010000249.1 GCA_027314665.1 Spirochaetales bacterium
ACGCGCTGCAGGAGGGGAGGCTCGTGGAGCTCCCCGACAACGACAAGGGAATGTGCCTCGAGTATCTGGCCCATATCATCGAGGCCATCCCCGATATCGAGTCGGGCGAGGACATATTCGAGCTCGTGAAGCAGCGGGAGACCCTCTCGAACACCGGGATCGGGATGGGGGTCGCCTGTCCGCATGTGGTGGGCGCCACGGGTAGCGAGCTTCTCTGCGCGGTCGGCTGGTCGCCGGAAGGGATCGACTACGGGGCTCAGGACGGGAAAAGGGTGCATCTCCTCATCATGTACTACATCCCCAAGAGCCACCGCAACATCTACCTGAAGGAGCTCTCGGGGCTGACCAAGGCGATTCACATGACGAGCGGGATCCAGTCGATTATCAGCGCCGACGACATCAAGACCGTCCGCAGCCAGCTCCTCGACTGGGTGGCCATCGCGATCGACGAGATCATGCCCGACGAACGCGCTCGGATGGTCAGGCTCGAGGCGAAGAACGCGGTGGCCAACGCGGTCGCAAGTACGACCTACGAAAAGGTCGCAGCGCCCTTCAGCCTCATTCCCTTCACGCTCCTTGTCGGCGGGGCGCGTGGTCCCCTCGTTCTGTCTCAGAGCCCCGAGCTCGCCGCGAGCCTGGAAAAGCATCCGGAGATCGAGCAGCTCATCCGCGGTCAAAGCGAGTTCGAGCTTGGAGACTATCGCATCTTCAGTCGCGCGAACTCCGCCTATGCCCTCGAGCGCGTGCTCTACGATTGCCTTGCGATACGGAAGTAGCCCCCTCGCGCAGCGCCGGCGTTCCGTTACTCCTCGACGAACAGCATCCCGTAGTGCTCTTTCTTCAGCGGCAGATCGTCGTTGGGGATCTCGAGGAGGCGGGCGAAGCGAATGAGCACCCTCGCAAGCTCCCGGGAGGCGGCGGGGTCGACGGCGGCGGAATAGCGCTGCGCGAGGTCGCGATAGGCCCTCTGCAGCGAGACAAGCCCGTCCTTTCGGATGTCGGCGAGCACGCGGGAGAGCCCCTCGATCATCTCGTTGGTGATGCCGCCGAGGAAGTCGAAGAGGGTCCGGTTCAGCTCGTGCTCCGAGTAGAAGGCGGCCTGATAGTAGAAGGTAGCGGCCATCCGCCGGTAAAGCCGCTTGTCGCGCCGCTCGTCGAGGACCGGCAGGACGACGCAGAAGTCCGCCCCCTTCTTGGCGTAGTGTGCCTTACCGATCGCGGTCTGCTGACGGCGAACCAGAAGCTCGTACTCCACTGCGGACTCGACGGCGCCCCTCTTCAGGTACTGGAGGCTCTTTTCGGCCGAGCGAAGGAAGAAGCGCCTGCTGAGTAGGGAGTTGCCGATGATTTCGTTGCGGAAATATCGCAGGAAGAGCTCGAAGAACTGTTCGTCCACAATGAGGTCGCCGAACTCGTCGCGGAGAAAGTAGTCGATCATCTTCTGGAACTCGTCCGAAACCTGGACGAGCGGTTGCCTCTCCATACGAGAAAAGGTAACCCTTTTCGTCCGGGTCGCCCACCCTTCGAGGGCAAGACGCCGCGCAGAGAATTGCACGCGCGCACGGATCTGCGGGTTTCGGGGGATTAGCAGCGAAAGGGAGCGGAAGGCGGGAGCTACCCGCTTAGACCTTGACGACCTTTCCGCGTTTGAGGCAGCGCGTGCAGATGCTGATGGTTTTCTTGCGGGCGCCGTCGAGGGTTTGAATCTTGACGATATGGGGCTTCCATTCGCGGCGCGTCTTGTTGTGCGCGTGACTGATCTTGTTGCCGGTAACGGTGCCCTTGCCGCAAATATCGCATCTCCGAGCCATCTGTCCTACCTCAACTGGAGTTGCCGTCTCTCGACAGCGAACTGAAGGCTACCGAAAGCGCGCGTTTCTGTCAAGGGTCTGATGCGCCCTCCGATTCGAGAAGGAGCCGGGCCGGCGTGGTTCCGGGCAGGAGGGGCTGCGAGGCGCCGGGCAACCGGGTTGCCGGCTGTCTCCGGGCTCCAGAGAGGCAGGGTTGACGTTCCCTACCCCGGTATGGTATATTTGCCGCAATGGATACGACCCATGGCGAACCGGCGATCGCACGGCTGCGACGGATCGAGGGGCAGATTCGCGGGATCCAGAAAATGCTGGAAGAGGGGCGATACTGCGTGGATATCCTCACCCAAACCAGCGCTGTCGTTGCTGCGCTCCATGGGGTGGAGGACCTGGTGATGGAAAACCATCTCAATACCTGCGTCGCCGCGGCCATGAAGAGCGAAAATCCCGAAGAAAAACGACGCAAGGTCGACGAGGTCATGATGGTCGTCACCAAGTTTCGCAAGCACGGATGAGCGAGGAGGAAAAGCCATGCAGACACGCGCGATAGAAGGGCTCAAGGTGGAGACATTGCCAATAGAGGGGATGCACTGTGCGAGCTGCGTCTCGGCGGTGGAGAGATCCCTGCGGCAGGTCGCCGGGGTCGAGGAGGCCGTGGTGAACCTCGCGACCGAGTCCGCCCTCGTCAGGTTCGATCCGGGAAAGGTGGACATGGCGCGCTTTCGCAAGGCGGTCGAGGACGCGGGCTACTCCATCCCGGTGCAGACGGAGATCATCGAATCGGAGCTCGAGAAGGATGAGCGCCGGATCCGAAGCGCGGATCGCAAGATGTGGATCGCCTGGGCGATCACCCTTCCCATCGTGCTCTGGATGCTTCCGGAGATGATCTTCGGATTCAATCCCTTCGGAGGCTTCGCCTACAACCTTGCCATGCTGATCCTCGGGGCCGTTGTAGTCTTCGTCCCCGGATGGCCGACCGTGCGCAGCGCCTTCAAGTCCGCCCTTCATCTCACCCCGAACATGGACGCCCTCATCGCCATGGGCACCATCGCGTCGCTGGCAAGCGGCGTCGTGGCTGTTCTCCATGAGGCGGGAATCGGTCCCGCCTTCGCAAACTTCGGCGGGGTGGCTGGCATGATCATGGCCTTCCACCTCACCGGTCGCTCGATCGAGACGAAGGCCAAGGGCAGGGCATCCCAGGCGATCAAGAAGCTTCTCACCCTGGAGGCGAAGGAGGCGACCGTCGAGCGCGGCGGCGAAGAGCGGATCGTGCCGATCGCCCTGCTCGTCGTGGACGACCTCGTAGTCGTGCGCCCGGGCGAGAAAGTTCCCACCGACGGCGTCGTGGTGGCGGGAGAAAGCAGCGTCGACGAGTCGCTAGCAACCGGGGAATCCATGCCGGTGGACAAGCGGCCGGGCGACTCGGTGATCGGCGCCACCATAAACCGGCAGGGGCTTCTCAAGGTCCGGGCGACCCGCGTCGGTAAGGATACCTTTCTGAGCCAGGTGATCAAGCTCGTCGAGGAGGCGCAAGGTTCGAAGATACCCATCCAGGTCTTCGCCGACCGCATCACGGCGGTTTTCGTTCCGGTCGTCTTCCTCGTGGCGGCGGCCACCTTTGCCGCCTGGATGCTCTTTCCGAGCTTCTTCGGCGGGATTGCCCTCTGGGCAAGCGGCTTCCTGCCCTGGGTCAATCCGACCATGGGTACCACCGCCCTCGCCCTCTTCGCCGCGATCGCGGTGCTCGTCATCGCCTGCCCCTGCGCCCTCGGCCTGGCCACCCCTACGGCGCTCATGGTCGGAAGCGGGGTTGGAGCCCAGAACGGGGTGCTGATCCGCAAAGGGGCCGCGATCCAGCTCCTGAAGGATGTGCGAATCATCGTCCTCGACAAGACCGGGACGATCACCCGCGGTGCCCCCGGCGTCACCGACGTCGTTCCGTTGAACGGTTTCGAGGCGCGGGAGCTCCTGCGCCTCGCGGCCGCCGCCGAGCGCGGCTCCGAGCACCCGATAGGTCGGGCCATCGTCTCCCATGCCGACTCCCTAGAAGCGAAGGGGCGGGGGACGCTTACCGTTCCCGAGCAGTTCGCGGCCGAAAGCGGACGCGGGATCCGGGCGCGCATCGAGGGGCGGAGCCTGCTCGTCGGAACGACCGCCCTCCTCGAGGAGGCCTCCGTTCCGCTCGACGATCAGGCGCAGGAGGCGAAGCGCCGGCTCGAGAACGAGGCGAAGAGCGTCATGTGGGTGGCGATTGACGGCAGAGCGGCGGGGCTCATCGCGGTCGCCGACCAGGTGAAACCCGACAGCGCGCTCGCCATCGCCGAGCTTGCCTCGCTCGGCTTCGAGGTCGCTATGCTCACCGGCGACAACGAGCCGACCGCACGCGCGATCGCCCGCCAAGTGGGCGTCGATCGGGTCATCGCAAACGTCCTGCCGGAGGCGAAGGCCGCCGAGATCAAGCGCCTGCAGGCGGAGGGAAAGCGCGTCGCGATGGTCGGCGACGGGATCAACGACGCCCCTGCCCTCACGCAGGCCGACGTCGGAATCGCGATCGGCACGGGCACCGACGTTGCGATCGAAGCCGGAGACATCGTTCTCGTCCAGGGGGAGCTCCAGGCGGTGGTCAAGGCGGTTCGCTTGAGCCGTGCGACCTTCCGAAAGATCCAGCAGAATCTCTTCTGGGCCTTCTTCTACAACGTGGTGATGGTTCCGCTCGCCATCCTGGGGGTAATGCACCCGGTCCTCGCCGAGATTGCCATGGCCTTTAGCTCGATCAACGTCGTCACGAACTCGCGGCGCCTGCAGAGGGCGAAGATCCAGGCCGAGGCGTAAAACCCGCTCCCGCCGGACCCTCGCCCGGCGGGAGCCAACCCCTACGGTCGGCGGCTGTCCGCACGGAGCGCGGCACGTCCCTCAGCCCTCCGCGCGAAGTCAGCTCTCGAGAATGCGGTCCGCATCCTCCTTGAAGGCGTCCATGACATAGGATATGCCGCTCACCTTGGCGGCCTCCTCGCTGAGGGCGACGACGTCGCTGCGGCCCATCGAATCGAGGCGGAAGCTTCGCGCCCCCGCCATGAATTGGGTCAATCCGGTGCGAAGCTTGTCGACGAAGGTGTAGATGGCGACCGCACCGAGGGGTATCCGCGCGGCGTCCCTCCCGAAGCGCTCTTGGAGGGCGGACCAGCCCGCGAAGATCTGCTCGGGGGTCGCTCCGTACTGGCTCACCGAGCTCGGGAGCTCCTCCCAATTGCGTCCCTGTTTCTTCGCGAGGGCATCGGCCACGTTGTCGCCCACGAAGCCGGGGATCATGAGCGCGCGGCCCATACAGACTGCCGTGAAGTAGGGAGCGCCCATCGCAAGAACCTTGAAGATGTGATCCTCGGTGGAGAACCCCCCCGCCATGGCGAGGTCGGGGATCCACTTTCCGCGCACCGCGAGCCGGTGGGCGCAGCGGTAGGCCATCGACTGGAGATAGAAGGTCGGAATGCCCCACTCCTCCATCATCCGCCAGGGGCTCATGCCCGTGCCGCCCCCCGCTCCGTCGATCGTCACCAGATCGACCCTGGCCTCCGCCGACCACTTGATCGCCATTGCGAGCTCGCGCATCCCGTAGGCTCCGGTCTTCAGGGTCACCCGCTCCGCCCCCACCGAGCGGCGCAGGTACTCGACCCTTCTGAGGAAATCCTCTTCCTCAACGAAGCCCAGGCGGGAGTGACGTTCGAACTCCTTAATCCCGCCGCTCTTGAAGGCGGCCTGAACCGCCTCGTTCGATGGGTCGGGAGTTACGATGTAGCCTCGCTTCTGCAGCTCGATCGCTCGGTTCAGGTCCCGGATCTTGATCTCCCCCCCGATGCACTTGGCTCCCTGGCCCCACTTCAGCTCGATGGAGGTGACCCCAAGCTTCTCTACGACGTACTCGGCGACCCCGAGTCGGGCATCCTCCACGTTCAGCTGGACGATGATGTCGCCGTACTCATCCTGCCACTCCTTGTAGGTCTTGATGCGACGCTCCATCTCGGGGGATGCGGTTACCTTCCCTTTCTCGTTGAGCTTCAGCCCCGGATCGATGCCGCATACGTTCTCGCCGATCACGACCGTTATCCCCGAGATGGCAGCCCCTGCGGCGTAGCTCTCCCAGTGCTTGCGGGCAATCTCCGTCGAGCCGAGAGCGCCGGTGAAGATGGGCATCCGCATCCGGACCGGATGGTTGTGGCCGTAGACGGCGGAGGTGTCCACCTCCGGAAAGATCGCCTTGTCGGGATTTGCCTCATCGATCGCCTTGGCCCCGTAGGCATAGCCCATGATGTTGAGATGGGAATAGTCGAGCGGGTACTTCTTGTCCGCTCCAGCAATCACCGAGCCGAAGGGCCCCGGATAGATCACCTCGCGACCCCGCAGGGAGGCCTTGAAGATGTCGCAGTTGCCGGTGCAGTCGTCCGTGCATCGCGTGCAGATCCCCGAATAGGGAGCCACATCCCTGGAGCGGTTTTTCGTTCCGATTGCCTCGTTCTGTCCTGGCTGCTGAAGATTCATGATCCTTCCCCCCTTTGCGCGGTGTCGCGTCCAGACGCGTGTCGAACCGCGAGAATCGAGATAGATCACTTGTTGTTTTGGTGATGTAGGTAGGAGACGCTTCGGCAGTTCGACTGCGCAAGCAGAAAAAAAGGCTCGCGAAGCCCTCGCTTCACGGAGCGCAGGGCCCGGTGTGTTCCGCCCGCATCCGGCGGACGGGCTCGTTGGAGGGAGGGACTCTCTGAGGGGAGCAGCGTGCGCGCGCTCCGATGTCGGAAGATCGGAGGCCGACGGGGCCGGACTTCGCGTCCGACCCTCCGTCATGGCGACTGCTGCCCTTAGCTCTCCGGCATATCGTAGAGGCCGCCAGCGTTTATGACGTCCTTGAATCCCGAGGCCTTCATGAGCTTCGCCGCGAGAGCGCTCCGCGCGCCGGTCTCGCAGTAGACTACGACGGGCTTGCCCTTGTCGCCGATCTCTCCCATGCGCCGCATAAGATCTCGCACCGGGATGTTGAGGGCATTGGGATAGTGTCCATCGGCGAACTCGTCGGGCGTGCGTACGTCCAGGATGACTGCGCCTGCCTGGATCTTCTCAGCGATTATGTTCATTCCTGCTCTCCAAACTTGAACTCCGGTAGGAGCCTAAGGCTCCGTACTCCACCTGCCACGTACTCTACCTGGTCGAATCCGGACTGCGCGAGGCGCCGCAGAGCGACGTGGCCGGCATAGCCGTCTTCGGAGATCACGATGATCTCTCGGTCGCGCGCGAGCTCGTCGAGCCGATCGGCGAGCTCATCGAGGGGAATGTGCAGCGCCCCGGGGATGGGCGCCGCGAGGTGCTCGCCGAAGGTGCGTACGTCGAGGGCGACCGCTTCGCCCTCCAGGACGCGCGTCCACGCGACGTCGGCAGGGAGCGTCGGCGAATAGCCGGAGAGATCGTTCTGGGCAGCGTAGGCCGCCATGTTCAGCGGGTCGTTGGCCGCGCCGAAGGGCGGGGCATAGGCGAGATCGAGCTCGGCGAGATCGTCGATGGTGAGCTCGCCGGCAAGAGCGGTTGCCGCTACGTCGACCCGCTTGTCCACGCCGGACCTTCCAAAGGCCTGGGACCCCAAGAGTCGCCGCGAGTCCGCATCGTAGATGAGCTTCAGGCTCACCTCCTCGGCCCCCGGAAAGTAGGTCACGTGATGGGCGCGATGGACCGTCGCGGCGCGCACTTGGAAGCCCGCCTCCCGCGCGGCGGAGGTCGAGAGCCCGGTCATCGCGAAGGCATCCTCCATGACCTTGAGGATGGTCGTGCCGAGGGGTCCCCGGTAGCTCATCGAGCCCCCGAGGGCGTTGGTGGCGGCAATCCTGCCCTGGCGGTTGGCCGGACCGGCAAGAGGAAGGCGGACGCTCCGCCCGGAAACCCGGTGGGTCGACTCGATCATGTCCCCCGCCGCCCAAATCCGCGGATCGGAGGTGCGGAGGTGCTCGTCGACCAACAGCCCGCCCGCCGGCCCCACCGCAAGACCGGCCTCACGCGCGAGGGTGAGATTGGGCCGCACCCCCGCCGCCACGAGGACTAGGTCGGACGGCACCTCCCGCCCGTCGTCAAGGAGGGCGCGTCCGGGCACGATCTCCGTCACCGAGCGCCCCACCTCCACCCGAGCTCCCGCCCCGCGGAAGACCTCCTGGATCAGGGCGCCGAACTCCGGATCGGCGGGAGGCATGAGGTGGTCGGTCAGCTCGACGATCGTCACCGCGAGGCCGCGCTTCACGAAGGCCTCCCCCGCCTCGAGCCCGACGAAGCCGCCGCCGATGACGAGGGCGCTCTTCGCGTGATGCTCCTCGATGAAGTGATGGATGCCGTCCATGTCCGGTATGGTCCAGAGGTTGAAGACGTTGGGAGCCTCGATGCCCGGGATGGGAGGATCGATCGGGCTCCCGCCCTGCGCGAGGATGAGCGAGTCGTAGGAAAGGTCGCGCTCGCCCTCGGGGTCGCGGAGATGGACGCGGCGGGCCTCTCGGTCGATCGAGAGCGCCTCGGTCTCGAGGAGAACCTCGACGGCATAGCGGGAAAAGAAGCCTTCCGGCGTCTGGAGGATCAGGCTGCTTCGCTTTGCGATGTCGCGCGAGACGAAGTAGGGAAGCCCGCAGTTCGCGAAGGAGACGTAGCGACCCCTCTCGATGACCGTGATGCTTGCCCGCTCATCGAGCCGTCGCGCGCGGGCCGCGGCGGTCGCTCCCGCGGCGACGCCCCCGATAATGACCAGTCTTTTCCCCACTTGTTCGGACACGGCATTACTCCTGTCAGTTTTCGAACCAAAATGTATATTAAAAGCATTATATAGTCAAGGAGTGATATGATGCCCCCGCCGGTCCGCAATCCGGTGTATAATGCCCCTCAACATACGCAAAAGGAGCCAAGCTCATGCACCACGGAGCTCCGTCGCGGCGGCGCCCGCTCGATATCGTCATTCTTATCTACTTCTTTTTCAACCTGATTTTCATCAGCTACCTTTTCGATCTCGAGCAGATCGTCATCATCAATACCTCCCACTTCACCTATCCGGCCTGGCCGCCGCGCTTCATCGTCGACCTGTCGCACTGGTGGGGAAGGAACTTCGATCCCCTTCTCAACGCCCGCCCGGTTTGGTGGCGAGCGACGATCTGGATCGACGCCCTCTTCTTCGGCCCCTACTACCTCTGCGCGATCTACGCCTTTCTCAAGAGAAAGAATTGGATCAGGGTTCCGAGCATCGTCTATGCCTCGGTCATGCTCACGAACGTGACCATCATCCTGAGCGAGGAGATCTGGGGGCCGCTCGCTACGCCCCACCTCGCGGCGGTGGTCGGGGCAAACGCCTCCTGGATCGTCGTGCCGGCGCTCATCCTCTACCGGATGAGCCGCGAGCCCTTTTCCGAGCGGGCGGACCGAGGAGCTGAGCAATGAGCGAGCACATTGGGGGCCGCTTCTGGCCTGACCTCTCCCGCGCCCGCTCGACAGCCTGGTGCGGGGTGATCTACCTGGCCGCCGCTGCCGCGGCATACCTCGTCGGCAGGAGCCTCGTCGGGGCGACCCCCCTCGCGCGGGCCGCGGCAGGCGACCTCGCGGCGACCCTGGTCGTCTTCCTGGGGAGCCTCCTGTTCGACAACTCAAGCATCTACGACCCCTACTGGAGCGTCGCCCCCCTGCCGATTGCCGCGTACTGGACTGTGCTCGCGCTGCAAGGCGGCGCCGGCCTTTCGCTTCGCGAGATTCTCGTGCTCCTGCTCGTGACCGCCTGGGCGGTGCGCCTCACCTACAACTGGCTTCGCCGCTTTCGCGGAGTTCGTCAAGAGGATTGGCGCTATGCCGACTTCAGGCGCTCCGGGCGCCCGCTCTACTGGCTGGTGAGCCTCCTCGGGTTTCATCTCTTCCCGACCGTGCTGGTCTTTCTCGGCTGCCTCTCGCTCTACGGGGTTCTTACCGCAGGCCCCGGCGCGCTCCATCTGCTCGACGCCGCGGCGCTCGTCGTCACCTTTCTCGCAATCTGGATCGAAGCGCGCTCCGACCGCGAGCTGCGGCATTTTCTCGCGAACGGCCCCCTCGAGGGGGAGATCCTCGAGTCCGGACTATGGGCCCATTCCCGCCATCCCAACTACTTCGGGGAGGTCCTCTTCTGGTGGGGGCTCTACCTCTTCGCCCTCGCGGCCCATCCCGCCTTCTGGTGGGCCATCGTCGGCCCCCTGGCGATCAGCCTGCTCTTCGTCCTCGTGAGCGTCCCCATGATGGAGCGCCACCTGACATCCCGACATCCCGGCTACGGCGAGCTTCAAGAGGGACGATCGCCCTTCCTTCCCTGGTTCGATCGGACCGGGTCGTGAAGGCGGATCGAGCCGTCGTGCCGGTAGGGCTGCCTGCGGCGCGCGTTGGAGTCGATTTCCCGCGCCGTCCGTGGAAGGGGAGCCTCCTCTCGCTCCACGAGGCGGCGGCGAACCTGCTCCATGAGAGCGGGCTCGTCCTCTCCCTGGTGACGCGCGGCGATCTCATGACCGCGCTCTCAGTCGAAATCCCCCTGCCTCCAGGCGCAGGCTCGCGCGCCTCGATCCTAAAGCGCGAAGCGCCCG
>DAHVAK010000250.1 GCA_027314665.1 Spirochaetales bacterium
AGCATCCCCGACTCGACGTGCATGTGGCCGTCGAGCAGCCCGGGGACGAGATAGCGGCCTTCGGCCTCGATGACGACGGTCTTGGCTCCGATCGCATGGCGGGCATCCTCACCGACGTAGGCGATCCGCTGTCCCGAGATCGCGACGTCGGTCCCCTCGACGATCTCCCCCGACTGGACGCAGACCCATCGTCCCCCGCGCACGACGAGGTCGGCGGGCCGTCGGCCCATCGCGACCTCGACGCGCTGGCGGGAGTCCTGCAGCCAGAAGCTCTCCATTCCCACGATCTTACCTCCCGCCGCCGCCAGGTCGGCGCGCACCCTGCTTGAGGATCGCCTGAAGCACCTGCTCTTGGTCGATGGGGATGCTGTTCACCCGCACCCCGACCGCATGGTAGAGGGCGTTCGCAATCGCGGGCGGGGTCGGAATGGTGACGATCTCGCCCACCCCCTTCGCGCCGTAGGGGCCGCTTCGCAGGGGGTGCTCGATCGGAATCGCGACGATCTGCGGGGTCTGCGCGATCGGAGCCATCCGGTAGCTCGAGAGGCGATCGGTGACCACCCGCCCCTGCTCGACGATGAAGCGCTCGGTGAGGGCGTGGCTCACCCCCATGATCGCCCCTCCCTCCATCTGTCCGATGAGGCCGAGCGGGTTGATGATCGATCCCACGTCGTTCGCGGTGATGAGGCGCAGGACCCGAACCTCACCCGTGCGGGTGTCGACCTCGACCTCGGCGCCTTGAGCCGCGAAGGAGAAGCCGACGTGCATGTCGCCTCCCTCGCCAAGGGGTTTGGTCTCGGGGGCCTCGTAGACGACCCGAGCGCGCGCGGGAAGCCCTCCCTCCCGAAGCGCGGAGCCCACCTCGCTCCAGGTGAGCGTGCGGCGGGCGACGGGCGGCGGGCCGGCACGGAGAGCGGTCGGGCCCGCGGCACCTCCCGTGGCCTTGCGGGCCACTCCCACGAGGGTCGCCCCCCCCTCGCCGAGGCGCACCGAGTTCGGCTCCAGGCCGTAGAGCTCGGCGAGCCTCGCGGCGACTAGCTCCTTCAGGGCGGCCGCCGCGCTGCGCACGGCATTGCCCGTAACGTAGGTCTGCCGCGAGGCGGTAGTCGGCCCGCCGTCGGGGGTGAGATCGGTGTCGGAGAGAAGGACCCGCACCCGCTCGGGAGGAATGGCGAGCTCCTCTGCGGCGATGAGCTGGAGCACGGTCGGAAGCCCCTGGCCGAGTTCGGCGGAAGCGGACCGCACCTCGACCGTGCCGTCGGAATAAAGCTCGGCCTCGGCTCCGGCTCGATCCGAGGCGCCGCCGCCCAGGCCGGTGTTCTTGTAGGCGACCGCGAAGCCCCACGCCCGGCGCAGGTGGGGCGCGCCCGGTACGCTCTTCGCGTCGAAAGGGGTCGCCCCGCCGAGGCGGCGCATCTCCTCATCGACCCTGTCGATGCACTCCCGAAGCCCGACGCTCTCCCGGAGGAGTTGGCCGGTGTTCGTGATGCTCCCCTCGCGCAAGGCGTTGACGCGGCGAAGCTCCACCGGGTCCATCGTGAGGCGCTCGGCGAGCATGTCCATGGCACTTTCCACGGCGAAGGCCGACTGGAGCACCCCAAAGCCGCGGAAAGCCCCCGCCGGGGGATTGTTTGTGTAGGCCGCGTAGCAGTCCGCCGTGACGTTCGCGACCTCGTAGGGGCCCGAGGAGTGCGTGGTGGCGCGGGTCATCACCTTGTCGCCCAGGGAAGCGTAGGCCCCCGTGTCGCCGTAGAGCTCGGTCTCCACGGCGGTGAGCCTGCCGTCCCGCCGCGCGCCTATCCTCACGCGGATCTCGGTCGCGTGGC
Source organism: Spirochaetales bacterium (assembly GCA_027314665.1). Lineage (GTDB taxonomy): Bacteria > Spirochaetota > Spirochaetia > DAHUYW01 > DAHUYW01 > DAHUYW01. Next base: position 1,827 of record DAHVAK010000250.1, read on the forward strand.
GCTTGGGATGAACGAGAAGGCTCTCCCTGCGGTCGAAGAGGAGCTTCACCGGGCGAGAGGTCGCCTGCGCGAGGAGGGCGGCATGGATCTGGCCCGCGATATCCTCCTTCCCGCCGAAACCGCCGCCGACGAGCTGCCCGATGACGCGCACCCGCTCCTCGGGCCACCCAAGCGCCGCGGCCACCTGTCGGCGATCCTCGTAGGGGATCTGCGAGCCGACGTACACCTCCATCCTTCCCTCCGGAGTCGGGCGGGCGACACTGCACTCCGGCTCGAGGAAGGCGTGGTCGTAGCTGGGGGTGCGGAAGGTGTGCTCGAGGACGACCTCGGCCGCGGCGAAGCCGACTTCGACATCCCCCTTGCGCACCGCGATGTGCTTCAAGAGATTTCCCTGCGGGTGCAGGCTCGAGGCTCCGGGAGCGAGGGCCGAGCGCGGATCGGTCACGACGGGCAGCGGCTCGAGCTCCACCTCGATGAGGGCAAGGGCCTCCCCCGCGATCTCCCTGCTCTCCGCGGCGACAATCGCGAGGGCATCCCCCACCGTGCGCACCCGCTCACCCTCGGCGACGAGGATGGGCCAGTCCGAGACGACGAGCCCGTGGGTGCGCGCCCCGGGAAGACCGGAGGCCGTGAGCACTGCGACCACCCCGGGGAGCGCCCGGGCGCGTGCGGCGTCGATCCTTTTCACCCGGGCGGAGGGCGTCTCCGCGCGCCTCACGCGGGCATGGAGCATCCCGGCAAAGGCGAGGTCGTCGGTGTAGATCGCCCTTCCGCTGACCTTCGCCTCACCGTCCATCCGCTCCTGCGATTTCCCGACGTAGCGGCGCTCGCTTCGGCGTGGGGGAGGCGCGGCGGGAGGCTCTACGGGCGCGCCGCTGCGCACGGCCTGCGCGCCCGCGCGCACCGCGGCGAGGATCCGAGGATAGCTGCCGCAGCGGCAGAGGCTGTCCTTCAGGGCCTCCTTGATCTGCTCCTCGTCGGGATCGGGGCAGCGAAGGAGCAGGGCGTAGGAGGTCATGATCTGCCCCGGCGAACAGAAGCCGCACTGGACCGCCCCGTGCTTCACGAAGGCATCCTGCAGGGGGTGAAGGCGCTCGCCGGACCTCCTCCCCGCAGCCTGCGCCTCGCTCTCGGGGTCTGCCCCGGAGAGCGGGCCCGCGGCCCCGGCCCCCGGCGTCTCGCTCGCGGCTGCGGGCATCCCCTTTCCGGCGAGCCCCTCGATGGTGAGGACCCGCTTCCCATCCGCCTTGGCGGCAGGGTAGCTGCAGGAGAGAACCGGCTCCTCGTCGACGAGGACCGTGCAGGCCCCGCACTCCGCCTCGCCGCAGCCGATCTTGGTCCCGGTCAGCCGGAGGCGCTCGCGCAGAAGATCGGCGAGCATCTCGCCCGGGCGCTCCTCGACCGAGACGGCCCTTCCGTTGACGGTCAGCTCGATGCGCCTCGCTCGGGCGGCGAGGGCCTCTCCGCTTTCGAGCGCGCCCGGCACGATCCCGCGAGGAGCGCCGGGGTCCGTCTTGCCGGGGCCCCGGCTCATAGGGTGCCTCCCGCCCGGCGCCACGCCTCGGCGATCACCTCATCGAGGAGCACCGCGCACAGGCGGTAGCGGTAGTCAGCTCCGGCTCGCTGCGGGCTCGCGCGAAAGGACAGCTCGGTCGGAATCGCTTCGTGAAGCTGGGAGCGCGTCTCCTTGTCGAAGCCCCGCCCGAGGAGAAGGCGCTCGAGCGCAGCGGCCCGCCGGGGGACCGGCCCCGAGGGGCCGACCACGATCCGCGTTTCGCGGATGCGCGCATCCTCCCGCTTGAGGAAGACCGCAGCGTTCAGGATCGGAAGGGCCACCCCCTGCGGGCGCATCACCCGAGCGAAGGCCGAGCCCTCGCCGGCGGCTCTCCGCGCGATCCGAAAGCCCACGAGAAGCTCGCGGTCGGGAAGCAGGGCGGACTCCCCCGGACCGCGAAACAGGGTGAGCAGCGGCACGAGGCGTCGCCCGGAGGCGCTCGCCACCTCGGCCTGCGCGTCCATGGCAGCGAGGGCGATCATGCCGTCCGCGGCGGGAAGGGCGTGGGCGACGTTGCCCCCCAAGGTCGCGCTCGTGCGCACCTGGGGGCCGCCGATGAGGGCGCTCGCCTCGGCGACCGCCTCGGCATGTGTGCGCACGAGTTCGGAGCGTGCGACTACCCCAAGGGGAACCGCTGCCCCGATGAAGAGCCCATCCTCGTCGAGCGAGAGGCGCGTGAGCTCGGGGATGGCGGCGACGTCGACGAGGGTGTGGACCGGCGGCAGGCGCCCCTCCTTGAGCTCGAGGAGGAGATCGCTTCCCCCGGCCACCGCCCGGGCGGGACCGGGGGGTGCGGCAAGGGCTTCGAGAGCTTCGTCGAGAGAACGGGCGGTGACGTAGCTGGACCAGCTGATCATCAGTCGGGCTCCTTTCCGGGAGGAGGCACTTTTCGACGGGCGCGGGAGGCCCGACGCCGGCTAGAGGATTCGCCGACCCAATCCCTCATGAGGTTGTATACTTGGGTTGAATTGTCAGTAATTATACCGGGCCGCCGCGAGAGGCGCAAGCGGGGCGCCGGTCAGCGGGCCTCGAAGTCATCGAAAAGATCGGCGCGCAGCCGGTCCCGCTCTCGACTGATCCTCTCCGTCGTGGCGCCGAGGTCCTGCAGGATCGCCTCGATCATGGCGAGCGCTACCTCCCCCTCTCCGGAGAAGACGAGATCGGCGCCCGCCGCTCGCAGCCGCGAACGCTCGTGAAGGTAGGCGGTTCGCACGAGCACCCGCACGCCCTCGTTGAGCTCGCGCGCGATGCGGATGATCTCCTCGGGAGCATAGAGCCCCGATGCGCTCAAGATGAGGCTGCCGGCGGAGGGAACCCCTGCGCTGCGCAGGGTCTCGATGTGGCCGGCGTCGCCGTAGACCACGGGAATTCCCTGACTGCGAAGCCGGTGAACGGTATCGAGGTTCATCTCCACGATCGTGCAGCTGATTCCGTTCTCCGACAGGAGCTTGAACAGGGTCCGCCCGACCGGACCGTAGCCCACCACCACGGCGCGGTAGCGCCGTTCACCGCCGGCGGAAGTCCCGGCGGCCGCGGCGACGGAGACAGTCGCGGAGCCCTCCGGCGGGCGATCAACCGCGTCGCTCGTTCTCCGCACCAGACCCCGGGTGACCTCGCGACCGAGTCGATCGATCGGCTCGATCAGGAGCCTGAGAAGGGGATTAAGCGCAATGGAGACGATGGCGACGACGACGAGCGCGCTCATCGAGCGCGACGGGATGAGCCCGAGGGCGCTCGCCGCACCGGCAAGGATGAAGGAGAACTCGCCGATCTGTCCGAGGGCGAGCCCGATCGAAAGGGAAGCCCGGGGAGGCTGACCGAGCGCGCGTGCGAGAAAGAAGGTTATCAGGGGTTTGCCGAGGATCACGACCCCCAGTGTCGCGGCGACCAGCCAGGGTGCCTCGATCAGGGAGCGGGGGTCGAACAGCATGCCGACCGACACGAAGAAGAGGACAGCGAAGGCGTCGCGCATCGGCAGCGCCTCCGAGGCGGCTCGCAGGCTGAAGTCCGACCTCCCGACAACCACCCCTGCGAGGAAGGCCCCGAGGGCGATCGAGACTCCGAACAGCTTCGCCGAGCCCACCGCGATCCCCAAGGCGACCACGAGAATCGTCAGAGTGAAGAGCTCACGGGAGCGGGTGGCCGCCACCTTCCGAAGGAGCCAGGGAACGGCACGGGAGCCCACGAGAAACAGGACGACGAGGAGCGCCGCGATCTTCGCCCCTGCGATTGCGAGGGAGAGCAGGAGCGACCCCCGCGCCTCCGCGCCTCCCGGCGCGATCGCAGGCAGGAGGATCAGGAGGACGACGGTGAGAAAGTCCTCGACGATCGTCCATCCAACGGCCACGTGACCGGCGGGGGTGTGAAGATCGTCGTGGTCGGCCAAGACCCGCGTCATGACCACCGTGCTCGCGACGGAGAGCGACAGACCGTAGACGATGCCGCCCAGCCAGCCGCTCGCGCCGCCGAGCCCGAGCGCGGCCGCTGCCCCCAGGGCTGCCGAGACCGTGCTCTGTCCGAATGCCCCCGGAACTGCGACCCGGCGCAGGGCGAAGAGCTCCGAAAGGTCGAAGTGCAGCCCTACCCCGAACATGAGGAGCACGACGCCGATCTCGGCGACCTGCTCGGCGATCTCATGGTTTGCGATGAAGCCGGGGGTGTTCGGCCCCACGATGATCCCGGCAAGGAGGTAGCCGACGAGGGGCGAGAGACCAAGGCGCTGGGTGAGGTAGCCGAGGACAAGAGCCACTCCCAGGCTTGCGGACAGGGTAAGCAGAAGATCCATCGATTCAGTTTCCGCGGTAGGGAACGTCGATTCGGGAGGAGGCGGGCGGGATTCTTCGGTTCGCAGGCGCCGCGGCCTTGGTTTCCCGAGGGTCTCGCGTGCCCATCCGCCTTCGATCCCGCCCCTTTCTTCAGCCGACCTTGATCGCCTTCGTGCTCTCCCACAGCCCGTGGATGTTGCAGTAGGAGATGGCGTGGATCGTACCCGAAGCCTTCAAGGTTACGGTCGCGGCGATGAAGGGCTCGGTGTAGGCGCTCCCCTGATTTGCCCCCTTGGCCGAAGCCCCGTGAGCCACGAACTCGCTCGTGGTGAGGTGCTGGCTGAACTTCTCTCCCTCGGGCTGGAAGTGGAGCTGGATCCAGCTGATGTGGTGCTCGGTCGTGTTCGGATGAGCCACCTCCTTGCCCACCGAGGCCTGGATGACGAGCTTCCCGCCTGCCGGGAGGCTATCCGCACACTCGATGACCGGGGCATGCTTCTCGCTCTTCCAGTCCGCGGTCTGGACGTGGTCGCCAAGTCTTTCCATAGTTTTTCTCCCTGTAGTGAATTGATCCGGACCATGATAGCACGCGAGGTACGGACAGGCCACCGGCAGAGCGCCCGCCGCGCGGGCGCATCCTCTTGCGGAGACCCGGCCGCGGATGGCGGTCTGCTGGTCGGGCCCCGGTCCGGCGGCGGGACCGGTTGTCGAACGGCGAGTCAGGATGTATACTAAGTAGGAATCGTTCCGAATATTATGAAGAAGGTGTCCGGACCGTCCGCACGGGGTTTCTACCGCAAGAGCAGACAGCGAGAGCGAATCCTCGCCCTGCTGCGCTCAACCCAGACCCACCCGACCGCCGCCTGGATCTTTGATCGATTGAGGCGGGAGTTCCCTTCCTTGAGCGTCGGCACGGTCTACCGGAACATCGCCATCCTCGTTGACGAGGGGCTGGTGAACCGGATCGATTTCGGAAGCACCTTCGACCGTTTCGATGCGAACACCCTGCCGCACTACCACTTCATCTGCGAAGGGTGCGCCCGGATTATCGATGTCGATGTGCCGTTCGACCAGGCGATCACCGCGCGGGTGGACAGCTCAAGCGGCCTTACGGCGCGCAGGCACGAGATCGAGTTCTACGGCCTGTGCGAGAGGTGCGCAAAAGAACGGTAAGCCGTTCTCCTCATATCACAGGTAAAAAAGTCTGGCTACGCCATCTCATTCCGAAGGAGTCAGACATGGAAAACACGAGCGAAGAAAAGGCCGTCATGATGCCCCGCATCGGCGACAAGGCGCCGGCGTTCAAGGCGGTGACGACCCAAGGCGAGATCCAGTTCCCCGAGCAGTATGCCGGCAGCTGGGTGATCCTTTTCAGCCATCCGGCCGACTTCACCCCGGTGTGCACCACCGAGTTCATCACCTTTGCCAGCCTCGAGAAGAAGTTCGCTGGGCTCGGCTGCAAGCTGGTCGGACTTTCGGTCGACGGGCTCTACAGTCACATCGCCTGGCTACGGACCATCAAGGAGAAGATCAAATTCCGCGGGATGGCCGACGTCGAGGTGAAGTTCCCCCTCATCGAGGACATCACCATGGAGGTGGCGCGGAAGTACGGCATGATTCAGCCCGGAGAGAGCTCCACCAAGGCCGTACGCGCGGTCTTCGTCATCGATCCGAAGGGGATCATCCGCGCGATCATCTACTACCCCTTGAGCCTCGGACGCAACTTCGACGAGCTCTATCGGGTCGTCGCAGCCTTGAAGACCGCCGACGCCTTCTCCGTGGCGACCCCGGCCGACTGGCAGCCGGGCGACGATGTCATCGTTCCCACTGCGGGCTCCTGCGGGGTGGCAAAGGAGCGCGTCGAGAGCAAAGAGGCCGGGGTGACCTGCGAGGACTGGTTCTTCTGCACGAAGAAAATCGATAAGGCAAAGGTTCTTGCCGCGATCGAAGCGAATGCGAAGTAAGGAGGACTCTATGATTTCAAAGAAGATGAGCGACCGCATCAACGAACAGATCAATCGCGAGATCTACTCGGCCTACCTCTACCTCGCAATGTCGGCGCGGATGAGCGAGGCCGGCTTCAAGGGAGTCGGGCACTGGCTCATGCTCCAGTATCACGAGGAGATGTTTCACGCCATGAAGTTCCTCACCTATCTCCAGGATCAGGGAGCGACGGTCCAGCTGAAGGCGATCGCCTCACCCGACTTCAAGGAGACTGCGGTCAAGGAGCTCTTTCAGCGTGTCCTCGAGCACGAGAAGGGCGTCACGAAGAGCATCCACGAGATCATGGCCCTCGCGATCGAAGAGAGGGACTACGCCACCCAGGTCCTCGACCAGTGGTACGTCGACGAGCAGGTCGAGGAGGAGAAGAACGCGACCGAGATTCTCCAGGCCATCGACCTCGCCGGGGGCAGCACCCAGGGGCTCTACCTGCTGAACCTCGAGCTCGGGAAACGCAAGCTGGGCGTCCCGAGCGACTTCACGAAGATCGGCGAGGGAGACTGACGCAGCGCCCCGCCGCCGGGGCGCCTCCGCGAAGAGAATCGGCCGCGCGCTCTCGCCAAGCGCGCGGCCGGCCCCGCCTTTCACCGATGCGGTGGGCCCCGCGAGGGGCGCCCCCCTCCCCAGAAAAAGGCCCCCATCACCCTCCGTTCCGCAGACGTGACAGAAGCGCTCAATCGATCGATACTCAAACCATCTGACGCTCAACCTATATGGAGAGGATGAGATGCATGGGCAAGGCAGGCGGGCTTTCC
>DAHVAK010000256.1 GCA_027314665.1 Spirochaetales bacterium
GCGGACGCCGCGCTCGCGGTTGCCTGGTACAAGGTCTCCTTCCTTTTCCCGTTTCTCCGAAACCACAGCGCGAAAGAGGCGCGCCCCCAGGAACCCTGGGCTTTCGACCGACGGGTGACGGCGACCATCGGTCACTACATCGCCCTGCGCTACAAGCTCCTTCCCTACCTTTACAACCTCTTCATCGACCAAGAGGAGCTCGGGCGCCCGCTCCTGCGGCCCATGTTTTACGAGTTTCCGCAGGAGGAGGGCTTCGACAAGGTGGCCGACCAGTTCATGGTCGGATCCTCTATCCTGCAGGCGCCGCTTCTTTCCCCGAGCCTCAACAATCGAAAGCTGCGCCTGCCCGACTGCCGCTGGTACAGCGTATGGGATCGCCGCTGGCTGCGGGGAGGTCGCGAGCTTGGCGCGGTCCAAGCGAGCCGGACCACCCCGATCTATCTCCGCGAGGGATCGATCGTGCCGATGCAGGCCGGGCTGCGGACGACGAATGCGAGCGATCTTTCGCAGATCGAGCTGCACATCTTCGTGAGCGATAGGTATGAGGGGGTCGCCGGCTATACCTATCGCTTTGACGACGGAGAGAGCTTCGCCTACAGAAGCGGGGCTCGCACGGCCATCCAGTTCACCATCACCCGCGACCGGCGCAGCGTCATCGTCGACGCTCGGGTGCTCGACTCCGGCTACGGCCCCTGCCGAGCGCGCTTCTTCGTGTACGACTTCTTTGGCTCGCTCATCCTGCGCACCGGCGAGACCGACGAGGACATGAGCGTTCTTGCCCTGAAGGCAGAGCCCTGGGTCTTCGCGGGCACGAAGGTCGTGCCCCTCGCCACCGAGGAGGTGATCCTGGGGGCTCCCGAGGCGCAAGCCGAGCCGTAGGCGGTGCCGCCCCGAGGCCTCGCCCGCACCGGCGCGGCTCGGCATGGCGGGTTGGCACGCCGCTTCCCCGGCTGCGGCACGCCCTCGACTCGCGGGGGCGGCGGCATCGCCGCCCCACCCACCGCTCAGCCCTGAACCTTCTCCCACTTGCCCGATTTCGCCGCCTGGAAGATCGCCTCAATGACCGCGGCGTTCGCGAGGGAATCCTCGAGGGGCACGGGCACCTCGCCGCCCGAGAGGATGGCCTTGGAGAAGGCGTCGCCCTGGATCGTGTACTGGTCGCAGATCGCGAGCTCGATCGTCTTGATTCCCGAACCGGTCAGCTCGCCTGAATCGACGAAGAGCCGGCACTTGCGGTCGTTGGGCGCGTTGAAGGGGATCTCGACCTCCACGCGCGCCTTGGTCCCGAAGAAGTGCATTCGCTGGAAGGGAACGGCCTGGGTCGAGCAGATGAAGGTCGCTTGAGCGTGCGGAAACTCGAGGATCACCGAGGCGAGGCGGTCGATCTTCAGGGTGGGATCCCATTCGATGGTCGCAGCGACCCGCCGCGGCTCGGCGCCGAGCACGAAGCGCGAGGTGTGGATGGGGTAGACCCCGATGTCGTAGAGCCCTCCGCCGCCGAGCTCCTTCTTGTTGCGGATGTTCTTCGGATCGGTGAGGTTGTAGCTGAAGAAGCCGAGAGCCGCCCGAAGCTCGCCGAAGGAGGTGGAGTGGGCGATCTCCTTCGCCCGAATCCACTGGGGATGGGTGCGCACCATGAAGGCCTCGCCGATCTTCAGCCCGCTCTTGTCCCGAGCGCGGATGAGCTTCTTTAGGTCCTGCACCGTGATCGACAGGGGCTTCTCGCACAGGACGTGCTTTCCGGCCTCGATTGCCTTCGTCGTCCAGGCCACGTGGAGGTGATTGGGGAGGGGGATGTAGACCGCGTCGATCTCGGGGTCGCGAAGGAGCTCCTCGTAGGAGCCGTAGCTCTTCGCTATCCCAAGCTTGCGCGCCGCGTCGCGAGCCCGACGAGCCTCGCGCGAGGCGATCGCCGCCACCTCGGTGAGCTTTCCCTTCTGCATCGCGGGGATGACCTTTCCGGTCGCGATCCCTGCAACGCCGAGCACTCCCCAGCGTACCTTCTCTGCCATAGCTGCGTCCTCCTGTTATTCCATGCTGCCTGCGGGTCTGGACAAGGAGTATAGAGGAAGCGGCACATGCTTGCAACGCACCGCTGTTACGCAGGTCTATCCGCAGGGGCGCGTCCCTCGCCCCAGCGGGCTTCGGACCTCCGCGCTCGGGTGGCGAGAGGCAGCGTGCTTTGGCGCGCCGAAGCACCCGCGCTCCGCAGCCCTGCTCGCCATCGTTGTCAGTGTCACCTCCCGTCGCTCGCGGGTGCTCTCGGTCCGCCGCCTTCGCGCGAAGAGCTCCACCCCGAGCGGTCAGGCACCGAAACCAGCGCGATGTGCCCGCTGTTCCTTGTCCACCGAGCGCGGTGTAGAGTGAAGTCGCCCACTGCGGAGGTCACTCCCTTGCGGCAGGCCAGGACTTCGGCTCTCTCTCGCGGGCGAGGGTCGGGTGCTTCGGGGGTTCCGTCCGGCCCCGGGCCGGACCGCTTCGCGCCCCTCCGCCCCCTCGCGCGAAGACTGTGCACCTTCCGGCCTGGCTCGCACAGCCCGCCGGCGGCGAGCAGCGATTCGCCTCTATCGCAAAGAAGCCGCCGCGAGGGCGGCGGCCTGCTTTCGCACCGGGGCCTTTGGCGTCAGGGAAGGGCGGTCCCGCTGAGCGACACGAGGCCCGGCGTGCCCGTGGGGCCGCTCCGGCCGGAGATGTAGAGGGTCGGGCCCGTCGCGGACCATGCGAGCCCGGAGATCGCACCCGGGAGGCCTGCGGAGAAGGGGTAGGTCTTCACGTTTGCGGTCTGGGGATTGTAGAGGTAGAGCACGTATTGCGACAGGAAGGCGACCAAGTACAGGGGTGCGACGCTGCCGACATTCGCGGAGGCGATCTTGACGATGCTGTCGCCCTGAGTAGCGGCGACCTTCGTCTGACCGCTTATCGGGCTGCTCGTCTGCGGTGCAGTATTCGACTCGGTCAGCGTGGCCGACCAGCCGCCGCTCGTCGATCCGATGTACAGGTTCCCGCCGCCGTTGCTGTTTCCTAAGGCATTGAGGGACAGGATCGCCGAGCCGTCGGGGACCGTGAAGAAGTTCGCCTTGGCCATGTTGCCGGCGTTTGCCGAGCCCGCCGTGACAATGGACGAACTGATCTGAAAGGCACCGATCTTCGAGGCTAAGTAGGCGTAGGAGGCGCCGAAGGTCTGGGTATTCTGCGTGGTAGTGAGATCGTAGATGGGATTAATGCCGGCCTGACTGCTCAGGTTGACGTTGACCCACATTGAGGAGGTGTAGGGGGTGCTGCTGACGTAGATGCCGCCAAAGCCGGCGCTGTTCGCCTCGAGAATTACGGGCTGCAGGTTGCTGGTGCTGTCCTCGAAGGCCGCCGACAGAAGGATCGAGATCGGATTGGACGCCGCCAGGTCCGACAGCGCGCTCGGCGACCCGTTGTAGTAGTAGATCCCCTGGGTGGTGTTGATGAAGACCGACTGTACCACCCCGCCCGTCGGACCGTTCGCCCATCCCCAGCTGAGCGAGTTGGTGTGCACCCCGGCCGGGGCCGTCACACCGGAGATCGCCGAGGCGGTCGTGCCCGAGACCGTGTAGAGCTGGCCGCCGGTTGCCGAGTAGATCGTCCCGCCTACGTTCACGACTCCGGGGGCGTTCGTGCCGAAGATCGAGGTCGGCGTAATCGGCGAGGGCTGGAGGGTGACGCTCACGGGGTTGTCGACCCCGGCCGCGACCGAGACCACGGGGTAGGGCCAGTTGTAGTCGGTCGTGACGAAGTTGCCGCTTGCGTCGGTCGTGCCCGCGGAGACGAGCACCGCCCAATTCCCTACGGGAATGTTGCTCAAGGTGAGGGTGCCCCCGACGCTCCCCTGCGCGTAGCCTGAGCCGCCGGGGAAGGTGTGGAGCGACTGGAGCAGCCAATTCCCGCCGACGCTCTTCACCGATACGAGGGAGACGCGAAGGAGGTTCGAGCCCGCCGTTATCGAGCGGCCTCCCGAGGAGAGGGCGAACTCGAGCTTTCCGGTTGTCTGGGTCGACACGCCGTAGCAGGAGAGCAGCAGGAGCGCCGCCGCGAGGGCTACGGCGAGCAATTTGAAGGTCTTCATATGGATTCTCCCCGTAAGGCCTAGTTGACCGTCACCACGATGGTTCCGGAGTTCGTCGCCGCGGGGGTCGCGGTGACCTCGAATCCGAAGGGGCCCGTGAAGGGGTTCACGTTCGCACGCTCCGCCCGGAAGTCGGCGGGGGCAAGCGGCAGGTCGGAGCCGGAGAGCTCGCTGCCCTCGCCCCGGCTGACGTCGCGCCCGAGCCCGGAGGAGCTGGAAAAGCGGACGATCCCCTCCTGGGTCTGCACCCAGTTGCCGGCGAAGGTGAACTGGGTCCCGCGAACCGCCGCGGTGGAGACCGGGCTCTCGAGCTTGAAGGACTGGGTCAGGCTCGGGAGGCGTTCGACGCTCGCGTGGACCTCGCCCACGGTGAGAAAGACCGTGGTGGTGACGTTGTTAGCCTTGCGCAGGAGCTCGTCGAGGCGCATGCGGGTTAGGGGGCGAACCTGGATCTGCGAGGTCCCGAGGTCGAGGACTGCCGTCGAGTTGAACCCGGTCGAGATGATCGTTCCCCGACCGACCGTCGCTCCCGGCGCGGCGTTCACCCACTCCGCTCCGGGGGCCTTCAGCTGCACCTTGCCGGTGAGCTCCTTTATGACCGCGGTCTGCTGCGCGAAGAGCGGAACTCCGAGAAGCACAAGCGCGAGCGCCGCTACCGTTGATCGCATCTTCATCAATCTCCTCCAAAGAGTGGCACGGCCCACACCTACAAGCTGAGCGAGAGATCGAGCTCCGCGTAGTACTGCAGCGTCGAGCTCAAGAAAACGGTTGCATTGGGGAGGAAGAGCCCTCCCTGCAGCGCCACCCCGAGAT
>DAHVAK010000260.1 GCA_027314665.1 Spirochaetales bacterium
CGGGCGAGGGGATCGCGCGAGGGGTAGGCGATGCTCGTCACCCTCCCGCCGTCTGAGTCCCGTACGATCAGGCTCGCAAGGAGGTCATTGATTCCCTTGGTCGGAAGCTCGAGGCCGAGGGTCCTGTTCCCGCTGATGCGAGCCTCCCGCTCGAAGTAGCCGAGGCCGCTCGTGAAGAGCACGACCCGGGTGAGGGGAAGCTCTCCCGCCGTTTGAGCGGAGCCGGACCCTGCTCGGGAGGCCGAGAGAGCGGCACCGCCAGCGGAGGCGGGCGGCACCCCCCGAGCCTCCTCTCTTCCCATTCCGGTGACCGGCAGGAGTATCCCGAGGAGAAGGAGCGCGAGAGCGAGGAGGAAGCGCCCGAGGGCGAACCGTCCCCGCTGAGCAAGCGGACGCGTCGCGCGATCTATCCACGTCATGCTCTACAGCCTCCTTGTCTGGATGGTGCAATAATGCCACGCTCAAGCGACGGGCGCACGCACATTTTTCGGCGTCAAGCGGGCGTGCCCCTTCGACGGACCGCGGCGCCGGTCCGTGCCTTCGCTCGCCCCGCCTTCAACAGATTCTCGGTCTATGATAGGATCGGAGCCATTGCACTACCAAAAGGACAGCCTGCAGCATGATGACTCGCAAGAAAGGGAAACTCCAATTCTTTCTAGGAACATACTCTGCGCGCGGCGCGGCCGGGATCTATTCGGCCACGCTCGATCTGCATACCGGACGTCTCGAGCTCTTCGGAGAGCCCGCCCCTGCCGAGAATCCGGCCTTCCTTGCTCTTGACCCCAAGGGGAGGTATCTCTATTCGGTCAACGAGCTTTCGGAGTTCCAGGGAAAGGCGGGCGGGGCCCTGAGCGCCTTCGCCGTCGACGCGAAGAGCGGGGCCCTTACCGCGCTCAACCAGCAGCCCTCGGAGGGGACCTGGCCCTGCCATCTCTGCGTCGACGGATCGGGGCGCTACCTGCTTGCCGCGAACTACGGAAGCGGAAGCGTGAGCGTCCACGCCCTGGAGGCGGATGGAAGGATCGGGCGGCTCATGGATGTCGTGCAGCACGCCGGATCCGGCACGCATCCGGAGCGACAGGAGGGGCCGCACGCCCACTCGGTAACCCTGGGGCCGGGGAGTCGCTTCGCGTATGTCGCCGACCTCGGGATCGACAAGATCATGGTCTTCCAATTCGACGCGGCGACGGGGAAGCTGATTTTGAACGGGGTGCCCTGGGCCCGGCTGCCGGATGGAGCGGGACCGCGCCATTTCGCCATTCACCCCAACGAGCGCTACGCGTACGTGGTGAACGAGCTCGATTCCACCGTCACCCTGCTCTCCTACGACTATGCAAGCGGATCTCTCCGCGCGGTCCAGTCGGTCTCAGCCCTCCCCGAGGGCTGGAGCGGACCCAACCTCGCCTCCGACCTCCACATCCTGCCCTCCGGGCGCTACCTCTACTCCTCGAATCGAGGCCACGACAGCATCACGATCTTCTATATCGAGGAGCACGCCGGAACCCTCCGGGCGGTCGGCCACGTGCCGACCGGCAGGACGCCGCGCAACTTTGCGATCGATCCCACGGGCGCCTTCCTCGTCGTGGCGAACCAGGAGAGCGACACGGTCGCCTCCTACCGCGTCGATCAGGAGACCGGAAGGCTCTCTCCCACCGAGAGCGAGATAGCGATCCCCAGCCCAAGCTGCGTGCTGTTCCGTCGGGCAGGATAGGGAAACTCATGGCCGCGACCTCCAAGAAGATACAGCCCGCCCTGAAGGGGCGCGTGGCGCTCGTCACCGGCGGGAGTCGAGGCATCGGCAGGGAGATCGCGATTGCGCTCGCGCGGGCGGGGGCGGATGTCGCCGTCAACTTCCTCACGCGCGAGCGGGAGGCGGACGAGACCCGCCGGGAGATCGTCCGCCTCGGGCGCAGGGCGATGGTGATCCAGGCGGACGTGTCGCTCGGGCCTGAGGTCACGCGGATGGTGGAGGAGGTGCAGGCGCGCCTGGGCCCGATCGACATCCTGGTGAACAACGCGGGGATCACGCGCCCCCAGGCCCTGGAGCGGATCACCGAGCGGGATTGGGATGCGGTCGTCGACAAGAACCTCAAGTCGATCTTCCTCGTCACTCAGGCGGTCATCAAAGCGATGCGGGCGCGGAAGTGGGGGAGGATCATCAACCTCTCCTCGGTGGCGGCGCAGACGGGAGGAATCGTCGGTCCCCACTACGCCGCTTCGAAGGCCGGGATCTTGGGCCTGACGCACTCCTACGCGAATATCCTCGCGCAGGAGGGGATCACGGTCAACGCGATAGCCCCCGCCCTCATCGAGACCGAGATGCTCGCAGGCAACCCCAAGGCAAAACCAGGGAAGGTCCCCGTCGGGCGCTTCGGCACGGTGGATGAGGTTGCCGATGTCGCGGTGATGCTCGCCTGCAACGGCTACATCACCGGGCAGACCATCAACGTGAACGGCGGCTGGTACATGAGCTAACAGGGTGCTGACAACGTGATCGATCCGCTGCCAAAACGACTTCTTCTCTATCCTCTTGCCCCAGATTGGCTCGAGAAAACGTCGTTTTGGCAGGTGCCTTTGAGTTTGTCAGCACGCTGCTAACGCGGGCGGCGAGCGCAAACCGGTGCACCCCGAAGCACTCGCGTTCTCTCGGCGCCCGCCGCTACCGCTCGATCTCGCGAGACTCCCACCGGAAGCGGACCCACGCCGAGCGCGCAAACTGGGCGCGGAAGCTCTCTCTCACGTTTGCGTAGCCGTAGCCGGCAACCTCCCAGTCTCGACCGCTTGCGTGATCGACGTGCCAAACCACCAAGCCGAGGTTGTTCACTACTCCCTCCCGCACGACGAAGGCGATCGGCCTCGCAGGGCGGTAGCGCAGGAGCTGGGAGGTGCCCCATCCGGCGGGAAGGCGGGCGTCGAAGCCTAAAAGGGCATAGCGCCCGGGCGAGGGCGATGCGAGAGAGAACAGGCCGGCGGCTCCCGCCGAGCGAACCTCGTAGACGCGCCCGGTTTCGAGGTTGCGCAGCGTCACGAGGATCTCCTGCGCGTAGACCCCGTTTGCCCCCATTGCTCCCGGAAAGCCGGTCGCTACGAGGCGGACCTGCCCCACGACGAGCGCTTCGGTCGCCGAGAGGGGCTCGGTGGCGGAGTAGGAGGTGACGCATCCCGCAAGGAGCGCGAGGAGGGCGGCGACGGGCACCGCCCGCACGAAGAAAGCGCATCGGGTTTTTTTCATGGTACCCCCCGTTTGCGCCGATTGTACACCCGCCGAAGGCTTTTCGGCGTGCGTCGGCGGATCCGATCCTCCAGCCGTAGCGGGGCTCGCCTTGCAACTTCGCCGCCCGCGGCGTAGAGTTCTTCCGAGGCGACGACCAAGGGGGCAGGCGTCATGGAGCAGTACAACTTTGCCGCGCGCACCCGCGCGATCAAGCGCTCCTTCATTCGGGAGATCCTCAAGGTGACCGACGAGCCGGACGTCATCTCCTTCGCCGGCGGGCTTCCCAATCCGAGGCTGTTTCCGGTCGCCGAGTTCGCTTCTGCGGCGGCGAAGGTCCTCTCCACCGAGGGCGAGCGCGTCCTTCAGTACAGCACGACCGAAGGTTTTGCCCCGCTGCGCGAGCACATTGCCAAGCGCTACCGCGAGCGCAAGGGGCTCGCGGTCCGGGCCTCGGATATCCTCATCACCAACGGCTCCCAGCAGGGGCTCGATCTCTTGGGCAAGATCTTTCTCGATCCGGGGGATCGCGTCCTCCTCGAGCGACCGGCCTACCTTGGGGCGATCCAGGCCTTCTCGCTGTACGAGCCGGAGTTCCGCTCCGTGCGCCTCGAGGAGGACGGGCCGGATCTCCGGAGCCTCGCCGAAGAGCTTCGCCCGGGCGGGCAGGAGCCGAAGCTCTTCTACGCCGTGCCCAATTTCCAAAACCCCTCCGGCATAAGCTACTCGCGGGAGAAGCGTGCGGCGGTCGCCGCCCTCCTTACGGAGTCGAAGGCCGTGACGGTCGAGGACGATCCCTACGGCGAGATTCGGTTTCTCGGCGAGGATCTTCCGATGCTTTCCGGTTCGCTTGGGGGCAGGGCGGTGCTCCTCGGCTCCTACTCGAAGATCGTTGCCCCGGGGATCCGCCTCGGCTGGATCTGCGCCCCCGAAGCGATCATGGAGCGCCTCGTGACCGCGAAGCAGGGAAGCGATCTCCATTCGAACTACTTCTCACAGTGGGTGCTCTACCAGTACCTCTGCGACAACGACCTCGAGACGCACATCGCTCGGATTCGCTCCGCCTACGGCGCCCAGCGCGATGCCATGGTCCGCATGCTCGAGCTGCACTGCCCCCCCGAGGTGACCTGGACCCAACCCGAGGGCGGGATGTTTCTCTGGCTCACCCTGCCGCGGCAGCTCGACGCAATGGAGCTCTTCGAGCGGGCGATCAAGGAGAGGGTGGCCTTCGTACCCGGCGCCCCCTTCTATGTGGACGGCGGAGGCTCGACCACCCTGCGGCTCAATTTCTCGAACTCCGATCTTGGGCGCATCGAGACCGGGATCGTCCGCCTATCGAAGGCGATAGGAGAGCTTCTCGCGAAATCTCCCTTGCTCGTTCCCGGCGCCACGTTGCCCCGATAGGAGAGGATCCTTCCTTCGGTGAGCCTCGACAGCACCCACCGAGGCGCGGCGAGGAAATCCGAAAGGCCATCCTTCGGGCAGCGCGACGGCAGTTCTCCGCCGGCGAATGCAAACCGGTGACCGTGCGGCAGATCGCCAGGAAGGCGGGCTGTTCGCACACGGTCATCCAACTCTATTCTGCGGATAAGGATGCGCTGCTGCGCGAGCTCTCGGCGCCCCCCTCCAACGAGTTGCCGATCACGTCTGCAGCCTCGGGATCTGGATCGTCGTCGAGGACGAGGGGCTCACCCTCGTCGAGGCGGGGATCGCCCCGATGGGGCGGAGCGATTCTCCGCTTTGTCGCCCGGCGTGATCGGCGCCGCCCGCGCTTGACATTTACGTAATTCGGTATTACAATACTTTTATTAGCGAGATATGGCACAGTTGATTCAGCTTTCGGAAGCCGCCTCGATCGCCTTGCACGGCGTGGCCTTCATCGCGCGGGCGCCAGGCGACTACTTCTCGGCGAGGCAGATCGCGGAGAGCTCGGGCGCCTCGGAGAACCACATCGCCAAAGTGCTGCAGCGGCTCGTAAAGGCGGGTGTGCTCCGCTCGGTGCGGGGCCCGCACGGGGGATTCGCCCTGAAGCGCCCGAGCGAGGAGATCTCCTTCCTCGAGGTCTACGAGGCCATCGAGGGCAAGCTCAGCGAGGGCCCCTGCCCGCTGCATCGCGGCGCCTGCCCCTTCGAGCGCTGCATGTTCGGGGGGCTGCTCGCCAAGGTCAACGCGGAGATTCTCGAGTATTTCCGGGCGAAGAAGATTTCGGACTTCGTTTGAAGCCGGGGAGGAGCAATGAGGGAAGAGATTGGAGACGCGGAGGCAACGCAGCGCGAGGCGATGGAGCGGCTGAAGCGCGTCCTGCGCGAGGTGCGGGGGGAGGGGGATGCGGCCGGCCTCACGCCGGAAAGACGACAGGCCGTCAAGCACCTGCTCTCGCACGCGAGCCCCACGATGATCGCCCAGGCCGAGCAGGAGCTCGCCGGCGAAGGGTTCACGATCGAAGATCTCGCGTCGGCGTGTGAGGTGCACCTCGAGCTCTTTCGCGAGGCGGCCGAGAGGCTTCGCTTTGACCTGCCGCAGGGGCATCCCATCACGCAGTTCGAGCTCGATCATGCTGCGATCTTCGAAGCCCTCGATAGGCTGCGCACGGCGATAGGGCGGTCACGATCCAAGGCGAGCGTTGCTTCCGCCTCCGGCGAGATCGCGGAGATGGAGCGATGCGTCGAGCTGCTTCTCGCCGCGGAGAACCACAACGTCCGACAGGAGAACACCCTCTTCCCGATGCTCGAACGCTACGGGATCGAGCAGCCTCCCGCGATCATGTGGCAGGAGCACACCGAGATGCGCGAGGTGAAGAAGGCGCTCGAGCAGGCTCTCGGCGAACGGGAGTCGATCAAGCGTCTCGTCGAGCGGGTGGAGCCCCTTGCGATTCGCCTAGCCGAGGAGTTTGCCCTGCACAGCCGCAAGGAGAGTCAGATTCTCTATCCGGCCGCCCTGGAGCTCTTCTCTCCCGAGGACTGGCGAGAGATCAAGGATGAGTGCGACAAGCTCGGCTACTTCGCTTCCGGGCTCGCGCAAGCGTAACGAAAGGAGTTTGACATGAACCTGAAGGCCCTGGACATTCCCACGATCGAGGCTCTCCTCGACACCGTCACGGTCGACGTTTCCTTCGTCGATGCGGACGACCGGGTCGTCTATTTCAACTCGCCCAAGGCGGGGCGCATCTTCCCGCGAACCAAGATGGACATCGGACGCAAGGTGCAGAACTGCCATCCCCCCAAGAGCCTGGACAAGGTCAACACGATTCTCCAGGGCTTTCGCAGCGGCAGCCGCGAGCGGGCCTCCTTCTGGATCAACCTCGGCGAAAGGCTCGTCACGATCGACTATTTCCCCGTCCGCTCCGAGGAGGGGGTCTATCTCGGAACGGTCGAGGTCACCCAGGATGCGAGCCGCATCCGTTCCCTTCAAGGAGAGCACCGCATACTCGACGATTGACCGAGCGCGCCGCCTCCGCGAGGGCGCCGCAAACGCCACGGCGGCGCCTGTAAAGCGCGCGCGGCGCTACTTCTCCGTCATCACCCATACCCCGCGCCACTCCTTGGGCGGGAAGGAGGCGAGTTCCTTGCACTTCGCCTCATAGGCGGCCGCCGCCGGATCCTGCGCCGCGGTGACGGAGAAGCGCTCGGCGGCGCGCAGGAAATCGCCGGCGTAGAACTGACGAAGTCCCTCGCCGAAGGTCTCAAACAGGGGTGCGCGCTGCTCGTACTCCTCGTGGCTCATCGGCTCGTACACCGTGACGGGCTCCTTGCGCCCGACGACCGCGATGCGCGAGAGCTCTCTCCCCGCGAAGAGCCCGTCGAGCCGCTGGAAGGTCATTTGGGAGACCATCGTGTAGGTGCGGAACTGCTTGTTGACCCCTTCGAG
>DAHVAK010000265.1 GCA_027314665.1 Spirochaetales bacterium
ATCCAGATCTGCGGCGCCCACCGCATCGGCCACGCCACCCGCCTCATCGAGGACATGGTCGTGCACGGAACGCGCATCGAGCGGATGGGCAGCCTCGCGCACTTCATCCGGGACAAGCGCATCCCCCTGGAGATGTGCCTCTCCTCGAACATCCAGACCGGGGCGGCTCCCTCGCTCGACGAGCATCCCTTCGGGGTCTACTTTCGAAACAACTTTCGGGCCTTCCTGTGCACCGACAACACCCTGATGAGCAACACGACCATGAGCAAGGAGATGGCCCTCGCGGTCCAGCACTTCAACCTCACCCTTCGCGATCTGGAGAAGATCACGCTGAACGCGATGAAGTCCGCCTTTCTCCACTACGACGATCGGCTGAAGATCATCTACGACATCCTCAAACCGCGCTACGCCAAGATGCGCGAGGAGACCAACCCCTACAGCTAACAGGGTGCTGAGATAGGGATTGATCCGCAGCCAAAACGGCGTTTTCGGTTGAGCCTCTTGCCCCAGGTTGGCTCGAGAAAACGCCGGCTTGGCAGGTACCTTTGAGCTTGTCAGCAACCAGCTAGGGCCCCGAGCACCCGGTGCGGGCGAGAGGCGCCTCGAGAAGCTCCCGCAAGAGCCTCGCCGTGCCGGAAGCGGCGGCGGCAACCGCGGGGCTCATGGCGGCGCCGAGCGCCGTCGTGGCCGGCTGGATCCCGATCACGATCAGCTCGCAGGAAAGCTCGTGGGCGAGGTAGCGCAAGGTGAGCTGAAGCGGAAGGCGGTGCGTTGAAATCGCCTCCCCGGCGAGATCCTCCGGCGCCACGAGCGCGACCGTCCCCGGTCGCCTCCCCATCTCGACCGCATCGATCACGACGAGGTGGGAGGGCATAAGCTCGCGAATGACGCCGGTCAGATTCTCCGGAGCGGTCGCCCCGTCGAGCACGGTGAGCCTACCGGGAGCCGCCCCCCGAAGAAGCTCGGCCGCCCGACCTGCGACCCCGTCGTCGCCGCGAAGCGGCGAGCCGACGGCGAGAGCCACGACTCGCCGCGCGCCGGCCAACCGCAGCGCAAGGCTCCTTCGCAGAAGGCGTGACAGGGTCTGCCCGATCACGATCCACCCCCCTCGCCTCCCACGCGCGCCGGACCGTCCGCGGAGTTGCTCGCCACAGGGGGTGCTTTCGGCTCGCCGCGATCGAGAAGCTTCTCGGGGAAGACCACCCGCAGGAGATCGCGCCGGGTCTGGGCGAGCTCGACATTGGGGGAGATGGCGAGCGCCTTTTTCAGGCAGACGTCCACGCACTGGGCGCACATGATGCAGCGCCCGCGATCGATCACCGCCTCGTAGCGCCGCTCGCCGACCTTGCGAATGGTGATGGCGTCGGCCGGGCAGTCGCGCATGCACAGCTTGCAGCCGGTGCACTGGGAGGCGAAGTAAAGGAGCATCCCCCGAAAGCGCTCGGGCATGGGCAGGGGCTCGGCGGGATAGCGGACGGTCGCCGGGCGTCTAAACAGCGAGGTCATGACCAGATCGACGATCTTCCCCGGCCAGACGAAGGGCTTTTTCTTCATCGTACCACCCCCATGAGCGCAAGGTTTACGAGGACCTGCGCGAACGCCGCCGGAGCGAGGTAGCGGAAGCAGAAGCTCACCATCTGATCAATCCGAAGGCGGGCGAAGAGGGTGCGAAGCAGGGTGAGGAGCGCGATCACGAGCACGAGCTTTGCGAGGTAGAGCGCGAAGGAGAGCACCGGCGGAAGGGCGAGACCGAAGGGCAGAAAGAGCGCTGCGAGGAGGGAGGCCCCCGCCACCATCTCCATGTCGATGGCGAGCCGATAGAAGCCGAGGAAGCGCCCGCTATACTCGGTGAGACAACCTGCGACGATCTCGGTCTCCGCCTCGGGAATGTCGAAGGGAGTGCGCTCGAGCTTGCCGAGGAGCGCGACAAGGGCCACGGCGAAGCCCGGAAGATTGACCGCCCACCACCAGCGGTGCGCGGCATAGAAGGCGGTGATCTCGGAGAGGGTCCAGCTTCCGGCAAGCAGGGCCGGAGCGAGAACGCTCGCGAAGAGGGGCACCTCGTAGGCGAAAAGCTGCGTGAGGGCGCGCATCGCTCCGAGGGTCGAGAAGAGCGAGCGCGAGTACCACCCGCCGAGAAAGAGGGTGAGCGTCGGTATCATGAGAAGGTAGAGCACCACGATGAGATCGCCGCGAACCGAATAGACCCCCCTCAGGCCGAAGAGGGGTATCGAGAGAAAGGCCGTGGCCGCGCTTGCGAGGGCGAAGAGGGGGGCGAGGGAGAACAGAGGGCGATCGGCCGCCTCGGGCACGACGCTCTCCTTGCTGAAGAGCTTCAGGAGATCGGCGAGCGGATGGAACCAGGGAGGGCCTATCCGGTTCTGCAGGCGCGCATAGAGCTTGCGGTCCACCCACTCCCCGGCGAGCGCGAGCGCCCCCAGGAAGAGCAGACCGGGAAAGACGACGATGGCGAAGGCTGCGGCTCCCATCCTGCTACCACCTCATGACGACCCTCGAGAAATCAATCCCCCGTTCCTTGTACCACTCGATTCCGAAGCGCTGGAGCTCCTCCCAGCGCAAGCGCTCGCCGCGAGCGGCCCCGCGCGTCACGACGGTTCGATCGGTGCAGGAGAAGCAGGGATCGATGGCCGCGACCACTATCGGAAGGTCCGCGAGGTAGCGATCCTCGAGCATCTTCGCGATCGACTGCGTGTTCGCGAGGGTGGGCGCGCGAATCTTGACGCGGTCGGGCCGTTCTTCTCCCTTCGAGCGAACGTAGTGCAGATCCTCGCCGCGGGGGGCCTCGTAGCGGCTCACGGCCTCTCCAGGCGGGATCCTGCGGGGAGCCTTCACCGCAATCGGCCCCTCGGGAAGGTTTTCCACCGCGGCGCGCACGAGACGGTAGGACTCCTCGAGCTCTCCGAGCCGCACGAGAGTGCGGCCATAGACGTCGCAGTGATCGTCGGTGACGACTCGGAAGGGCAGCTCCCCGTAGGCCGCATAGGGGTCATCCTTTCGGACGTCCCGCGCCACGCCGGAGGCCCGCGCGGTCGGCCCGACCGCCCCGAGAGCGAGGGCATCCGCCTTGGAGAGCACCCCCACCCCCGAAAGGCGCTTCACGAGGGTGAGCTCCTCCCTCGCGAGCTCGATGTAGCGCTTGGTCTCCTCCTCGAGGAGGCCGATTACCTTCCGAATCTCAGGCACCTGCTCGGCGGTGATGTCGCGCCGCGCCCCGCCGATGGCGTTCATCCCGTAGTTGACTCGATTTCCCGTTATCAGGGCGAAGAGATCCATCACCTTCTCCCGGTCCCGCCAGGAGTACATGAGCAGGGTATCGAAGCCGATCTCGTGGCCCGCCACTCCCAGCCAGAGCAGGTGGCTGTGGATGCGCTCCAGTTCGCCGATGATCGTGCGGATGTAGCGGGCCCGCTTGGGGATCTCTATCCCCGCGATCTCCTCGACCGCCTGCACGAAGGCGGTGGAGTGGCTGTGGGAGCAGATCCCGCAGACCCTCTCGACAAGGTAGACATCCTGGACGTAGCTTCGCTGCTCGCATCCCTTCTCGATCCCGCGGTGATTGTAGCCGATCCGCAGTTGGATAGCCTCGATCTTCTCACCGCGAAGGGCGACGCTGAAGCTTTCGGGCTCCTTGAGAGCGGGGTGCTGCGGCCCGATCGGTATGGTCACTCTACGCATCGCCTGCCTCCTCGTCTGTGCCCTCGGAAGCATCGGGGCCTCCAGCCCCAGCCCCCTCGCTTGCGGGAGCCGCCGCGCCGCGAGGCTGCCAGCTCTTCAGGAGCGGATGCTCGCTGGGAGGCCAATCGTCCGGAAGGGGATAGCGCGGTCCCTCCGGAAGACCCGTGATCTGCGCGCCGAAGAGGTCGACGAGCTCCCTTTCGTAGATCAGGGCCCCGGGGAAGCGGTCCCCCACCGAGGCGACCGCTTCGCCCTTTGCCGCTCGCGTCATGAGGCTCAAGACCGTCCCGCTTTCGCGGGCGAGGTGGTAGATGAAGCCGAGATCGCTCCCCTCGTCCGTTCCGCTGATCGTGGCGAGCTGGCCGAAGCCGAGGTCTCCAGCCACGAAGTCGAACACGGGCCGGAACTCCGGATAGCCCACCTCCAGCCACAGGCGCCGCTCCCGCTGAATGCGGAGGGCGCCGCGCAGCGCCTCGAAACGCGCTTCGATCGCCGCTCGGATCTCCTCGGCTTCGCTCATGGCGCTCCCCCCCAGGCGGCGAGAAGCTTCGCCACCCCGTCGATAATCGCCTTCGGGCTCGCGGGGCAGCCGGGAATGTAGGCGTCGACCGGGATGACCTGGTCGATGCCGCCCTCCACGTTGTAGAGCCCATGAAAGACTCCCCCCGACGTGGCGCAGCTGCCCACCGCAACGACGAGCTTGGGCTCGGGCATCTGCTGGTAGATGCGCAGGAGCCGATCGCGGATCTGAAGCGTCACCGGTCCGGAGCAGACCAGGATGTCGGCGTGCCGTGGGGTTCCCTTCAGCTGCACCCCGAAGCGCTCCAGATCGAAGCGCGGGGTGAGGGTTGCGATGATCTCGATGTCGCAGGCGTTGCACGCCCCGGTGTTGAAATGGAGGATCCAGGGCGATTTTCGCCGCGCCCAGCGGGCGATCCTTTGGACGGGACTCATCTCGGGCTACCTCCGTACCAGCACGATGAAACCGAGCACGGCCCCCGCCAGGTAGAGCCCGGCCACCGCCGCGGTTCCTGCATCGAGGGAGGGAATCGTCGCCACCGTGAGAACGGCGACGTGAAGGATGATGAAGGCAAAGGCGAAGGGGAAAAACTGGGAGTACTCCGGCGGAAACTGGCTACGAGCGACCCGCTCGCCCCCGGTGTAGGGCTCCCGCAAGGATCCGGCCACCCCCCGCCGCCGGAAACCGAAGCGCGACAGGAGGAACGACAGGAGCGCCACGATCGCGAAGATTGCGGCGAAGGCCGCAAGCGGAGAGAGAAGCATCACGGTCACCCTTCTACCCCTTCAACCTTCGCGTCGTGCGCACGCTCAGGGAATCGTGGCGCCGCGCGATCGCGACGATGAGGCCGGAGGCGACCGCAACGACGACCGTCTCGATGATGATCACGGTGATGATGAGCGGCTGGACAAACGCGATGCGCCCGGTTGCGAAACCGGCCGCTGCGATCGCAAGCGTCACCCCCTTGGTGAGAAGCTCAAGCCCGAGCAGCACCCGCAGCAGGTTGAAGGAAAGGATAAGGCAGTAGAGCCCCTCGATCGTGAGCAGGATGACGAAGACGGCCAACAAGAAGAAGATCTCGCCTCCGCCGCTCATTTTCGCCCCTCCCTAAATAGTACCACGATCCCGAGCGCCCCCGCGATCACGATGAGAACCTGGCCGAAGAGATCGAGGCGCCGAGCCACCCAGAAGATCGTCCGGCTCTCCCCTCCCGGGCCGGCAGGTGCCGCGACTATGGTCGGAGGTAGGAAGCTCAAGGCGATCCCGACTGCGAGGAGGAGGAGCGGAAGCGGCCAGAAGGCCCTGAGATGGATCCTGCGCACGAGCGCGTGCTCCTCCTGCTGCTGCCGCCGCGTGAGGCTCACGACGCTCACGAAGAGGACCGGGATGAGCCCGGCGCCGATGGAGAGCTCGAAGACGCCCGCCAGGGTCGCGCCGAGGCTGAAGAGAACCACCGCGAGCAGGACGCTCACCAAGGCGAGCCCGATCGCAGCGCGTAGCATCGTGAGCGTGACGACGCTCCACAGCGCGGCCGCCACCATCACCGAAAGCACAACCACGGTCAGCGCCATGCCCTACCTCACAAACAGTCCGATGATGAGGGGCGAGCCGAGTCCGACCCCCACGTTGATCACCGCAAGGGCGATCACCGGAAGGAGCAGCCCCAAACCCTCCTCGACGACGGGTCGAGCCGAGGGATCGGGCTTCGCCCAGAAGGTGCGCCGCTGCCATCCGATGAGGTAGGCGAGGGTGAGAAGGCTCGCCATCACCGCCGTAACCGCATAGCCCTGGTGGCCCGTTTGCCAGAGCGCCACCACCACGAGAAGCTTGCTCCAGAAGCCGGACAGGGGGGGAAACCCCGCGATCGAGAGCGAGGCGAGAATCGAGGTTCCGGAGGTAATCGGCATCCCTTTTCCGATCCCCCCGCTTCGATCCATCGCGCTCGAGCCGCTCGCCCGCTCCACGGAGGCCACATTGCCGAAAAGCTGCGAGGTCGACACGGCATGGGCAAAGAAGTGCAGGGCCGCCCCGAGCAGCCCAAGCACGCTCCCCGTTGCGAGCCCCGCTACGATGTAGCCGACCTGGCTCACGCTGGAGTAGGCGAGCATGCGCTTCGCGTCGCGCTGCGCGAGACCGGCGAAGGCCCCGACCAGAATCGAGAGGATTCCCAC
The DNA here is from genome assembly GCA_027314665.1 of Spirochaetales bacterium. Taxonomy (GTDB): domain Bacteria; phylum Spirochaetota; class Spirochaetia; order DAHUYW01; family DAHUYW01; genus DAHUYW01. Next base: position 6,388 of record DAHVAK010000265.1, read on the forward strand.
CGCGAGGATCGCCTCGCGCACGGTTTGCCCCCCAGACGAGAGCGCGAGGGCGACCCGCACGATCCCGAAGGTCCCCGAGGCCTTGGTGGCGATGCCGGCCATGAGCGCGCCTACCGCAGTGGGAGCCCCCGTGTAGGCGTCGGGCACCCACCAGTGGAAGGGAACGAAGCCTCCCTTTGTGAGGAGCCCGGCGGCGAACAGGATGACGGCGAGCCGTCCGACGGTGCCGCCCTGCTCCACCGCGCGCGCGAGGCTCGCAAAGGACAGGTCGCCCTCGCTCAAGATCAACAGGGCTATTCCCGAGAGGAGGAGGAGCGTGGCAACCCCCGAAAGCACGAGGTACTTGAAAGCCCCCTCGATCGCCTCCGCCTCAGCGCCCATGGCGATGAGGACATAGGTCGACACGGACACTACCTCGATGAACACGTAGAGAGAAAAGAGATCGGAGGCGAGGGCTACCCCGTTGATCCCGATGAGGTTGACCAGGAGCAGGCTCGCGAAGGTGAGGCGGCGGCCCTCGTCGCGCAGCGCGGACCATCCGATGGGAAGCACCCCGGCGCCGACTACCCCGGCCGAGAGAATCGCCACAAGGCTCCAGAGATCGAGGCGGAGGTGGAAGCCGAAGAGGGCCTCCATCCCGGCGTCGGGCGGCAGCGCCCCCGGCGACAGCAGCGCGACGAGGGCCGTCGCGCCCTGGGCAAGAAAGAGGACGAGCGACAGGACGAATGCGAGCGGAGCGCGCAGCCTTCGCGGCGCGAGGTTGGCGAGGAGCAGGGCAAAGAAGGGAAGGATCAAGAAAGCGTAGGCCATCTCCTACCTCACGACCGCCGCGACGAGCAGGATCGCGGCGATCACCATCCAAAGCAGATAGAGTCGGTAGCTGCCCGACTGCGCCCGCGAAACCAACCCGCCGATGGCGCTCTTCGCCCCGACGACAAGCCGCTCGTAGATCCAGTCCACCCCGCGGTCGATCCCCCGGAGCCCCCGGGCGAGAGAGCGGACGGCGATCCGCCCCAGCCAATAGGGATCGAGCCGCCCCGCAAGAGCGACCGCATAGAGGCGCCCGAGCAGGGGCGCGTGGAGGATATGGTCCGCCGCGCCGGCCCCGGATCCGCTCCTGCGCACCCCGTAGAGGTGGTTGGCTAGGGCGGCGAGGAGCACCGCGACCGTCGCGAGCGCAAGCGGAAGGCTCCGCGGAAGGCCGGCGAAGCTCTGCGAGCCCAGGCGGGCTCCCAAGATCGGCTCGATGAGCTTGCGGAGCGGGAGCGAGTTGTCGAGCCCAAAGAGGATGCAGGCCCCGGCGAGAACGGCCAGGGGAACGAGAAGCTGCCAGGGGGCCTCGCGGACCGCAGCGAGATCTCGCGTGCCCGCGTCGCCCGGCCCCCCCGCCGCTCCCTGCGCCGAATCGGCTGCGGTCGGCGCCCCTGAACCGCCCCCCTGCAGCTCAGCGGGCTGCGGGTCGTCGAGGCCGGGCAGCCGGTGGCGGCGCCTTCGCGGGCCGCCGAGGTAGACCGCATGGCCGAGTTTGAGAAAGGAGGCTGCCGTGAGGAAGGTCCCGAGGAGAGCCGCCGCGTAGAAGGGCCATCCCCGATCGAGGGCTGCCTCGTAGACGAGCTCCTTTGAGAAAAAGCCGTTGAAGGGGGGCACCCCCGAGATGGAGGCGGCAACCACGATGAAGAGCGCGAAGGTGATCGGCATTCGGCGGGCGAGACCTCCAAGCTCAGAGAGCTCGGTCGTTCTCGCCTGACGCTCCACCGAGCCCGCAGAGAGGAAGAGGCCCGACTTGTAGATCGCGTGGTTGATCATGTGAAAGAGCCCCCCGACGATGCCCACCGGAAGGGCGGTGCCCACGCCGAGCACCATGTACCCGACCTGACTGATCGCGTGGTAGGCGAGAAGGCGTTTGTAGCTCTTCTGGGCGAGGGCCATCATGACCGCGAGCAGGATGGTAGCCGCACCCACCACCATCATGAGCGTCGAGAGCCACGAGCTCGGCTCGATCGCAAAGAGGTCGAGGGTGATGCGCGCGAGGAGATAGATCCCGAGGAGCTTCTCCAGGGAGGCCGGCAGGAGGGCCATGAAGGGAAGCGGAGCGTCCACCGCGGCGTCCGGGATCCAGCTGTGGAAGGGCATGGAGCCGGCCTTGCCGAGCGCCCCGATGAGCAGCAGGACGAAGGCCAGGGCGGCCGGGCCGCTCGCCGGAAGATGGATCGCCGAGATTCGGAAGGTGTGCGCCTGGGCTCCGGCGAGGATGATTCCCGCCATCAAGCAGAGATCGCTTGACGCGACGATGACGAAGGACTTGATCGCGGTCGGAAAGGCGGCCGCCCGTCCAGTCACGATCATCCCGAAGGTGGTGAGGAGAAGGCCCTCCCAAAAGATGAGGAGAAGGACGAGGTCGTCGGAGAGAAGCACCCCGTTGGCGAGCCCCACCGTCACGAGCGCATAGAAGAAGAAGCGGTTGGCAGCCCGCTGCCCCTTGAGAAAGAGGGTGGAGTAGAGGGTCACGAGAAAACCAAAGCCGGCGACGGCCACGAGAAGGAAGGCGCTGAACGCGGTGAGCTTCACCGCGAAGGTGAAGCCGGGCTCGAACCAGGGCAGATACAACGAGCTCCGCAGGGGAAAATCGACCACCGCCACGGCGAGGTTCACAGTCGAGACCACGAGGGCGACGATCCCGCTCCCGCTCGAGCTCTCCTTGGGAAAAAGCAGACACAGAAGCGAGGCGCCGAGGGGAAAGAAGATCGGAAGAATCAGCTCCAATCCCCTCATGGTCCGACCCCGTGCACTTCAAGCCCGATCGCGGCAACGAGATGAGCGGGATACTGCGCGAGGAGCCCACCCCCGAGGGAGAGGACGGCGAGGAGGCAGACGGCGGCGATCATGAGGGGCGACCCCTCTCGGGCCAAGGCTCCCCGCGGCTCGCCGAGGAAGACCAGGGCGAAAAGCCGAAAAAGATAGAGGATCGTCAGGAGGGCCCCGAAGAGAAAGAGCCCCGCGAGAAGTCCCTGCCCGCTTTCGAGGGCACCCGCGATGACGAGGTACTTGCTGTAGAAGCCGAGAAAGGGGGGTATTCCCATGATCGAGAAGGCGCAGGCGAGGAAGGCGACCGCGGTCACCGGCATCGTCCGGATGAGACCGCCGAGGCGGGTGACGTCCCGCGTGTGAGTCGCCTGCTCGATGACCCCCGCCGAAAGAAAGAGCCCGCCCTTCGCGAGGCCGTGGGCGAGGAGGTAGAGGAGCCCCCCCGCGATTCCCATGGCACTTCCGGAGGCCAGCCCCAAGAAGATGAAGGCGATCTGGCTCACGGTCGAGTAGGCGATGATCCGCTTCAGATCGGTTTCCACGAGAGCCGCCCCCGCGGCGACGATGGCGCTCGAGGCGGCGATGGCGAGGAGAAGGTGGCTCCAGAGGGGGTCGACCACGAAGGTGACGAGGAACAGGCGGGCGAAGACGTAGAGCCCGATCTTGACGAGTACGGCTGCGTGCAGGAGGGCCGTGACCGGTGAGGGAGCGACGCCGGCATCAGGCAGCCAGGTGTGAAAGGGAAGGGTCGCCGACTTCGAGAGTATCCCGACAAGGAGGAGGGGCGCGAGCCAAAAGGCGAGCGGCTTGCCCCTGAGGGCGGCAAGATCGAAGGTGCCGTAGGTGCCATAGATCCCGACGATCGCGACAAGCAGGAGGGTGGCCCCGAAGAAGGTCACGAGGAAGGCCTTGTCGGCGCGGATCAGGTCGCGCGGCGAGCGGTAGAAGCCGATCAGCCGCCAGCTCGAGATCGCGGTGAGCTCCCAAAAAAGATAGAGGTAGAGCAGGCTCCGCGAATAGACCAGCCCCATCATCGCGCCCAGGAAGAGGGCGACCATCGTGTAGTACTCGTTCTGGTGCTCGTAGCGCCGGATGTAGTCGAAGGAGTAGATCACGATGATCGCTCCGACGCCCGAGGAGATGAGGGCCATGAGCACAGCAAGGGCATCGGCGGCGAGAACGAAGCTTGCGCCCCAGGGCAGGAGGATCTCGAAGGTGACCACCCGCCCGGCGACCGCCCCGGGGATGAGGGCGATCGAGCAGGCCAGGGAGATCGCGACGAGCAGGAGCGAAAAAAGGTTCCGAAGGCCAGCCGACAGGCGGCCGAGGAGGGGAAGCAGAAACGCACCTATGACCGGACCGCACACGGCGATCGCGGGCAGGAAGGAGGGAGACATGCACTTCACTCCATGAGGATTGATCGCTGTCTCAAGACGTTAGCTGTCTGCTCTTACCCCGATTATATGCCCCTTCGATCGAATCCGCCATCAGGAAAATCGCGATTCTCGCCACGCCTTGCGTTCGTCGCCGAGCTCACGACCAAAGCGGTGTAAAATTGTCAGGAATAGAGATTCCGGTGATATTTGACAAAAATAGACGGTCTGGCTATACTCATCTCATACCATGCTTATAATTATAGTTTGCCTCCTTGGCGTGCCCATCGCTGCCGCTCTAGTTCTGCTTGCGATCAAGAGCAAACCGGTTCGAGACGTGGTTATTCGAGTCTCCTCGGTGCTGGTGATCGCCGGAAGCATCGTTCTCTTGGTGGCGGCCTACGGGCACAAGCCGGATCTCCTCTCGTTTGCCGGAAGCGAGCTTGTCGGCGGCCTTTTCACGCTCATAGAGCTCCTGATTGCCGCCTTCCTCGTCTATATCACGCTCAGGTGGAAGAGCTACCTTGGCTTCGGGCTTGTTGTCGTGCAGCTCGCTCTCATGCCCGTCTCGGAGCTGGTCGGACGCGGGGCACCCCCGCCGCAGAGCATCTTCCTGGTGGATCAGCTCTCGGTGCTCATGACCCTGGTGGCAGGCATCGTGGGAGGGCTCATTGCCCTCTATTCCGCCGGCTACATGCGCTCCTACCACTACTACCATCCCGAGGTCCCGGACCGCAGGCGGCTCTTCTTCTTCCTCGAGTTCATCTTCCTCGCTGCGATGTTCGGGCTGGTCTTCTCGAACGACCTTTCATGGCTCTACTTCTTCTGGGAGATAACGACCCTCTGCTCGTTCCTGCTCATCGGCTACACCGACACCGCCGAGGCGCGCAAGAACTCGCTTCTCGCCCTCGTCATCAACCTAGTGGGCGGAATCGCCTTCATGGGGGCGATCATCTACCTCAAGGCGACCGGCGGCGCCCAGGACCTCACCAGCCTGCTCACGACATCGAAGGCCGTCGTGCTCATCCCGGTCGCTCTGCTCTCGATCGCCGGATTTACGAAGTCGGCCCAGCTCCCTTTCTCCAAGTGGCTTCTCGGCGCCATGGTCGCCCCAACCCCGGTCTCGGCGCTCCTTCACTCGAGCACCATGGTGAAGGCCGGGGTCTACCTGATCCTCCGAATGGCGCCCCTCCTCAATGGAACGGTCCTCGGCTACGCCGTGAGTCTGGTGGGAGGCTTCACCTTCTTCGTCACCTCCCTGCTCGCCATCTCCCAGACGAACGCGAAGCGGATGCTCGCCTACTCGACGATCGCGAATCTCGGGCTCATCGTCGCCTGCGCGGGGATCGGCAACTACCAGACCGTGTGGGTCGCCCTGTTCATCATCCTCTTTCATGCCGTCGCCAAGTCACTACTCTTCCTCGGGGTCGGCGTGGTCGGCTACAAGGTTCACACCTTCGATATCGAGGAGATGGACAACCTCATCGTGCGCTTCCCGGGGATCGCCCTCATGATCGTGATCGGGATCTGCGGAATGTTCATCGCCCCCTTCGGGATGCTTATCAGCAAGTGGGCCGCCCTGGAGGCCTTCATCGACCTGAAGACCTGGATCGGGCCGATCATCATCTTCTTCCTCGCCTATGGAAGCGCGGCGACGATCTTCTTCTGGGGAAAGTGGATGGGCAAGCTCATCTCGGTCAATCGCTCCCGCTGGCAGGAACAACCCGAGGACAAGCGCATCAGCCGCGACGAGTGGGTCTCCATGGGGTCGCTCACGGTGCTCACCTTCCTCACGGTGATCGGCTTCGCCCTGATCTCCCGCCACCTCGTGGAGCCCTTCGTCGACTCCCTCTACGGCTATTCGCGGGTGATGGAGCGCAGCGACCTCATCCTCTCCACGGTCATGATGGGGATGATGATCCTCATTCCCTTCTTTCTCCTCTTCGTCCCGCGCAGGAGCCGCACGAAGGTCGGTCGGGCCTACATGGCGGGGCGCGACACGAGCGACGATCTCGTCTTCAAGAGCTCGACCGCCCGTTCGACCGCCCTGTCCCTGCGCAACTTCTACTTGGAGAGCCTCTTCGGAGAGCGAAGGCTTCTCTCCGCCGGGATCATCGTGGGCAGCGCCCTGGTCCTCTTCGTCGTGGGGGCGACACTCCTATGAAACAGATCCTCTTCGGGGTTCTCTACCTTATCCTTGCTCCCTTTCTCGGCGGGCTCCTTGACGGGATCGACCGCAAGCTCACCGCCCGCATGCAGAGGCGGATCGGGCCGCCCATCCTCCAGCCCTTCTACGACGTTGCGAAGCTGATCAAGAAGGAAAACATCGTCACCAATCGTCTCCAGAACCCCTTCATCATCAGCCATCTCGTCTTCGCGGCCTTCACGGGCTTCCTCTTCTTCGAGGGAACCGATATCCTGCTCATTGTCTTCGTCCTTACGGTGTCGAGCATCTTCCTGATCCTGGCCGCCTACTCCTCGAACTCCCCCTACAGCTACCTCGGCGCCGAGCGGGAGCTCCTGCTCACGATGGCCTACGAGCCGATGGTGCTCGTGGCCCTGGTGGGCTTCTTCAAGGTGGCGCACAGCTTTCACTTCTACTCCATCGTGACCTCCGGAAAACCGATGCTCCTCTACCTGCCCGGCATCTTTCTCGGGATCTTCTTCATCCTCGGCATCAAGCTGCGGAAGTCGCCCTTCGACATCTCCTACTCGCACCACGCCCACCAGGAGCTCGTGAAGGGGATTACGACGGACTTCACGGGCAAGACCCTTGCCATGCAGGAGATCGCACACTGGTACGAGACGATCTACATCCTCGGCTTCGTCTACCTGTTCTTCAGCTTCACCCCGATCCTCGGGATTCTTCTCACCCTCGTGGTCTATTTCCTCGAGGTGGTGATCGACAACGTCACGGCCCGCCTCAAATGGGAGGTGGTGCTCAAGTCGACCTGGGTGGTTACCTTCTTCTTCGGGTTCCTCAATCTGATTCCATTTTACGTTACGACGGTGAGGTAAGAGATGTCCGTTTTTTCGAGATCCCCGTGGATCATCCACTACGACGCCTCGAGCTGCAACGGCTGCGATATCGAGGTGCTCGCCTGCTTGACCCCCCTCTACGATTTGGAGCGCTTCGGCATCATCAACACCGGAAACCCCAAGCATGCCGACATCTTTCTGGTCACCGGCGGGGTTAACTCGCGCAATGAGCACGTCGTGCGCAACATCTACGAGCAGATGCCCGACCCCAAGGTTGTTGTAGCGGTGGGGATCTGCGCCATCAACGGGAACTTCTTCGCCGAGTGCTACAATATCCGCGGAGGGATCGACAAGGTCATTCCGGTCGACGTCTACGTTCCCGGCTGCGCCGCCCGCCCTGAGTCGATCATCGACGGGGTGGTGCAGGCCCTCGGGATTCTAGAAAAGAAGCGGACCGAGTTCGAGCGCAACCGAGCGGTCCGCGTAGTAAAGGGAAGCCATGAATCGCTGTGAAGATATCGCCTCGGCGACGATCGCCGAGACCGCAAAACGCCTTGCAGTCGAAGGCTATCGCATCGTCCAGATTTCCTGCATGAAGGCGGGCGAGGGAAGGCTCGATCTGATCTACTCCTTCGATCGCGCCTACGAGCTTTCGAGCTACAAGGTGAACGTCGCCTCAGGCGAATCCATCGAAAGCGTCACCGCGAGCTATCCGGGCGCCTACCTCTACGAGAACGAGATAGGCGAGCTCTTCGGAGTGAAGTTCGAGGGCCTGTCGGTCGACTTCAAGGGGACGCTGTACGACAGCATCGTTCACACCCCCTTCAACCTTCTTCCACCCTCCGGCGGGCTGGGCACGACGCAGCCGAGCGGCACCCAAGGCGCAGGCACCCCGGACAACACGGGCGCCGAAGCGGCCCGGTAGCGGCGCCGCACAAAAGGAACAATCCAATGCTCAAGGAAACGACAATACCCTTCGGACCCCAGCATCCGGTCCTTCCCGAGCCGATCCACGTCGACCTGGTCCTCGAAGACGAGAAGGTCGTCGATGCGACCCCGGCAATCGGCTACATCCATCGAGGCCTCGAGCTCCTCGTCGAGAAGAAGGAGTACCAGGAGTTCGTCTACGTCGCGGAGCGGATCTGCGGGATCTGCAGCTTCATCCACGGGATGGGGTACTGCGAGGGGGTTGAGGAGCTCATGGGCCTCGAGGTCCCCGTGCGGGCGCAGTTCTTGCGGACCTTCTGGAGCGAGCTTTCGCGAATTCACAGCCACCTCCTGTGGCTGGGACTCGCCGCGGACGCCTTCGGATTCGAGAATCTCTTCATGCAGTCCTGGCGCGTGCGCGAGCTCATCCTGGACATCGTCGAGGAGACCACCGGGGGGCGCGTGATCTTCGGCTCGTCGAAGATCGGCGGAGTCCGCCGCAACATCGAGGCCGACACCCTCGCGAGAATCGGCGGCGTGCTCGAAGGCCTTCGCCGCGAGGTGAAGGAGGTCACCGACATCTTCCTCGCCGACGCCACGGTGAACAGCCGCCTGCGCGGGGTCGGGGTGCTCTCCAAGGAGGACGCCTACCTCCTCGGCGCCGTGGGGCCGATGCTTCGCGCGAGCGGCCACCAGCTCGATACCCGCAAGACCGGCTACGCTGCCTACAAAGAGCTCGACTTCGACGTCATCACCGCGAGCGAGGGAGACTGCCACGCCCGATGCGCGGTGCGCATCGGCGAGATATCCCAGTCCTTCGACATCATCCGCCAGGTCATCGCAAAGATTCCGGGCGGACCGGTTGAGGTCAAGGTGAGCGGATCGCCTCCGGTCGGGGACGCCCTCGTACGCCTCGAGCAGCCGAGGGGCGAGGTCGTCTACTACGTGAAGTCCAACGGCACGAAGTTCCTCGACAGGTTCCGCGTGCGAACCCCGACCTTCGCAAACGTTCCGGCGATGGTGAAGATCATGAAGGGAGCCTCCGTGGCCGACATCCCCACCATCATCCTTACTATCGATCCCTGCATAAGCTGCAACGAAAGGTGAGCGCCATGCTGTTTCGAATGTTCGTTCCGACGATGAAGAACCTCGCGCGACGGCCCGCAACCCGGCGCTACCCCTACGAGCCCTACGTCCCGCGCGCGGGGGCGCGAGGCAAGATCGTCATCGACTACGCGAAGTGCAACTTCTGCCTTCTCTGCGATCGCCGCTGCCCCACTCACGCCATTCTCGTCGATCGCCCGGGCAAGGTCTGGCAGATCGACCGCCTGCGCTGCATTCAGTGCGGGCGCTGCGTCGAGGTCTGCCCGAAGAGCTGCCTCGCGATGGACAATCGCTACCCTACCCCGGTTGCGGCGGCGGAGGCCCGGATCGCGATCGAGCGCCACGAGCCTGCCGTCTCCGGCGCAATCCCGGCCGCCGGGGGGGAGGCTTCCGCGGGCGGCAGCCTCCCCGCCGCGCCCAAGGCGGAGAAGCCCGACGCCCCTGGGAGCGAGCCTAAGGATCCAAGCGGTGCATGAAGCCTCCGTGGTCGAGGAGCTCGTCAGGCTCCTGCGCACGAAAGCCGAGGAGCTGCACGCGACCTCGGTCCGCAGGGTAACCCTGGTGGTCGGCGAGCTCACCGGCTACATGGAGGAGTCGCTCGGCTTCTACTACGAGATCCTTTCTCGGGACACGCTCCTCGCCGGAAGCGAGCTCGTCGTCACCTACGTGAAGCCAAAGCTCCACTGCGAGAGCTGCGACGCCCTCTTCGAGCGCAGCCTCTACTCCTTCGACTGCCCGACCTGCGGGCGCCCCGGGAGCATGACCAAGATCGGGAGTGAGTTCTACATCGAGTCGATGGAAGCGGAGCTTCCGGACGACGAGCCCAAGCCCGCCTGAGCGCACAGCGGCAGTCCCTCCGCGCACGCCACGGTCAGCGCAGCGCTGCGGCGGGCTCTATCCGATTCGGCCCCTTATTGGTAAATTCTCTCCAAGGAGTCACAAATTGCTGTTCGATCCACTTACCCTCCGCGATATCACCTTGCGCAACAGGATTGCAGTCTCGCCGATGTGCCAGTACTCGTGCGAGGACGGCTTCGCGACCGATTGGCATCTCGTCCATCTCGGCAGCCGCGCGGTCGGGGGCGCCGCCCTCGTCATGACCGAAGCGACGGCGGTTGAGGCGCGCGGGCGCATCAGCCCTCAGGATCTCGGAATATGGAAGGATGAGCACCTTCCAGCCTTGGCGCGCATCGCCCGTTTCATCTCGGAGCAGGGGGCAGTTGCCGGGATGCAGCTCGCCCATGCGGGAAGGAAGGCGTCGACCATCCGCCCGTGGGCGGGCGAGGGCCCGGTCGGAGATGCGGAGGGTGGATGGAAGGTCGTCGGCGCAAGCCCCGTTGCCTTCGCCGAGGGCTACCCGCCGCCCGAGCCCTTGAGCCGCGAGGCCATCGCCTCAGTAGTCGGCGCCTTTGCGGATGCCGCCGAGCGGGCTCGGGCGGCGGGCTTTCGCGTCGTGGAGATCCATGCGGCCCATGGCTATCTCCTCCATCAATTCCTCTCGCCGATCTCCAACCGCCGCACCGACGAATACGGAGGCTCCTTCGAGAATCGCATCCGCCTGGTGCGCGAGGTGGTCCGCGCGGTGCGAGCGAGCTGGCCGGAAAACCTCCCCCTCTTCGTGCGCCTTTCGGCGACCGATTGGCTCGAGGGCGGCTGGGACCTGGAGCAGTCGATCGAGCTCGCTCGGCAGCTGCGGACCGAGGGCGTCGACCTCATCGACTGCTCCTCCGGCGGGAATGTGAAGATCGCGAAGATCCCCTTCGGCCCGGGCTACCAGACCGGTTTCGCGGAGGCCATTCGCCGGGGGGCGGACATCAAGACCGCTGCGGTGGGTCTCATCACCTCATCCCAGCAAGCCGACCATCTCCTTCGCACGGGTCAGGCCGACCTCGTGATCCTTGGGCGGCAGCTTCTTCGCGATCCCTACTGGCCCCTTCGGGCTGCCGGGGAGCTGAAAGAGGAGGCCGTCTGGCCAAGCCAATACCTCCGGGCGCGATAGCGGCCGGCGGCAGGAGCCCCGGGGTTGACCAGCCAATCCCCTGCGGGCGTATTGTTAAGGAGCGCTGCGCCGCCGCGTCGAGGCGGGACTTTCCGGGAGCCGGGGGTGGAGATGGCGCGAAAGAACGGGCTTGCGCTCGCGGCGGCAATTCCCCGCTGCGTGCCGCAGAGCTCAGCAAATCGAGGGTCCATCAGTGAATAGGGCACGGATACTCATCGTCGAGGACGAGGAGCTCGTAGGGCTGGCAATTCGTACCTTTCTGGAGAGCGTCGGTTTCGAGATTCCCTCGGTCGTGCCTTCGGGCGAGCGCGCCCTCGAAGAGGTCGCTTCCCTCGAGCCGGACCTCGTGCTCATGGACATCCGCCTCTCCGGCGAGATGGACGGAATCGAGGCTGCGGCTCGGATCCGAGAAGGCTACCGCCTTCCGGTGATCTACCTCACCGCCTACTCCGATGCGGAGACCCTCAAGAAGGCCAAGGCGACCGAACCCTTCGGCTATGTCCTGAAGCCCTTCGACGAGCGCACCCTCGAGGTTTCGATCGAAATGGCCCTGCACAAGGCGGCCCTCCAGCGCAAGATTGAGCAAAACCGAGAGCGCCTCGAGACGATTCTTCAGTCACTTGGGGATGGGATCATAGTGGCCGGGATGGAGGGCTTTATCGAGTACATCAATTCGACCGCGTTGACGCTCTTGAAGCTGACCGCCCCCGTCCCCTCCTCAACCCCCATCGTGAGGCTGCTGAAGGTGGCGGCAAATCGAAGCCAGGAGCCGGCGGCCCTTCCCCTCGACGAGGTTCTGTTGAACGGGAAGTCCGTCTCCTACCGTGGGTGCGTCCTCGCCACCGAGGGCGGCGCGAGGCGCACGGTAGACCTGAATCTGGATCCCCACCGGGATCGGAGGGGAGTCGTGCGAGGGGTCGTGCTCTCCTTCCGAGACGTCTCGGAGCCCTGGAAGATGCGGGAGCTCGTCGAGGCGGAGCTTCACCCGAGCTCCTTCATGCACCGAGGGCTTCTTCCGGCTGACGGAACGGCAATCGGCCCGAGCAGGATGCACGGCTTTCTCTTCCCGGCGACCTTCGGAGCGGGGGACCTCTACAACTTCTATCGCATCGACGAGAGCCACGCGGGACTCTACATCGTCGACGTCGTGGGACATGGAATTCCGGCTGCCTCCACGGCCCTGCTCGTGAGCCGCCTCCTTACCCCAAACCCAGCCAGAGGCAACACCCTCTGCCTTCTCGGAACTGATTCGCTCTCGCCGAGGGAGGTCGTGAGCAAGATGAACGACTTCATTCATTCGGCCGAGGGAGGAATCTTTTTTACGATGTGCTACGGGGTGATCGATCTCCCGACGCGGCGGCTGCGCCTGGTTCGCGCCGGACATCCCTTTCCGATTCTCGTGCGTGGCGGCGGGCAGGTTGAGGAGATCGAGGCCGGCGGCTACGCGGTAGGCCTCTCTCCCGACTTTCAAGCCGAGGAGACCGATATCCCCCTCTCTGAAGGAGACCGGCTCTTCCTCTATTCCGACGGCCTCACCGACTGCGCCGACCCCGATGGGACCCACTTCTCCCGCGGGCGACTTCTCGAGCTCATCCGCGCCACCCGAGGCGACCAGCTCTCCGAGGCTGTGGCACGGGTTGGTCAGCAGGTGGTCAGCTGGCGGGGCAAGGAATCCTACGACGACGACATCACCTTCCTCGGCATCGAGCTCGCCGAAGAGGGGGACCAGGAGTAAGGATGGCTACGACCCTTATCGACATGCAGGACAGCTTCGCGAGCGAGAACGATCTCTTGGCTGCGAAGCTGAAGGCTCGCTTCAAGGAGCAGGGGGTCTTCGTGGTGAACCTCCTCGGAACCGCCGGCGCCGGAAAGACCTCCTTTCTCATCGCGCTTCTGGAGTCGCTCGGCGCCCGCAAGAGCTACGTCATCGAGGGCGACATCGCCTCGAGCATCGACTCGGACACCCTCCGAGGGCTCGGAATCGACGCCTATCAGATCAACACCGGGGGAACCTGCCATTTGAACGCGGCCATGGTGGGTGGGATCCTTGAGCGGATGAAGATCGAAGGGTCGGCCCTGCT
>DAHVAK010000266.1 GCA_027314665.1 Spirochaetales bacterium
ATCTCCTGCTCCCAAAGCAGGCGCCTTAGCCGCTAGGCTACATCCCGAGGGGCGAAAAAAAGTATATCGGCAAAGTTTTTCGCGGGTCAAGCAGCGCGGGTCGAGAGTGTGGGTCAAGCGGCGCAGATCGGCGACGGTGGGCGGTGGTGAGCCTCGTTGGCACGATGGCGAGCCCGGTGCCGGCAGACGGCCAAGCCGAGGCGAGGCGGCTATGGAGCGCACCGCGCGCGGGCGGGATCCGCAAACCCACCGGAAGCTCATCGAACGCCGCTCGCGGCAGCCCGGGCGGCGCCGGCCCTCGTTCGCTCCAACTTGAGGTACCAACGTGTGTAACTTGACTTCCCGCGGGGAGCATGCCTATACTTACCCTACTGATTCAATCAGCTTAATAGTGGAAAGTCCCAAGGGAGGAGTGAACAAATGGCATACAAGCATCCCGAAGTGCTCGTGGAGACCGACTGGGTGAAGGAAAACCTCGGCAAGCCTGGAATCAAACTAGTAGAGGTGGACGTGGACACGAAGGCCTACGATGCCGGCCACATCCGCGGCGCGGTCGGCTTCAACTGGCAGAGCCAGCTCCAGGATCAGGTTCGCAGGGATATCCTCTCCAGGGAACAGTTCGAACGACTTTTGGGCGATGCCGGAATTACCCCCTCCGACACGGTCATCCTCTACGGCGACAACAACAACTGGTTCGCCGCCTACGCCTTCTGGCTCTTCAAGCTCTACGGACACCAGGACGTTCGCTTGATGAACGGCGGCCGGCAGAAATGGCTGAACGAGGAGGACAAGGAGCTGACCACCGACAAGACCGCGGTCAATCCCGCCGCGTACAAGGTGACGAAGGTTGATGATTCGCTCCGGGCCCTGCTTCCCGACGCACAGACGGCCTCGAAGAGCGACGGCAAGATCAGCCTTGTCGATGTGCGCAGCACCGACGAGTACACCGGCAAGATCATCGCGCCCCCAGGGATGAGCGAGACTGCCCAGCGCGCGGGTCACATCCCCCATGCAAAGAGCATCCCTTGGAGCACCGCGGTGCGTCAGGATGGGGCCTTCAAGGCGATCGAGGAGCTGGAGGAGATCTACCTCAAGCAGAAGGGGATCGACCCGAAGCGACCGGTCATCACCTATTGCCGCATCGGCGAGCGGTCGAGCCACACCTGGTTCGTTCTGAAGTACCTTATCGGCATCGAAGACGTGCGCAACTACGACGGAAGCTGGACCGAGTACGGCAACCTCGTGGGGGTCGAGATCGAGCGCTAGCCCGCGGCGGCTTCCCACCAGCCTCCCGATTCGCTATAGTAGGTCCGTTCGGCGGTCGTCTTTGGCCGCCGACGAGCTTTATGGAAGAGATATCCAGATCAACCCAGCGCAGCGCGCTCGTCGTCTCCTGCGTGAGCTCCTTCATGACCCCCTATCTCTCGGCAGGGCTCACGATTGCGCTCCCGGCGATCGGAGCGGCGCTCAAGCTCGACGCCGTCGTGCTCGGTTGGGTTACCACCTCCTTCCTGGTCGCCGCGGCGGCCTTCCTCCTTCCCTTCGGCAAGCTCGGGGACATGACAGGGCGCAAGAGGATCTACCTGATCGGAAACATCCTCTACGCTCTGTTCTCGGTGGCGGCCGCGCTCGCGCCGAACGGCGCCCTTCTCATCGCGGCCGGGGCGCTCTTGGGCCTCGCGGCGGCAATGATCTACGGAACCGGGGTCGCGATCTTGACCGCGGTCTATCCCCCGGAGAGGCGCGGTGGGGTCTTGGGGATCAACGTGGCCTTCACCTACGCAGGTCTTTCGCTCGGCCCGCTGCTCGGGGGGGTGCTCACCCAGCAGCTCGGATGGCGGAGCGTCTTCCTCCTGAACGTTCCCTTCGGACTGCTCGCGGCGGTGCTCGTGGTCACCCGGCTCAAGGGCGAATGGCGGGGGGCGAAGGGGCAGCGCTTCGACGCCCTCGGCGCGCTTCTCTCGATTGTATCGCTCGGCCTGCTCATCTACGGGCTCACAATCCTTCCGGCGACGGGCGGGTTCTTTCTCGTCGCGGCGGGCCTCTTCGGGCTCCTGCTCTTCGTGTGGCGCGAGAGCGCAGCGCCGAATCCGCTTCTCTCGCTCTCCCTCTTCAAGGGCAACCGAGTCTTCGGGATGTCGAACCTCGCCGCCCTCATCAACTACAGCGCGACCTTCGCGCTCACCTTCTTCCTGAGCCTCTACCTTCAGTACCTGAAGGGGCTCACCCCCGAGGAGACGGGTCTGATCCTGATCTCCCAGCCCGCCCTCATGGCCGTCGTCTCCCCGCTCGCCGGGCGGCTCTCCGACCGCTACCAGCCGAGACTCCTCGCCTCCGTCGGGATGGGGATTATGGCGGTGATGCTGGTTCTCCTGTCGATGGTCGGGCCCGCTACTCCGCTCGCCCTCCTCGTCGCGGAGCTCATGGTGGTGGGAGTCGGCTACGCCCTTTTCTCCTCGCCCAACACGAACGCCGTCATGGGGTCGGTCGATCGCCCCTTCTACGGAGTCGCCTCCGCGACCCTCGGGACGATGCGCCTCGTCGGGCAGATGCTGAGCATGGGGGTCGCGATGCTCGTGCTCAGCCTCCACGTCGGCGGCGCCGCGATCACTCCTTCCCGCTATCCCCTCTTCCTCGCGAGCCAGCGCCTAAGCTTCGCGCTTTTCGCTGCGCTCTGCGTCGCAGGGGTCTTCGCCTCCCTTGCGCGGGGCAAGAGCGGGGTCGAGGCTCGGCAGAAGGCGTAGGCTTTGAGCAGGGAGGGGGGGCCGGGCGCGATCGTCGATGAGACCAGCAGGATCGCGGAGGTGCTCGCGGTCCTAACGCGCGAGTACGGGGAGATCCCCCGCTTTCTCGTGTATGCCAGCCCCTTCCAGCTCCTGATCGCGGTCATCCTTTCGGCGCAGACCACTGACCGCCAGGTCAACCTGATCACCCCGGAGCTCTTCGCCCGCTATCCGACGCCCGGCGAGCTGTCGCGGGCGCGGGTAAGCGACCTCGAGGCGATCGTGAGGCCGACGGGCTATTTTCACGCCAAGGCGCGGAACATCCGCGCGACCGCCGCCCAGCTCGTCGAGGGATTCGCAGGGGAGGTTCCCCGGTCGATGGAGGAGCTCACGAGCCTCCCCGGGGTGGGGCGCAAGACCGCAAACGTGGTCCGCGGCACCCTCTTCGGCGAGCCCGCCATCATCGTCGACACCCATTTCGGTCGGGTCGTCGGGCGCCTGGGCTTTACTGCCGAGCGCAACCCCGAGCGCATCGAGCGCGAGCTTCAGGCAAAGGTCCCCCCCCGCGATCAGTACCGCTTCTCGATGATGGTGAACAAGCACGGGCGCCTCTTCTGTCACGCGCGAAGGCCCGACTGTCCCGGGTGCCCGATCGAGCGGCTCTGTCCCTGGCCCGGAAAGATCACGGCGTAGGCGCCGACCGGAGCTTGGCGGGCGGCAGGTGGCTTCGGACGGCTGCGGCGCAGCCTGCGCCGGATGGATGGCGCGCGGCTACGCGATGAAGCCGCGCAGCTCGGCAAGGCAGGAGAGGCCGTTCTCGGCGAGGTAGGCGGCGATCCCGTCGAGCACGCGCTGCGAGATCGAGGGGTCGGCGAAGTTCGCCGTTCCGATCTGGATCGCCGAGGCTCCCGCGAGCAGGTACTGCAGGGCTCCCTCCGTATCCATGATCCCCCCCGAGCCGAAGATCGGGATCTTGACGGCGCGCGCCACCTTGTAGGTGGCAGCGACCCCGATCGGGAGAATGGCCGGGCCGGAAAGTCCCCCCGTCCCTCCGGGAAGGACGGTGCGCCGTCTCTTCACGTCGATGATCATGCCGACCACGGTGTTGATGCAGGTCACGGCGTCGGCGCCTCCTGCTTCGGCGGCCAGTGCGATTGTGGCAATCTCGGTGACGTTCGGGGTGAGCTTCACGATGAGGGGACGGTCGGTCGCCTTGCGCACGACCTGAGTGAGGGACTCCACCTGCCGAGGGCTCGTGCCGAAGGCGAGGCAGCCCTCCTTCACGTTCGGACAGGAGAGATTCAGCTCGTAGCCCCAGAGTGGATGCTCTTCGAGGCGGCGCACGACCTCGAGGTACTCATCGACGCTCGAACCCGCGACGTTTGCGACGACCGCGCAGGGCAGGCGGGAGAGGAAGGGCAGCTTCTCGGCGATGAAGCGCTGGACCCCGACGTTCGCGAGCCCGATCGAGTTCAGCATGCCGCTGGGGGTCTCCACGATTCGTGGCACCTCGTTGCCGACGCGCGGCTCGAGGGTGATCGCCTTGGTGAACAGGGCCCCGAGGCGCGCGAGGGGGATGAGCTGCTCGTACTCGCTTCCGTAGCCGAAGGTCCCGGAGGCGACGGCGACGGGGTTGGTGAGGATCTTGTCTCGAACCCTTACAGTGAGGTCCACGCAACCATCCTGCTCGGGAATACCGGCCCCTCGGTGCAAACGCGGGCGTAGGCGGCGCTTCCGGCGATCGGGATCGCGCATCCCATGCACGCCCCGACGCCGCAGCCCATGATCTGCTCCATCGAGACCCAGCAGGCGAGGTCGAGATCCGCGGCAAGGGAGTGGCAGCCCGCCATCATCGGATTCGGCCCGCAAACGTACAGCTCGCCGCCTGAAAGCCCATCCCTTGGGAGCCCCCGCAGGTAGTCCACGACAGTGCCCCGATGGCCGACCGATCCGTCGTCGGTGCACAGGACCGGCTCGAACCGACAGCGCGAGGCGAGCTCCGGGATGAGAGAGGCTCCGCGGAAACCGAGCACCACGAGGGGACGCTCTCCCTGGGCGGCGAGTGTGTTCCCGTGGTAGAGGATCGGCCCCAGTCCGACCCCGCCCCCTACCAGAACGGGTCGAGCCCCGTTCGGGGCCGGAAAGGTGTTGCCGAGGGGGCCGATCACGTCGAGCCGCTCTCCGGCAAGCCTCCCCGCGAGGGCCCTCGTCGCCTCTCCCTTGATCTGGTAGACAATGCGGGCCTCTCCCTTCGCGGCATCGAAGGCCGAGACGGCAAAGGGTCGGCGCAGGATGAGGTCGGTGATCCCGTAGCTCTTGAGTGAGATGAACTGGCCCGGACGCGGAGCTTCCCCCTCCTCGGGCCAGAGAAAGGTGAGCTCGAAATAGCCCGTGGCGATTTGCGCGTTGGCAATGATCTCGGCGGCATACTGTCTCATCGTTTCCCGAAGCACTATAGCGGATTTGTCGCGGGTGCACAATTCGACCGCCGAAGGAGGGCTGGCGCCTGCGGGCCACCCGAGGCCACGCGCGGAGCGCATCGGAATGGGCTTTGTTGCACTTTCAGGTCTGATCCTATATAGTTGTACAGAATTGACAACCGGCTTGACGGGAGGCGTGGGTGAGCGGGTTGCCGCTGTCGATCTCAGAGAGGCTCAACGCGCTGAGCCGGGACTTCCAAGAGCGGCTCAAGGGGCGATTCCTCGAGCTGCACACGGTGCTTTCGACCCTCGTCGAGAGGCCGGGAGACATCAGCGTCCTGCGCGAGCTGAGGGTCCGCGTCCACAACCTTGCGGGCGCGGGAGCAACCTTCGGCTTCGAGGCGCTCTCGGACTACGCAAAAAGGGTGGAAGCCTTCCTCGATCGTATTGTCAGAGAAGAGAAGCCTGTCGCTCGCACGATCCTGAAAGAAGTCGGGCTCATGGTCGGCGAGATGGAGAGACTCGGAGAGACTGAGAGCCCCGGGAAAGAGATGGACGCCAAAATGGAGAAGCCGGAGAACGCGAAACGTCGCGGCATGACCACCAAGAAGAGTCTTTTTCTCTTCGAAAACGACGAAGAGGTCGTCCGCGATCTCACTCGGCAGCTCGGCTACTTCGGCTACACGGTCCAGCGCATCGCCGGCATCGACGTTCTCCCCGAAGTGCTCTCCGATGCCCACCGGCAGCTTGTCATCGTGAACACCTCGGTCCTTGCCGAAGATCCTGACGCCCAGAGTTTCCTGCTCAACCTGAAGAACGAGCGCGCCGAGGTCGTCAGCCTCATCTTCATCTCCGAAAAGGATGACTTCGACACCCGCCTGCGGGTCGTTCGGGCCGGTGGAGACGCCTTCTTCTTGAAGCCCTACGACGTGGGGCGACTCATCGACCGGATCGAGGCCCTCACCGTCCAGGACGAGAACGTCCCCTACCATGTGCTCATCGTCGACGACGATCCCGAACAGGTTGCCTACTACGCCCTGGTGCTCCAGCAGGCCGGGATGATCACCTCCGTTGCGCTTGACCCCAAGCGGGTGATCAGCGTTCTCCACGAGGCGAAGCCGGAGCTGGTGCTGATGGACATGTACATGCCGGGCTGCAACGGTATGGAGCTCTCCTCGGTCATCCGTCAGTACGAGGCCTTCGTGAGCATCCCGATCGTCTTCCTATCGGTGGAGACCGATATGGACCGCCAGCTCGCAGCGATCCGTCTCGGAGGCGACGATTTTCTGACGAAGCCCATCAAGCCCGAGCATCTTGCGGTATCCATCCTGACCCGGGCGGCGCGAACGCGGAACATTCGCTACTTCATGGAGCGCGACTCGCTCACCGGCCTGCTGAATCATACGAACCTGAAGGAAAACCTCACCCGCGAGGTGATGCGCGCCGGACGTCTGGACGCCCCGGTGAGCTTCGCGATGATCGACCTCGATCACTTCAAGAGCGTGAACGACACCTACGGCCATCTTGCCGGCGACGGGGTCTTGAAGAGCCTCTCGCGCCTGCTCCAGGAGCGGCTGCGGCGCACCGATATCATCGGGCGCTATGGCGGCGAGGAGTTCGGGATCATCCTTCTCAACACCACCGCCGAGACCGCATCTTCCATTATGAACGAGATCCGCGAGAACTTCTCGCGCATCCGTCAGCAGGCCGATGGGGAGGAGTTCTTCGTCACCTTCAGCTGCGGCGTCTCCTCCTTTCCCGAGATCCAGGAGGCCTCGGCCATGAACGCGGCGGCCGACTATGCCCTCTACGAGGCCAAGGAGACCGGGCGCAACAAGGTGGTCGTCGCCTCCGGCTATCCCGAGCGATAGCGAGCAAGGAAGGGAGGCCGTCAGCGGCGCCCCTCTGTGCGCGCCCGGCGAAGGCGAATCGACCAGAGCGTCTCGTATTCCAGAAAATCCCACCACCTCGACGCGTAACCGAAGCGAAGCGCAAGGCAGGCAAGCTCGGAGGTCAACCACGTCATCGGCGGCGGAAGGCTGATTGCGGCAAGCTCGGCGGGAAGGGAGCGATCGCTCGAGAGGGCTCCGCTCGCCGCCGCCTCGGCGGACCGGGCGGCGGGCACTGCCTGCGCCCCTTGCGCGGCGCGAACGGAAAGCTCGCGGAAGTCGGCGAGGAAGAGACCGGCGTAGAGGGGGAAGAGGCCCCTCCCGGCGGGAAAGGAGGCGCGAAGCTCCGCGAGCCACGGGATGAGGGCTTCGCGGGCGGCAGATCCGCCGGCCCGCGCGGCGCCCTTCGCTCCGGGGGCTCCCCCCGAGCCCCCCTCTCCCTCGGCGCCGCGCTCCCCCCCGGTCAGCGCGAGGTAGAGGGCCCTGTCCGCGGCAACCGGAGAATCCCCCCCTCCGGCGGGCGCCGCGAGGAGTCCGCCGGTCGTGAGGCTGCCGGCCTGGATGAGCGCGGCGCCGCCTGCCGCTGTCCCGCGGGCGGGCCGAGGGGGAGGGGTGTCGCTGAAGGCGAGGGGAAGCAGCGGGGCGAGCCCCAGACCGGAAATCAGTCCAAGGCGGCGGAAGAGCTCGGTCTGGAGGTCGGCGACGGCGCGCGCAACGTTGGACGGAGGGAGGAGCGCGACAAGGTAGCGCGACTGCCTCGCCGCCAAAGGAAGCTGATCGACGATCATCGATGGAGTACAGGCTGCCACAATTGCCTACTTAAAGAAAGGGCCCGAGGGTGATATAGTCGAGGCACAGATGATCAAGAAGATTGAACGGATCTCTGGGGATCTCGCACAGCGTCTTTCGGGGTTTGAGGGGGTCGAAGCGATCACCCTCGCCGAGGCTCCGGGGGACGAGACTACCGATCCCTACTTCTTCATCAGCCTCGACGTCTACCACCGAGAGGCCCTTCCCGACGCCGAGACCCGGCAGCGCTTCTTCTTCGATGCCGGCGCCTTCGAGTCCTCGAGCGTAGCGGCCAAGGACCGCTTCTTCATCGAGGAGCTTCCCATCCGGGTGGAGTACAAGGATGTCGCGCGAATCGAGGGGATACTCGGCAAGGTCGAGCGCAACCTCTGGGTCTTCCGCCAGACCGGGACCTACATGTTCTATCGACTCGAGAACGCGGCGGTGCTCTTCAAGCGGAGTCTGTGGATCGACTTCGTCCGCGAGGAGCTGAAGGCCCTTCCCGATTCCTTCTGGGCGCTGCTCCGCGATTCCTCTCAGGCGACGATGGAGCACTACCTGGGCGACCTCTCGGCCGCGGTCGCGCGGGGGGACAGCTTCTTCACCCTCATCTCGCTTGCCGGGTTCATCAAGAGCGCCTGCAGCATGCTTTTCGTCCTCAACCGCCGCTTCGAGCCCTCGGGAAGGGTGCTTGCCGAGCGGGCTTTCGAGCTCTCCCGCCTCCCCGAGCACTTCAAGGGGCGCTTCGAGAGCCTCCTGAAGGAGGACTCGGATTTTCCGGCCGCCCGCAAGCGCGAGGTCGCCGAGCTTCTCGCCCGCAGTCTCATAGCGATGGCATAGCTCGCCCCGAGCGGCTCGGCATCGTCGTTTCGAGCTTTTTTCGCTTGCAACTGCCCCACATATGGTGTATATTGACCGTCGGCTCTCAAAAAGTACGCTATTTATGCGGCGTGCAGGCCTATACCGGACGTAAGGGGGGAACGCGGTGAAGATCGAGCGTCGTTTCACGAAGAAGGGTCATGACCCGTACGAGGGGATTGCCTGGGAGGTTCGAACCTCCGAGATCAAGGACCCCAATGGAAGGGTGATCTTCTCTCAGCCGGAGGTCGTGGTTCCCGAGGGGTGGTCGCAGATAGCGACCGACATCCTCGCGCACAAGTACTTTCGGAAGGCAGGAGTGCCGCGTCCGGACGGCTCGACCGGCGGCGAGCATGATGCCCGGCAGGTCTTCCATCGCCTTGCCCATACCTGGAGGGTGTGGGGCGAGCGGGCGGGATACTTCGACGGCGAAGAGGACGGGAAGGCCTTCTACGACGAGATGTGCGTGATGCTCGCCCGGCAGATGGGCGCCCCCAACTCCCCCCAATGGTTCAACACCGGGCTCTTTGAGGTCTACGGCGTAAAGGGACCTGCCCAGGGCCACTACTACGTGGACCAGGAGACCGGCAAGCTTCAGAAGGCGCGCAGCGCCTACGAGCGCCCCCAGCCCCACGCCTGCTTCATCCTCAACGTCGAGGACAACCTGGTAAACGATGACGGCATCATGAGTCTGGTTACCAGGGAGGCGCGCCTCTTCAAGTACGGCTCGGGGACGGGCTCGAACTTCTCGCGCATCCGAGCCGAGGGCGAGCGCTTGAGCGGCGGGGGGGTCTCTTCGGGGCTTCTCTCCTTCCTTAAGATCGCGGATCGCTCGGCGGCCGCGATCAAGAGCGGCGGGACCACCCGCCGCGCCGCGAAGATGGTCATCCTCGACGCGGATCATCCCGACATCGAGAAGTACATCGAATGGAAGGAAGGCGAGGAATACAAGGTCGCCACGATGGTCGCGGGGAGCAAGCTCCTGAAGAGAACCGCCGAGGCGGTGGCAAAGGCGATCGCCTCGGGCAGCGGACCGGCCGTCGAGCGGGCGAATCCCGCCCTCAACCCGGCGCTCACGCGGGTCACGGCGCGCGCCCTGTCCGAGGGGGTGCCTGAGCAGTGGCTTCTCCAGCTCCTGCGCATGGCCGCCGAAGGGGTCGACCCCGGGTCGGTGAGAGAGTTCAGCGCGGACTGGCAGGATGAAGCCTACGTGACCGTGGCCGGCCAGTCCTCGAACAACTCGGTGCGCGTGACTGAGGAGTTCATGCGGGCGGTGGAGGACGACCGCGACTGGGCGCTCGTGGGGAGGATCGACGGCAAGGAGCGCGCCCGCGTCCCCGCGCGGCGACTGTGGAACGAGATGGCTCGGGCGGCGTGGAAATGCGCGGACCCGGGGATCCAGTTTCACACGACCGTCAACGAGTGGCACACCTGCCTGGCCGACGGCGAGATTCGGGGGTCGAATCCGTGCAGCGAGTACATGTTCCTGGATGACACCGCCTGCAACCTCGCCTCGCTCAACCTCCTGAAGTTCTACGACGAGCAGAGCGGAGAGTTCCTGATCGAGGACTATCTCCACGCCATCCGACTGTGGGTGCTCGTCCTCGAGATCTCGGTCGTGATGGCACAGTTCCCGAGCGAGGCGATCGCGCGCCGCAGCTTCGACTACCGGACCCTGGGCCTCGGCTACGCCAACCTCGGGACCCTCCTCATGGTCATGGGCATTCCCTACGACAGCGCGGAGGGGCGTGCGATTGCGGCGGCTCTCACGGCGATTCTCACCGGCGAGGCCTATGCCGAATCGGCCCGGCTTGCCGCGCAGGTCGGTCCCTTCGGGCGCTACGAGGCGAATCGCGAGCACATGCTGCGGGTCATCCGCAATCACCGGCGCGCCGCCTGGAACCTGCCCAAGGATGAGTACGAGGGGCTCTCGGTCTATCCGAGCGGCATCAGCGAGGAGGCCTGCCCGGCTCCGTTGCTGGCCGCCGCGCGCGAGAGCTGGGATCGCGCCCTCGAGCTCGGGGAGCGCCACGGTTACCGCAACGCGCAGGTAAGCGCGATCGCGCCGACCGGGACGATCGGCCTCGTGATGGACTGCGACACCACCGGCGTCGAGCCCGACTTCGCGCTGGTGAAGTTCAAGAAGCTCGCCGGGGGTGGCTCCTTCAAGATCATTAACCGCTCGATCCCGCCCGCCCTGCGCAAGCTGGGCTACAGCGAGGAGCAGATCGGGGAGATGGTTCGCTACTGCATCGGCCACGGGACCCTCGAAGGGGCCCCCGGAGTCTCGGCGGCAAGCCTCGCGGCGAAGGGCTTCACCCCCGCGGTCTTAAAGCGGATCGAGGGCGCGCTCGCCACCGCGATTTCCCTCTCCTCGGTCATGAGTTCCTACACCCTCGGGGGTGATTTTCTCTCCGGGGTCCTCCATATCCCGGAGGTGACCTACAGCCTTCCCGGCTTCGACCTCCTGCGCCATCTCGGCTACAGCGAGGAAGAGATCGAGGCAGGTGAGCTCTACGCCTGCGGGACGATGACCATGGAGGGAGCGCCCCACCTCGCGAACGAGCACCTCGCCGTCTTCGACACCGCAAACCCCTCGGGCCGCATCGGAAAGCGGTCGATCGCCTGGAAGGCGCACGTGGAGATGATGGCCGCGGCGCAGCCCTTCGTAAGCGGTGCGATCTCGAAGACCATCAACATGCCGGCTTCCTCGACCGTGGCCGATGTCGAGGGGGCGCACATGCTCGCGTGGAAGCGAATGCTCAAGTCGATCGCCCTCTACCGCGACGGCTCGAAGCTCAGCCAGCCCCTGTCCACCCTCGTGCCGGGGGAGGATCGCATCGCCGATGCCCTTCTCACGGTGGCGGCGCGGGCCGAGGCGTTCCTCGGCGCCGAGGCGGTCGAGGGTGCGGCGCCTGGAGCCGTGGGGCTCGCCTTCGAGGGTGCGGCGCCCGCCGGCATGGCCGAACGGGAGGCTGCGCTCCCCGCCCATTCCGCAAACGGCGGGGCCGCTGCGCCCCAGCCCGGCGCCGGAGCCGCAAACGGGGCGCGGGGGGCGGCGGGAGCGAAGGCGCGCTCGCTTGGGCAAGGAGCCGCCCTTCCCGGGGTCACGGTCGGAATGCCCCAGGGGTCGAGCGCCGCGCCGGAGGCCGCCCTCGAGACGATCCGCAACCGGCGGCGCCCCCTGCCGAACCGGCGGAGCGGCTACACCCAAAAGGCGAAGATCGGGGGCCACAGCCTCTTCCTTCGCACCGGAGAGTATCAGGACGGGACCCTTGGCGAGATCTTCCTCGACATGCACAAGGAGGGGGCAGCCTTCCGTTCGCTTCTCAACAGCTTTGCGATTGCGGTCTCGCTCGGGCTTCAGTACGGGGTGCCGCTCGACGAGTTCGTCGATGCTTTCACCTTCACCCGCTTCGAGCCGAACGGGATCGTGCGCGGCCACGACAACATCAAAATGGCGACCTCGGTCCTCGATTTCATCTTCCGCGACCTCGCGCTCACCTACCTGAAGCGCACCGATCTGGCGCAGGTGCAGACCGAGGACCTTCGGGCGACCACGACGAACCGGGGGAAAAACGGGGAGAGCTTCGCCGGCGAGGCCGAGAAGGCAATCTCCGCCGAAGAGCCTGCGGACTCCAAGGCTTCGGCGCCGATCTCCGAAGGGGAGGGGAGTACCCCATCGCGAGGCCCCGCGGAGGAGGGGAGCGCTCCTGCCGGCTCGCCCGCGGGGAGCGCGCGGCAGGCGGGGGCGGAGAAGGGCCCGAGGCGGGAGGCCCCCGGGGAGGCGCGCTCGGGCGGCGGCTCTCCCCTTGCCGAGGGTTTCGTCGAATCGATCGGGGCGGTGAGGCTCGCCCGAATCAAGGGCTACGAGGGGGATCCCTGTCCGACCTGCGGCCACTTCACCCTCGTGCGGAACGGGACCTGCCTCAAGTGCGAGACCTGCGGGACGACCACCGGCTGCTCGTGAGAGAGCGGACGTGAGGCCGGCGGAACGCCTCGCCTGAAGGCCCCGCTGTTCGGGAAATCGGGACGGACCGCGGGCTCAGCCCGTTGTCCGCATCCCGGCGGCGAGCCCCTGAATCGTGAGCCTCAGGAGGTCGTGGTATTCCTCGATCTCCCGCTCGTCTGCGCGGCCTTCGGCGGCACGCAGACGCTTGAGCCATTCGATCTGGATGAAGTTCAGCGGATCGGTGTTCGGATTGCGGACCTGGATGGAGCGCTGGAGCCAGGGGACATCGGCAAGGAGCTCGGGCTGGCCCGTGACGGTGAGAACTGCCCGGCAGCTGCGCTCGTATTCCCCCGCGATGGTTTGCCAGATCCGCGCGCGCCCTTCGGCGTCCTCGACCAGCGACGCATAGTGGCGGGCTATGTTGATGTCGGTCTTCGCAAGGGCAAGGACGGCGTTGTCGATCGTCGCGCGGAAGAAGGCCCACTCCCGGTACATGGCCTTGAAGCCATCCCATCCGTTCTCGCTCTCCCCGGCAAGCTCCTCGAAGGCGCCTCCCACCCCGTACCAAGCGGGAAGGAGGTGGCGGCTCTGGGTCCACGCGAAGACCCACGGGATGGCCCGAAGGTCTGCGAGTCGGCGTTCGCCGTGGCGACGGGCGGGGCGGGAGGCAATGGGCAGCGACTCGATCTCTTCGATCGGAGTGGCCTGTCCGAAATAGGCGAGGAAGCCCGGCGCCTCCACGAGCTCCCGGTAGGCGGCAAGGGATCGCTCGGAGAGCCGGTCCATGATGCCCTGCCAGCTCTCCCTCGGCGAGGAGAGGGGGCGCCCGGCAGCCATGAGGGTCGCCCAGGCGACCTGCTCGAGATGGCGATAGGCGACTTGGGGATCGTCGTAGCGATCCGCAAGCACCTCGCCCTGCTCGGTCATCCGCAGGCCCGAGGCGAGGGTTTCCGGGGGAAGGGAGAGGATGCTGCGCGCCGCGGGTCCGCCGCCCCGTCCGAGCGAGCCGCCCCGCCCGTGGAAGAAGATCGTCTTGATGCCAAGCTCGCGCGCCGTCCGATGGAGCATCCCTTGGGCCTTGTAGAGCGACCAGTTGGCGGCGAGGTAGCCGCCGTCCTTCGTGCTGTCGGAATAGCCGATCATGACGGTCTGGATGTTGTCGTGTGCCGCGAGGTACTCCCGGTAGGCCGGATGGGTGAGAATCTCGCGGAGCATGAGCGAGGCCCGATTCAGATCGTCGATCGTCTCGAAGAGCGGGATGATTCGGAGCGGGGCTCCTTCCCAGGAGACGAGCCACAGGACCGCCAGAACGTCGGACAGGGAATGGGTCATGCTGATGATGTAGCCGCCGAGCGCCTCGGCGCCGAAGAGCGCATGCACGTTGCGGATCACCCGGTGAAGTCGTACGGTTTCGAGCGTCTCGCCCGTGAGCTCCTCGTCGGGGAGACGGCGGCGCTCCCCCATCGTGCGCGTCAACACCGCGCACCGCTCGGTCTCGCTCATCGCAAGGTAGCCGTCTGCCGCTCCGAGCTTCCGCAGGATTTCGTCCATCACCCGCGCGTTCCACGCCGACTCCTGTCGGACGTCGAGTTGGGTTACGTAGAGCCCGAAGGTCTCGACCTGCCACAGCCAGTCCTGGAGATCCCCGTCGAGAATCCGCCTCCCCCTGTGATTCTCCAGGCTGCGTGCGACGACCATGAGGTCCGCGAGGAGCTCCGAGCCGGAGCGGTAGGCGCCCTGCTCCGAGAAACTGCTCGGTTCGGAGGAGGAAAAGCCCTTCCAGCTTCCCTCCGCCTCCCTGCCGGTCGCGCGCAGCCGCCACTCAATCACCTTGAGAAAACGCCGGTAGGCCTCATAGCGGGAAATCGGATCGATGAGCGAGCGCGCCTCCGGATAGCGCTCGAGGGCTGCGGCAAGGGCGTGCGTAAGCTCTTCGCTCACCCCCTCCTGCCGGGCCGAGGGGCTCAAGGACTCGAAGACCCGCTCGCACTGACCGAGGTGCGCTTGAACGGCGGCCTGCCGCAGCCGCGCGAAGGTTTGGGCCGTTACCTCGGCGGTGACGTGAGGATTGCCGTCCCTGTCTCCGCCGATCCACGAGCCGAGGCGCAGGAAGGGCGGGACCCGAAAGGCGCGGTCGGGGTAGCACATCTGAAGCGCCCGCCGCATGTCTCGGTACAGAAACGGGACGACCGTCCAAAAGGTCGAGGTGAAGTGGATTCCGACCTCGACCTCCTCGAGGACCGTCGGGCGGCGCGCGCGCAGCAGGTCGGTCTGCCAGAGACTGGTGAGATCCATCCGGATGTGGGTGGTGAGGTACTCCTGCTCCCGGGGAAGGAGGTATTCCCGGTCGAGGGCGGCGAGGGACTCGCGCAGGTCGCGGACCTTCGCGCGCACCGATCTCCGCTTGGCCTCGGTTGGGTGAGCCGTAAAGACGCAGTCGATCAGGAGGGAATCAAGGAGCTGCTGGAGCCGGTCGGCGGAGCAGCCGCTCTCTTTCAAGGCCAGGATCACCTCTTCGATGGATTCCGAGCGCGCCTTGGGGGTATGAAAGCGCTCGCGCTCGCGCAGCACCCGAACCCGCTGGCGGTCCTCCGCGAGATTGGCCAGGTCGAAGAAGATCGTGAAGGCGCGGGCGACGATTCCGGCCTCAGCGGTCGTCATCGAGCCGATGCGGCGCAGGAGCCGCTCCTCTGCGCCGCTCTCCCCCATCCGCCGGGAGCGCGCGGTGAGCCGGATCTCCTCTTCGAGATCGTAGAGCGAAAGGCTTGACTGCTCCTTGATGACGTCGCCCAAGACCCGGCCGAGCATCCGAATTTCGATGTCCAGTTTCTCACTTTTGTACATTCGCTCGCTGTTCCTTGTCGCCGCACAGCCTGCTGATGAGGGGGCCCATGGGGAGAAGAGTATACCGGGAGCAGGGGGTGTGGCTACCGGGAGGGGTCTCCCGGCGGGCCCCGGGAGGGGCCCTATCGCCGGGGTCGGAAGGTGGAGGCTCGGGCAAGCTCCTCGAAGAGCTCCCGCTCCCGAGCGGTGAGCGCTTTCGGCACCTCGATGAGGATTATCGCGTAGAGGTCGCCGCGCTCTCCCGGCCTCGCGAGAAGCCCCTTGCCCTTCAGACGCAGCTTCTTGCCGCTCGCGATTCCCGCCGGTAGGGTGAGGCTCGCGCTGCCCCCGACGATGGGAAGGTCGATCTTCGCGCCGAGGGCGGCCTCCCAGGGGGTGATCGGGACGTTCACCTCGATGTCCGCGCCGTTGACCCGAAAGCGCAGATGCGGAGCGATGCGCACGGTGAGGTAGAGATCCCCCGGGGGGCTTCCGGCCCGGCCGGGCGCCCCCTGTCCGGCGAGCCGCAGGCGTTTCCCGTCGGTGATGCCTGCCGGGACGGTCACCTCGATGCGCTTGACGGTGCGCTGCGAGCGTCCGCGCCCGCCTCCCTCGGCCTGAAGGGCGATCTGCTTGCGCGCGCCGGCATAGGCCTCCTCGAGGCTGATCGTAATCTCGGCCTCGTGGTCACTGCCGGCGGCGGCTCTCCCGTTGCGGCGTCCCCCTCCGAACTCGACGTCGGAGGCTCGCTCTTCCGATCCAAAGCCCCCGAGCCCGCCAAAGCCGCGCCCGAAGAGCATCTCGAAGAAGTCGCTGAAGCCCCTGCCCTCGAAGGGAGTGTCGCCGAAGCCCTCGAAACGGAAGCTCTGGCCCCGCCCCCCCTGCTGGCTGAAGAAATCCCATCCGGGCGGCGGCGTGAAGTCCTGCCCTGCAGCCCAGTTGTCGCCGAGGGTGTCGTAGCGCTTGCGCTTCTCCGGATCGCTCAGGACCTCGTAGGCCTCCCCGATCTTCTTGAAGCGCTCCTCGGCATCCTTGGTCTTGTTGACGTCGGGATGATATTTGCGCGCGAGCTTTCGGTAGGCCTTGCGAATCTCGTCCTGGCTCGCCGCGCGGGGGACATTGAGCACATCGTAGTAGTCCTGGTATTTCACTGCCATGGCATCACCCCAGCCTCCCGCCACAAATATACCAAAGGCGGCGCGCTCGTGCACCACCGCCTTTGGAAACCGGCGACGATTGTCGCTCCTTCACGGTGAAATCCGCGTTGTAGGCGTCGCCGCTTCGGTTGCCCCGCCTCGCGTCGATTCGTCACGGAGAGGAGGCATCAAGAAGCGTGCCGAAGAGGTTTCTTGCGGGAGCGCTTCATGACGAGCTTCAGCGCCTCGAACCAGAGCACCCCCGCTGCCCCCGCCCCGATCGCAACCAGGAGGGGCCCGGGCCCGATCGCAGCGAAGTGGAAGAGCCCGCGAAGGGCAGGCACCGCGAGGACCGCACCAAGAAGGACCACGGCCGCCCCCGCCACCCACCAGAGGGCGCGATTGCGGACTCGAAGGGTCGTGAAGATCGTGTGATCCCACGAGCGGTTGGTCATCATGAGCCCGAGGTTGGCAACGACCAGGGCGGTGAAGGTGACGGTCCGGCTCTCCGCGGCGCCCATTCCGGCGGAGCGGGCGAGGATGAAGACGACGAGGACCACCAAAAGCACGCCCCCGCCTTGCAGGAGGCTCAGGATGACCGTCTGGGTCGAGAAGAGCCGCTCCGTCGTTCGCCGCGGCTTTCGGCGCATCACGTCGAACTCCTCCGGCTCCGCCTCGAAGACCACCGAGCAGGTCGGATCGATGATGAGCTCGAGAAAGAGAATGTGAACGGGCAGCAGCACGAGCGGCCAATCGAAGAGCACGGGCAGGAGCGACATTCCCGCGATCGGGATGTGCACGGCGAGGATGTAGGCGATCGCCTTGCGGATGTTGTCGTAGATGCGCCGCCCGAGCCGCACCGCGGCCACGATCGAGGAGAAATCGTCGTCCAATAGGACGAGATCGGACGCCTCCCGGGCAACGTCGGTTCCTCGGCTTCCCATGGCGATCCCGATGTCCGCCTCCTTGAGCGCCGGGGCGTCGTTGACCCCGTCGCCGGTCATGGCGACGATCTCGCCCTCGGCCTTCAGGGCGCTCACGAGCCTGAGCTTCTGCTCGGGGACGACCCGAGCGAAGACGCCTACCGTGCGGCAGCGCTCGGCAAGCTGGGCGTCGTCCATCTGGGCGAGCTCCGGCCCGGTGATGATCGAGCCGGCGGCAAGCCCGATCGCCTGGGCGATGTTGCGGGCGGTGCCGGGGTAGTCCCCCGTGATCATGATGACGCGGATCCCCGCCGATTCGCACTCGCGGACCGAGGCGGGCACGCCCGCTCGGATGGGGTCGGCGAGGCCGATGAGCCCGAGGAAGGCGAAGGCGAAATCGTGCTGGATGCCCGGGAGCTCGGGCTGGCGAAAGGTGGCGCGCGCGACCCCGAGGATCCGCAGACCGCGATCGGCGAGGGAGGCGACCTGCTCGGCCACGCGCGCGCTCGCCGCGGAATCGAGATGGCAGAGATCAGCGACCGCCTCTGGCGCCCCCTTGACCGCGATCAGGTAGTCCCGGCGGTCGAGCGCCCGATAGACGCGCGACATCGCGAGGAGCTGCTTCGACAGGGGATACTCGTGCACGAGATCCCAGTCTCGGTGGAGATGCTCGGTCGAGGAGAGGGTAAGCTCCCCGAGGCGCTTCATCGCCTGCTCCATCGGATCGAAGGGGTCCCTCTGGCTCGCGAGGATGGCGTACTCCACGAGCTCGTGATAGGGCTCGGGCAGCGAGTCGACGGGGACGTTCCCGAGGCGAAGGGATTCCTCGCCCGCGACGATGGTATCCACCTCCATCCGGTTCATCGTCAGGGTGCCGGTCTTGTCGACGCAGAGCACGGTTGCCGAGCCGAGAGTCTCGACGGCGGGGATGCGCCGCGTGAGCACCTGCTGCTTCGAGATGCGCCAGGCCCCGAGGGCGAGAAAGACCGTGAGGACCACGGGGAACTCCTCGGGAAGGGTCGCCATGGCGAGGGTGATCCCCGCGAGGATCCCGTGGATGAGGCTCCCGCGCGTGAGCCAGTAGGCGAGCACGACGACCACGCACAGGGCGAGACCGATGACCGCGAGGCGCTGCACGAGGCGTCCGGTCTCCTGCTGCAGGCGGGTGCGATGGGAATCGACCGTCTCGAGGGCCTTGCCGATCTTGCCCAACTCGGTCGCCGCGCCCGTCGCAAGGATCGCTGCGATCGCCTGGCCCTGCACGACGAGGGTGCCCGAGTAGACGAAGGGAAGATCATCGCCGCCGGGGGGCCCCATGGTGAGCCCATCGAGGGGATCGCGCCCGCCGGAGGCGCCGACGGAATCTCCCGCGAACGCCTCGCGCTGCGCCCCTTCCTCGAGGGCCGCGGCGCTCTTGCGCACCGGCACCGACTCGCCGGTGAGCAGGGACTCATCGACCGAGAGGCTCGTCGCCTCGAGGAGGACGCCGTCCGCCGGCACGCGGTCGCCCTCGGCAAGCAGGACGATGTCGCCTGGAACGACCTCCCGTCCGGCGATGCGCGTCTGCCGCCCCTCCCGGATGACGAGGGCGCGGGGGCTGGAGAGATCCCGCAGGGCCTCGAGCGCTCGCTCGGTCTTTTGTTCCTGATAGAGGGTGATCCCCATGACGACGAAAACGAAACCGAGGAGCATGAGCGCTTCCTGGAGATCTCCGAGGAAGAAGTAGAGGGTGCCGCCTGCGAGAAGCAGGATGAACATCGGCTCGCGCACGACCTCGAGGAGGATCGCCGCCACGCCGCGGCGTCTTCCGGTTGGAAGCTCGTTTGGGCCGTGCGACAGGAGACGCCTTCGCGCCTCAGCGTCGGAAAGTCCATGGAGAAGATCGATGCTCCGCTCCATGCGCCGCTCCTTGGGTAGGGTGTGCCGACCAGTCCTCAGGTCTCGGGCAAGAATCAGGTTCCGGGTTACGTGGCTCGACTGCGATCCGCTGGCGTGCGGGCAGCCGTACCCCCATTAAAGGCCGGTCGCCTCCCCCTGTCAAGGGCGTGCCTTTTTGAGGCGGCGAGCGCTCCTTGAGATTTCTTCGGAAAGGTGATACATATGTAATATATCAATCGACACGGTCTTGGATAGGCAGGTGAGCTCGGTGCGATCGGTTGTCGGTGGGATGCTCCTTTTCGTCTCTTCCGCTCTCGCCGGCTTTGCCCAACCCCAAGTCTACCTGGACTCCCTCGGCTCGCCGCAGCAGGCGACCCTGCGGGGCGTCGTCGACGGGGCGGCAAAGCTCGAGCTCGAGCGGGCCGGGTTGAAGGCCCTCGTCGTCGGCGGCGCCGCAGACCTCTCGGATGCCGCGGTCGTTCGCGCCGCGCGCAGGAGCGGCTCCCCCTTCCTTCTGCTCGTCCGCTACCGGACGGAGAGTGACACGGTGGCGCTTGCCGCGAGCTTCATCGATGCGGGCAGCGGGCGAAGCCTCCAGGAGCGAAAGGAGAGCCTTGCCGTCGATCTGAACCTCGATGCCCACGTCGCTGCGGCGGTGCGAAGCCTCCTCGAGGATCGGGCGGTTCAGGAGGCGATCGAAGCGGCACGGCGCGCGGAGGCGAGGGAGCGCTCCGCGAGGTCGCCCGTCCGCGCCGCGGTGCTTCAGGCGGGCGGAAGACCCTCGGGCGCCTCTTGGGGCCTCGCGGCAGGCGTGCAGGTGGCCCCGCTCTTCCTTATCGGGGGAGGAAGCAACTACTTCCGCTACGGGGCGGACCTTTCCCTTTTCGGCGGGGTGCAGCTCACCGTGCGCACTCTGAGCCTTCAGACGGGGCTCCACGTGGGAGCGACCCAGCTCTTTCCGGTCGCGGGGCTCCTGCCCGGCTCGGCCTACCTCTTCCTCGGGGGTCCGGAGGTTCGCCTCGGCACCGCGAGCGGAGCGGTTCGGGTGGCCGCCCGTGCCTCGGGAGGGGCCGCCGTCATCATGGTACGGATGGATGGGCAGGCGGCGCAGGCCACCACCGTGCCCTACGCCGAGGGCGGGCTGGACGCCTCGGTTGAGGTGATGGGCGGGCTTGCTCTCGGCATGGAGCTCGACTTCCTCACGGCCTTCGAAAGCGAGTATCCGATCATGGGCTTCGCCCCGTCGCTCACGGTTGGAACAAGGTGGTAGGGTGAGAGAGATGAAAGCGGATCGATCAGGCGGAAAGCTGGCCCTCATCGCTGTGATGGCTTTTGCGGCAGCCCTCGCGGGATGCGACCAGTTCGTGCTCTACAGCAAGTTCACCCCGCCCCCGCTCCTTCCCCTCACCATCAAGCCGGGCACCGCGACGGTGGAGGTAGCCTCCACCTTCACCTTCGTCGCCTCCGGCGGGGTCTCCCCCTACCGCTTCGGCATCGCCGCAGGGGGCGGTACGATCGGGCAGACGAGCGGACTCTACACCGCGCCGAGCGCTCCCGGATCGGTCGCCATCACCGTGACGGATGGCGCCGGCGTGACGAGCGTCGCCTCGGTGACCATTGCGGCAGCGAGCGCAGCGCTCGTCATCAGTCCGGTGGGCCTCACGATCACCGTCAACAAGAGCTACCAGTTCTCCGCGACCGGAGGGGCCCCGCCCTACACCTTCAGCATCTATTCGGGAAGCGCAAGCGGCAGCGTGACCGCAGGCGGCCTCTTCACGGCCACCTCCACGGCGGGAGCCGCAGTTGTGCGGGTGACCGACGCGGCCGGCACCCCGAGTGACGCGAGCGTGTCCGTCGTAAGCGGAGGGGCTCTCGCCATCAGCCCGGCAACCCCCTCGGTCCCGGAGGGCGGGACGCTCACCTTCCTCGGTGCGGGGGGCACTCCTCCCTACACCTTCTCGGTTAGCTCGGGGGTTGGCTCCGTAAACGCCGCTACCGGCGTCTACCTAGCTCCGAGCGGGACGGTCGGGACGAGCCCCGCGACCGTTGCGATCAAAGACAGCGCCTCACCCACTCCGGCCATCCTCACGACGACCATCGAGATTGTCCCCGCCGCGCCCTCCAGCCTCACCGCAACCTCGCCTGGGGTCAGGAAGATGCAGCTCACCTGGCAGAACAACACCGCGGTCGCCACCGGGATCGCGGTCTACCGGCAGGGCAGCACGCCGGGCTTCACCCTGCTCACCACGCTTCCCGCCACCGCGACGAGCTATCTCGACACGGGCCTCACGCCCAATACCCTCTACACCTACTATCTCATTGCGCTCGACAGCATCGCCGGGGTGAACTCCGGACAGTCCAACCAGGGATACGGCATCGATTAGGGGGCCCCTCCGGTCGGAGGTCGCGAGAGGAGCTTCCTCGGTTGAGCCTCTCGCCCCAGATTGGCTCGAGAAAACGCCGTTTTGGTGAGTACCTTTGAGCTCGTCAGCAACCCGCTAGTTGAGCCGGCGAAGCATGGTGTCGAGGAGGGCGTCGAGCTTGGCGAGGTAGGCCGAGATCGACCCCTGCTCTGGGGAGGGATCGGTCGCGCGCGCGGAGGAGGCGGAGGCCGCAAGGGAAGGGGCCTGATCGGCGTCCCCGAAAAGGCGAGCGTCGAGCGAAGAGGCCATGGCGCCGAGGGCGGCGGAGACCTCTTTCAGGGCGGATTCCCGCCCCTGCCGGGCGTAGACCTCGCCGTACTGTCGGAAGAAGGGATCGAGCTTGGCGGGGAGGCTGGGGTACTTGCTCTTCACCGCCTCCGAGCTCAGCGCCTCGCGCACCGTCACCTTCGTCGCCAGGAGATCGAGAATCTCGGCTTTCTGCGCCGAAGCGCTCTGGTGGGCGCGTGAGACGCCGAGGCGCTCCCGGAGGTCTTGAACCCCGCGCTGCAGGGAGGCGACGACGGCTGCAAGCTCATCGGCGCGCTGCTTGAGCTCCCGGCCCTGCGCGGAGATGAGGCGCGACTGCTCGGCAACGGTGGCGTCCCGGGACTCGAGGCGCGCCCGATAGCGCTCCAGATTCCGGGCCTGCTCCGAAAGCGAGCGTTGGAGGGCGGCGACGCTCCCTTCGAGCTCGCGAATGCGGGCCGCCAGCTTCTCGGAGGAGCCCGCGTTCTCGCGGGTCGACTGTCCGTAGAGCACGGCAACCCGCAGAAGATCGTCGCCCGCCTGGAGCGCGGCGCGCAGCGAGGCCATCTGCGGGTCTCCTCCCTGCCCGATCATCGCGACGATCCGGTCGGCGTCCGTCACGCCGACGAGGGCGGGCGAGAGGCGATCGGCGGAGATCTGGGCCTGCATGTTCTGGTAGATCCCCTGCAGCTGCCGGATGAGGAAGCGGTCGTGCTCGCGCGCCGCCGTGAGCGCCGCGAGGCGATCGTTCGCGCTGGACTGCAGGGAGGAGAGCTCGCGCTCGAGCTCCCGCTCCCGCGAGGATGCCGCCGCAAGCTGGGGACCGCCGGAGCCGACGCTGCTCCTGCTCAGTTGGGCGAGCTCCTCCTGGATGGCGGCGATGCGCCGCTCGCGGGCGCTGAGCTCTGCGGAAGCCTGAGCCCGGACGCGCGCGACGAGGAGACCCTCGGTGGTGGTGAAGGAGGCGGGCGCCTCCTTGCGCGAGGGAGGGGCGAAGGAGAGGAGGTTGCGCGAGACGAGGACGGCCGTGAGGATGATGAGTACAGCGATAAGGTTTACCGCGATCGGCAGGGCTACTCCCTTGCGGCGTTTCGGGGGGGAGCGCCCTTCGTCGGTGCGGATGAGGCTGCGGTCGGTAAAGAGGCGGTCGATCTCGTCGGCGAGCTCGCCGCGCTCGGCGGCAGAGATTCCGTCGTCGCCGTCGCTCGCAGCGACCGGTGCTTCAAACCGCGTTCTCCCGTTTGAGGCCTTGCTCACGCGAATTGCGTGCTCGAGCAGACTCGGCATGGCATATTCCATCACTAGTATATACCCTAAGTCGGAAGAGCTGCAAGAAAAGTGTGCGGAGCGGAAGAATTCTTTCGTGCTTTTTTCCGAGAATAGAGAGACGGTGCAAGCATGAGAATCGCCTCGCGGATCATAGCGATAGTCCTGCCGCTGTTTCTCGCTCCGATGGTGTTTCTCGCCCTCATCTCCACCACCACGGCGCGCGAGGGGATTACCACCGTTGCCACCGAGTTTCTCGAGTTCAAGGCGAG
>DAHVAK010000292.1 GCA_027314665.1 Spirochaetales bacterium
AGGATCTCCTCGTCTGGCTCGCTCAACCTGACGTGAAAATGAGGGAGTGGTCGGAAGCCAGGTCGAGCGCCTTCGCCTCGCGCTGCGCGGCGGAGTATCGGTTCGACCCGGTGAGGGATGGCGAGATTGTCGGAGCCGAGCTCTTGGCCGGGCGCGAAGGTCCTTGGGGCAGCGTCTGGGAGCGCTTCGCGGAGGCGCCCGAGCTCTATCCGGGCATCCCGGAGCTGCTGCGAAGGGCCAAGCCTGCAAGTCAGGAGCTCTTCGCCGACCCTTCGCCCTGGCCGCAAAGCAACGAGGAGATGGAGGCCCGCCTACGCGACGCTCTCCTCGGGCTCAGGGATGCCTCTCAGGCGAGGGCGCGCGAGGTCGTCCGGGCGCTGGAGCAGGAACACGGCGAGCGGAGAGGCTGGGTGTGGGCGAAGCTCGGATGGGCGCCCCTGGCGGAGAGTCTGCAGCACGTGGCGGAGGTTGCCGCCCACACCTTCACGCCCGTCGGCGGCGCCTCGGCGGAGGATATCGCTTCGAACTACTCAGGCGGCGCCTTCACGGCGGATCTCGCCCTCCTGGACGCGCTCGCCGCGGTGAAGAGCACGGTCGACCGTGCCGCCGTCGAAGCGGCGCTTCGGAGTCTCTACCTCCCGTGGCTCGACGCCTCCGCGCGCCATCTTCAACAGGCGCTCGACACCCATTCCTTGCCGCGGCCCGGCGGCCCGCTTGAACCCGGCGCTCCGGTAACAGTAGAAGCCGGCGGAGTCATTCTCTTCGCCGACGGGCTGCGCTTCGATATCGGGAATCTCCTCGCCGCGCGGATGAAGGATCGCGGGTGGGGCGTCGCGCTCGAGAGCCGCTGGGCAGCCCTGCCCACGGTGACCGCAACCGCGAAGCCGGCGGTCTCGCCCGTGACGGGCGCGCTGTCGGCGGAGCACGCCGGGGAAGATTTCCTCCCCCATGTTGCGGACTCAAGGAGGGAGCTCACCACCGATCGCTTCAGGAAGCTCCTCGTCGCGGCCGGCTACCAGTACCTCGAATCCGGCGAAACCGGCGACTCTTTAGGGCGCGGCTGGACGGAGCACGGAGAGCTGGACAGGCTGGGTCATTTGCTCCAGGCCAAGCTTGCCGCGCGAATCGCCGAGCAGCTCGACCTCCTCATCGAGCGCGTCCAATCACTGCTCGACGCCGGGTGGAGGGAGGTGAGGATCGTATCGGATCACGGCTGGCTCCTTGTCCCGGGAGCTCTTCCGAAGGTCGACCTCCCGAAATACCTCACCCGGAGTCGGTGGGCGCGCTGCGCTGTCATCCAGGGAGCCTCGACGGTCGAAGTCCCGACGGTTCCGTGGCGTTGGAACGAGTGGGAGCGTATCGCCGTGGCACCGGGGATTTCCTGTTTCGAGCAGGGGTACGAATACGCCCACGGCGGGATAAGCCTGCAGGAGTGCCTGGTACCCGATATTCGTGTTTCGATCGGCAAGGGGAAGGCGATGGCTCAGGTGGGCATCGCACAGATCAAGTGGCTCGGTCTGCGCTGTCACCTGTCCATCGAACCGGCTCACGTTGGTCTCACCGCGGATATCCGCACGAAGACCAACGATCCGGGCTCGAGCCTTGTAACGCCTGCGCCTTTCGACGAAGAGGGCAGAGCGCGGTTGCTCGTTACCGACGACGACCTCATGGGGTCGCCGGTCGTGGTTGTGGTGGTCGATGGAAGCGGTCGCGTCGTGGCCAAACAACCGACGATCGTCGGGGGTGGGGAGGAGTGATGGAGCTGGATGACCTCGACCGACTGGCCGCTTCCGCCTTCGAGGGCTACATCGTCCGCAAGGATTTGGTTCGGAAGTACAGCCGGCAGTACCCGGTCCCGACCTATGTGGTGGAGTTCCTCCTCGGCCGCTACTGCGCGAGCACCGATGAGCGCGAGATCGAAGAGGGGCTCGCGGTCGTCGAGCGCCAGCTCGCCGATCGCGCGGTTCGCTCGGGCGAAGAGGAGCTTTTCAAGGCTCGCGCCCGTGAGAAGGGATCGGTCAAGATCATCGACATCGTGCGAGCCAGGCTGGACTCCCGCACCGACTCCTTCGTCGCGGAGCTGCCGAGCCTCGCCCTCAAAGAGATTCGGGTGGAGGATGCGATCGTCAAGGCTCACGAACGGATGCTCACCGACGGATTCTACGCCGAGGTCACCTTGAGCTACGACGCCGCCATCGCGCAAGAGAAGAACGGACGGCCCTTCGCAATCGAGGGCTTGAGGGCGATACAGCTCTCCCGCGCTGATGTTCTCGATACCCTGAAGCAGGCGCGGCGAGCTTTCGCTACCGAGCAGTGGAAACAGCTCCTGTTGCGTAGCGTCGGATTCGACGCGGGCTCGCTCTCCAAGCGGGCAGAATGGGTGGCCCTGCTACGATTGGTGCCCTTCGTGGAGCGAAACTACAACCTGGTGGAGCTCGGTCCGCGCGGGACCGGGAAAAGTCACCTCTTTCAGCAGATCTCGCCCTACGCGCACCTCCTCTCCGGCGGCAAGGCTACCGTGGCAAAGATGTTCGTCCACATGGGGAGCGGCCAACGCGGCCTCGTGTGCCAATACGACGTCGTCTGTTTCGACGAGATTTCGGGAATCTCGTTCGATCAGAAGGACGGGGTCAACATTCTTAAGGGCTATATGGAATCGGGGGAGTTCTCCCGCGGAAAGGAGAGCATCCGGGCGGAGGGGAGCCTCGTGATGGTCGGCAACCTCGACGCGGACGTCGAGCACCAGCAGAAGATCGCGCACCTGTTGAGCCCCCTGCCCCCCGAAATGCGTGACGATACCGCTTTCATGGATCGCATCCACGCCTATGTTCCGGGCTGGGAGTTCCCGAAGCTCAATCCCAACATCCACTTCACGGACCACTTCGGATTGGTGAGCGACTTTCTTTCCGAATGCTTGAGCAGGCTGCGGGCCGGCACTCGCATGCCCGTGCTGCAGGGGCGGGCCCACTTCGGAGGGGCATTGAGCGGCCGCGATCTCACGGCGGTGAACAAGACCGTAAGCGGCTTGCTCAAGCTCCTCTATCCCGATCCCGAAATGACGGTCCCTGACAAGGAGCTCGAGCAGATCGTTCACGTCGCCCTGGAATCGAGGCGGCGGGTGAAGGAGCAGCAGAAACGCTGTTTCAAGAGCGAGTTCCGAAACACCCATTTCAGCTATACCATGGGCGAGGACGGAGTCGAACGATTCGTCTCCACGCCGGAGCTGCACTCAGACGAGGCGATCGAGACCGATCCGCTGCCTTCCGGCCAGCTCTGGGGCATCGGTCCGGGAACCGCGGAGACGGGCGCAAGCCTGTTTCGGATCGAAGCGACCTCAGGGCCGGGCAACGGGGTACGGATCTTGAACAGCCCCGTTGCGCCCGCGTTCCGGGAAAGTGTCCGTTACGCGGAGCAGAACCTCTACGCACAGGCGAAGAGGCTCGTCGGGGAGCGCGATCCCCGCGCGCACGAATTCTCGGTGCAGCTGCGCGCAATGGACAACGACAAGAGCGGAACGGCGCTCGGCATGCCGGTGCTCCTCGCCCTGTGCGGCGCTCTCCTCGAAAAAAGTTCGAAGGGCGGACTGATCGTCGTCGGCTCGCTGACGTTGGGAGGATCGGTCGAGCCGGTGTCGAATCCGATCAGCGCGATCGAGCTGGCCGTCGACAAAGGCGCCACGACCATCCTCATACCGGTCTCTGCCCGGAAGGAGTTGTTCGACCTGTCCGACGACATGGCCACAAGGATCAACATCCTCTTCTATTCGGATACCGCCGACGCGCTATTGAAGGCGCTCGCGGAGTGAGGCGGACCCCACGCAGTAGCGGCGCTCACGAGGATCGTGTTTGTCGGATCCCGCGGGAGCGCCTTCAGCCGGGCGGAGAGCCTTTCCGGCTGCGACCACCACTTCCAGTTCGAGTAGAGGACCAGTGTAGCAGACGGGGTGTTTCTTCGTTCACGGACGGTTGACAAAAGTGAGAGTAGAGGCGAGCAAGCGGGGGTAGACTCCTTGAACGGCTTGCAGTAGTATCGTGACAGCTATCCTATCCAATAGGGTGACACCGTCGGGGCTACTACGATGAAGCGCATGTTCGTCGAAACAGATGAGTTCCGATCGCGGTGGCAAAAACTCGGGATGACCCAGGAAGATCTACGGGAACTGCAAAATCATCTCCTCGAGCATCCGGACGCAGGTCCCATTATTCCTGGGGCAGGTGGCGTGCGGAAGCTGCGCTGGGCTCGGAAGGGGCGTGGAAAGTCGGGTGGTGTGAGAGTCGCGTACGCCGATTTTGGTAGCCGAGAAACAACCT
Organism: Spirochaetales bacterium; assembly: GCA_027314665.1. Lineage (GTDB taxonomy): Bacteria > Spirochaetota > Spirochaetia > DAHUYW01 > DAHUYW01 > DAHUYW01. Next base: position 4,311 of record DAHVAK010000292.1, read on the forward strand.
GGCTAGTCACCGTTTTCGGTAAGAATGAAAAAGCTGACCTGAGTCCAGAGGAAAGAAAAGCAATCAAAGCGTTTGTCAAAAGCCTGCAAGGAGAATCGCAATGAGCAGAGCCTACACGAGCATCATGCGCGGTCTTGAGGAAATCAAAGCGTTCAAGGACGGGAAAACCAAACTCAAGACCACGATGATAGAAATCGAACCGCCCCCGCAGTGGAATCCGGCGATTGTAAAGAAACTGCGAGCTGAGCTTCGCCTTTCACAATCAGCCTTTGCCACCGTCCTCGGCGTGTCCAAAAAGACCGTTGAGGCCTGGGAGGCCGGCCGCAACGTCCCAAGCGGAAGCGCCCGTCGACTTCTTGAAGTCATACGGAAGGACAAGGGAATTCTCGAACGAGAAAAGATCCTCGTCGTATCGTAGCGAGAGGCATTGACCACTACCGATAGCGAGTGCTCTGTCAAAACTGAGCGTAATCCATCGGCGTTGATGACAAACTCGCGCCTGCCATTTGAGAGGATGGGGCCGAACTCGAAGGTCAGATCAGAATTAACCTTCAACGGCAGTATCCCCGGAAGAACCAACCTTTATTGAACGCGCCGACAAGCTTTGCGTGAGAGGAAAACACGCGCCCGGAGCAGTACAAAAGCAACGTCGCCGTGTGGAAGGCACCGTAATACACGCGCGACACCGCGTCTTCGAAGCGAACCGTGGCGAAAAGCTCATGCGCAACAGAAAGGCGCAAGCGCGCGCGTGCCTCCATCGCCGCGACGGTCTGCGGATCGGGGTCCGGTCGGTCCGGACTCATGCGATCCGCCTCCCTTCGCGCTGCACGTTCATTCCAAGCGGTGCATTTCTCGCCTGCCGCCACAATTCGGTGGTGTAGACGACACTCGCGAGAACTTCGCCGCTTTTCAGCATGATCTCGTTCTCGGCGGAAGCGACAAGTTCGCGAAGCTCGGCGCGGTCGCCGTCCGCAACCACCAGAAAATCGTAGTCGGAGTCCGGTCTGTTGTCTCCGCGCGCTCGCGATCCGAAGAGCCACAGCTCCTTGAGCCGAGAGCCAAGGACCTCTTGAATACGCGCTTGAAACTCCGAGACGGCGTCGTTCGGCGTGACCCGCATATTTCGCATCATAGGCAGTATCTCACGTCACTCCAGGTCGGAAAAGAGCGTCAGCTCGAAATCACTCACTCGCCGCTTTATTGCCGAATCGGCGATGAGATTTCGCCTCGTCCACACTCATCACGATCATTGGCTTTGACCCGAGCCATTGTCTGAAACTAAGTCAACCGTTATAAAGGATCGCCATTATAGAGAACCGCCCACAGAAGCGCATCCGGCTCTTACCGCTGGATGATCTGTGCCCCCTCGCGCCGGCCGATGTTCATGAGCCCCATGCTCGACACCGACCAGCTCGACCGTCCCTTGTCGAACTTGTTCGCTCCGACGAGGAGGCGGATCGGGGATTCCTCGTCGTCGATGGAGGGAAAGAGGGAGTGACCGAGCTGCCGCTCAGTCGGTTTCGGCAGGTCGGGGAGCTCCGCGAGGTGATCGGAGTGCTTCTTCCCCGCGCGCTCAAGACCGCCTCCTGCGCTTTCGGATTTGTGATCTCCCCGATCCTTCGCTTCAGCCTCCGCTTCGGCATCTTCCGAATCTGATGAGCTAGAACGATGGAATCCCGTGCTGATGATGAGCACGGGACGATTCCTGGCTTGCTCGTTTCCTCGGTGAGGTAGGAGCGGATTGCCTCCTCGACGAACTCGCTCATCGTGTGTGCCGCTCCCGCGTCGACCGCCTTTCGCACTTTCTCCACGATCTCATCATCGATTTGATAGGTTACCTTCTGTGCCATACAATTCACCTTACATTCCTACAGCCTTTTGTAGGGCGGATTTTGCACCAACTCCCATTCGGTAGCAAAGTGGCGGGTCCGCTCCACCTGCTGGCGGCAGCGCTGCCTGAGGGCCGAGACCAGCCGGCCTTTCCGCTCGGGGCGCCGCCCTGGCCGGTCGGCGGGATCCCGAGCGCGCCGGCGTCACCGCTTCGCGCAGCCTATCGGTAGAGGTGCGGACCGAAGTCGGCCTCGTAGAAGGGCGAGACGCTCTGTCCGGGGGGAACGAGCTCGTCGACCCGCTTCTGGTCCTCCTCGGTGACCTTCACCGAGAGGGCCGCAAGGTTGTCGGTGAGCTGCTCCATCGTGCGCGGACCGATTATCGGGCTCGTCACCCCGGGCTGCTTCAACGTCCATGCGAGGGCGAACTGCGACATGGTGCAGCCCTTCGCCTTCACGAGCGGCTCGAGCCCCTCGGTCACGTCGAAGACAATCTCTTTGTAGCGCGTCTCGAGGTTCGGATTCTCGCTCATCCTGCTAAAGCGGGTGTCGGCGGGCGGCGGCACGGCCCGGCTGTACTTGCCGGTGAGGAGCCCTCCCGCAAGGGGGCTCCACGGGATGATCGCGAGGCCGTAGGTTCGGGCAACGGGAAGGAGCTCGCGCTCGATGCGCCGGTCGAGGATGTTGTAGGGCGGCTGCTCGCAGATGAAGCGATTCGTCGCGTGGCGGTCGGCCGCCCACAGCGACTCGACGAGCTGCCAAGCGGCGAAGGTGCTGGTGCCGATGTAGCGGACCTTCCCGGAGCGGATGAGGTCATCGAGGGCGCGCAGGGTTTCGTCGATCGGGATATCGGACTGGGGGCGGTGGATCTGGTAGAG
>DAHVAK010000293.1 GCA_027314665.1 Spirochaetales bacterium
CGCAGCGCCTCGCCTGCGGGACGCTGCGGCGGGCGAAGTCGGCCCTACCGCAGCCGGAAGGGTCTCCGACGGAGGGGGGCGGGATCGCACGGATTTTCGTTCGATTTTCCTTGCGCTTCTGGGCGGGTCATGATAGGCTTCCTCATTGTTAACGAACCGTAAGTAATGAGCGACATGAGGACCCTTCACGTAACCCGCACCGCGAACTCCAATCTGCAGAACCGAATCAACATCTCGATCATCTTCAACTATGTGCGCGAGCATGGCCCCATGTACCGTGCCCAGATCGCGAAGGATCTTGGACTGAGCGCTCCGGCCGTGTCGCGGGCTATCGAGAATCTCATCGAGGAAGGCTACCTGATCGAGACCGAAAAGATTCGAACCGAGAGCGGCAAGAAGGCCGCTCGGGTTATCGTCAATTCGGACAAGGGTTTCGTGGTCGGGGTGGACCTGATGAAGGAGCCGATCAGGATCGCGGTGTCGAACTTCAACGGCGAGATCTTGAGCGAGTTCGACTGCTTCAACATGACGGATGAGATCGACCTCGAAAGCGAGCTGATCGGCGAGATCCGGCGGATCGTGAAGCTTCAAAAAAACCCTCGAGACCTGAAGGCTATCTGCATCGGGATACCTGCCATCGTCGACGGGGACGGGTCCGTGACGAGCGCGATCCTCTACGCAAACCTCGAGGGAAAGAATCTGAAACAGAGTCTCGAGAAGGCATTCAAGGTCGCAGTGTTTGCGGAAAACGACGCGAATCTCTCGGCCCTTGCCGAGTGCGAATACGGCGCAGGCCGGGACAGCAGGAGCTTCGTCTTCGTGGAGGTCGGCAACGGCGTGGGCGCGGGGATCATTCTCGACCGAAACCTCTACCGCGGCTTCCGCGGGGCCGCCGGAGAGATCGGCTTCTCGTTGCTTGATTCGACCGGGATCGGGCGGCGGCCGAAGCGGAAGGGCCATTTTGAGGATAGGGCCTCGATTGATTCGATACGCCAGCGCGCGACCGCGGCGGCGACCAAGGGCCAACGATCGATCCTCTTGTCGATGGCGCAGGGAAAGAGCGCCGACATCTCTCCGGCCCTCGTGTGTCAGGCGGCCGTCGCCGGCGACAAATCCTGCCGGGCGATCCTGCGCGAGGCGGTCGATCTCCTTTCCGCGATGATCCTCGACATCGTGCTGATCCTCGATCCGGAGCGCATCGTGCTCGGAGGGGAGCTCTTTCATCTGCCCGAGGCGGAATCCCTTTTCGTCGACCCGATTCGGGAGACGCTCTCGAAGGCGGTTCCCTTCGACATACCGCAGATAGTGCTTTCGACGCTCCACGAGAATGCGGTGGTGGTTGGGGCCTCCCATATGGCGATCGAGTCTCTTCTCGTGGGAGTCTATCCCTACAAGATCGAGCCGGTGAGTGCGCCGCGGGAGCTGCTTTCCACGAGGTGAGGGAGGGATTCACTGTGAAAACGCTCAGGAATAACTTGACAAAACAATCGGGCGGGCCAATAATACGACGCGTTACTAACGGTACGTTACCGATCGGAGCGCCGCCGAGAGCGAGGAGCGCGCAGTGAGAAGAGAAAGCAGGGTTGCGCCGGGATGGTGGGACTACACGACGCTCGATGACGAGCTCCTCAATGACGCAGCCCGGATTTCCGCCGAAGACCTCGTCGCTCTTTCCCGGCCCGGTTTCACGGTCCGCATCTACGAAACCCTCGAGTCGTTCTACGTCGCCGAAGCGCTTGAGTATGTCTGGGCCTGGCGGCACGCCACCGAGAGCGATCCGACGGGGATCTGCGGTCCGATCGGGCCCACCGAGCAGCTGCCGCTCGTGGCGCAGATCGTCAACGACCTCGAGATGGACGTTCGCGACGGCCACTTCTGGGCCATGGACGAGTGGTACGTGGATGGGGCGGAGGTTTCCCGTTCGCATCCCCTGAGCTTCGCGAAGGCCGATCTCGATCTGTGTTTCCGGCGCATCGACAAACGGTACCGAATGCCGGACTCCCATCTTCACTTTCTCACCGCCGACAACCTCGCCGAGTACACTCGTTCCTACGATCTGGCTCGCTGTCTCATCATGCAGGGTGGGCAGGGCGAGGTGAAGCACTGGGCCTTCAACGATCCGCCGAAGCGGGAGGGAAAGCACCGGGAGGAGCCGCCGTCGCCTGCCGAGTATCGAAAGCTCGCTGCGCGGGTGGTTGACCTCCATCCGATGACCGTCATCCAGAACGCGCGCACCTCCGGAGGCGGGGTGGTCACCAAGGTTCCGTCGCAGGCCCTTTCCGTCGGACCGCTGGAGACCTGGAAGGCGGAGACGGTCTCGATCTGGCACGCCGGGACCCACGACAACCCCTTCGGGATGCGGCTCACCGCTCTGATGATCTCGAAGCGGGCTGCGGACGCGGCAGTTCCGATGTCTCTGCTGGCCGACCACCCGAACGTTCGCTTCAATTTCTTCCGAGGAGGGATCGGCTCGACCGAGGCGGAGATGCACTAGCATGAGCAAAGACACGGACCTTTCGGTCCGGAGAAAGTCCAATTAAGGAGTGAGGTATGAGAAGAACACGGAGCGCGAAGCTCTTGGCCATCGCCCTGTCGCTGGCCGGACTCTTGGTGCTGCCTGGGATTGCCTTCGCGGGAGGGACCAAGGAGGCCACCGCGTCGAAGCCCACGGTCACATTCTTCTGGGCGCTGTACGATGGGTTGACGGAGAACTTCCGGGCAGACTTGCAGAGCGCATTCATGAAGGCGAATCCGGATATCAAGCTCGACATCGTGCC
>DAHVAK010000005.1 GCA_027314665.1 Spirochaetales bacterium
CCATGGCGATCGGCACCGCGGGGCTCACGGCGGCCCTTGCGGTGACCCGCCTGCTCGCGGTGGGAGGGCTCGAGGGCTCCGAGCTTCCCTATCTGGTGAGCGGAGCGAGCGGCGGGGTCGGGAGCTTTGCAGTCGCGCTCCTCGCCGTGCTCGGGCGGCGGGTCGTCGCCGTGAGCGGCAAGCCCGAGGCCGCAGCCTACCTGCAGGCCCTCGGGGCCTCGCAGGTCATCGGGCGGGAGGAGGCCTGCGACCAATCGGGCCGCGCGCTCCTTGCGGCCCGCTGGGCCGGCGGCGTGGACGCGGTCGGCGGCGCCCTGCTCTCGACCCTTCTGCGCTCGACTGCCCCCTTCGGAGCGGTGGCCGCCTGCGGGAACGTCCAGGAGGCCCGCTTCGAGGCGAACGTCTACCCATTCATCCTGCGGGGGGTGAGTCTCCTCGGGATCGAATCGGCCCAATACCCCCTCGCGCTGCGAACGCTGCTGTGGCAGCGCCTGGCGGGCGACTGGCGGAGCGCCTGGGAGCGAGTGAAGGTCATGGAGAGCTCCCTCACGGAGCTTCCCGCTCAGCTTGCCCTCATGCGGGAGGGGCGTCTCGCGGGGCGCGTCGTCGTCAACCTCGCTTCCTAGCGATTCAGACGCCGATAGGCGTGCGCATTGAGCTTGGAGGACTTGAAGCGCTCGGGCTGGTGGGGCTTCAACGTGAAGAGCTCGATTCGGGCGCCGCTCTCGGCGATCCAAGAGAGGAGGTTCTGCCTGAAGAGCTCCTGATCGTAGCCAACGCAGATGGCATCGGGCTTCACCGTGGCGACGACGGAGTAGGTGCCGGGAACCGAATCGCCGAGGAGGGCTTCGTCGACGAGCCCCGTTGCGAGCTCTCCCAGGCGGCGGCGCTCTTCGTCGTGAATGGGCATTCGCCCCTTCTGCTCGATGATGTAGCTGTCCCGGGCAACCGCGGCGACCAGCCGATCCCCGTGCTCCCGCGCCTGAGTGAGAAAGCTGATGTGACCGGGATGGATCACATCAAAGGCGCCGAACACGAGCACGGTCTTCATGGGACGAGGGTAAAGAAAAGCCACGGGTTGGACAAGCGGCAGGGAGGGAGGGCGACGGCTGCCCGCTCTGCGAAAGGGCAGGTCCAGGCGGTTGCGCCCGGGCGCATCCCCTGGTATCCTCGACGGTGTGGAGGTGAGGCGAATGGCCGCGGCGAACGGCGATCTGGTGGTCGTCATCATGGCGGGGGGAGCGGGGACGCGGTTTTGGCCCCTCTCCACGCAGGAGCGACCGAAGCAGTTCCTGCGGCTCTTCGGAGAGCGGACGCTCCTTCAGACAAGCTACGACCGGATCGCGGGGCTCGTCGATCCCGAGCGGGTCCTGGTCCTTACCGGGCTCGACTTCGTCGAGCTAGTGCGCGAGCAGCTCCCCGAGCTTCCACCCGAAAACGTCATCGGCGAGCCCTATCGAAGGGACACCGCCGCCGCGGTCTGCCTCGCCGCCCTGCTCGTGCGCAAGCGCTTCGGCAATGCGGTCATTGCGACCCTCACCTCCGATCATCTCATCGAGCCGATCGACCTCTTTCACGCGACCCTGCTCTCGGCGGTCCGCGAGGCGGCGCGTTCCGAGGTGCTCTACACCTTTGGGGTCCGTCCGACCTTTGCCGCGACCGGATACGGCTATTTGGAGGTCGGCGAGGCGGCGAGCGTCGACGGAGGAATCCGTCACTATGCGCTGCGCCGTTTCAAGGAGAAGCCAAGCGCTGCAATCGCATCCGGCTACCTCGAGTCGGGACGTTTTCTGTGGAACTCGGGGATGTTCGTCTGGGCGGCCGATACCATCATCGATCAGCTTCAGATGCATCTTCCCGACCACGTCGCCGCCCTTAGGCGGGCGATCGGCCACGATCGCCTCTCGAGCTGGACAACGATGCTCGCCGAGTCCTTCCTGCCCCTGCGCTCGATCTCGATCGACTTTGCCGTTATGGAGAAGGCTCCGAACGTCCGCTGCGTCGAGGCCACCTTTGCCTGGAGCGATGTGGGAGGCTGGCTTGCCCTCGCGGAGCATCTGCCGTCCGACGCCGCCGGAAATCACCACCGGGGGAGGCTGGTCACCCTGAATGCCGGCGGGAACCTCGTCTTCTGCGAGCGCTCGGATGACGTCGTCATGCTGGTCGGCGTGAAGGACCTCATCGTAGTTCACGCGGGGGGGCGAGTCCTCGTTGCCGCGAAGGAGCAGGTCGAGGAGATCAAGCAGCTCGTGAAGGACTTCAAGCTCGAATAGCCCCGGCGGCGCGCTCGAAATCCATGACGCTCATCGCGACAGGGGATTTTCGGCCCTTCCCTACTCCTCGCTGCTTTCGTCGAGCTGCTCGGCTCGGAGGTAGGCGAGCTCGGCGATGAGGGACAGCTCGTCCGCGCTCGACGGACTTCGCGGGACTCTCAGGCCGCGTCGCAGCAGATACGCCAACTCATCGTCGAAGGAGCGAAAATCGGCCTGCGCCATGGTCTTGATCTCGGCCGCGATGTCGGACGGAAGCTCGAGCATCACGCGGCGTTTGAGCGTGCGCACGTCTCTGAAGGCCAGGGGATGCACTCGCTTGAGGAACGCGTGGAGGTGCCTCTCCATCGATCTCAGCTTGCGGTCGGCTATTTCGGAGGGCGTCAACGCGGTGATGGAGGTCGTCCGGGAGGCAGCGCGCGGCTGTCGATCATCACGATTTTCACGAAAGAGTATCCACCACGCGACCCACGCGGCCCCTGCAACAAGGACAAGTGTCGGGAAGAGGTAGGACATGTCGTCAGACTCCGTTACCGAGGACGGACCTCTGCGCCCCTGTCCGCCGCTCACTGAGCTACCTTGCCTGCGACTTGATGCGATGAACGTTGACTACTTCGACAACAGACTGAGCTTCGCTTCCGCGACTCGAAGCGAGGCCGCGCCCAATGGGCGGCACCGCCGAGCGGTTTGCCGCGCCCCTGCGCGTGCCCTCGCTGCACCTTCATCCTATTCCCACGGCTTTGGCTCGTCAATCGAGAGGGCTTGTTTAGGCTACCGATCCCCAAGCGGGGTGACGTTTTCGGAAAGCCTCTCGATCTCCTTCACGAACTCCTCGACGTTCTCGAACATCCGATAGACCGAGGCGAAGCGGACATAGGCCACCCGGTCGAGGGCGTAGAGCTTGCGGAGAACCATCTCCCCGAGCTCCTTTGCGGAGATCTCATGGGTGCTCTTTCCGACGATCGCAGCCTCATCCTCGAGCTCGTGGAGCATCTCCTCCACGCTCTCCTGCGAGACCGGGCGCTTCTCGAGGGATTTCTGCACCCCGCGCTCGAGCTTCTTTAGGTCGAAGGGCTCGCGCCGGCCGTCCCGCTTGACCACCATGAGAGGCTTCTCCTCGATGTGCTCGTAGGAGGTGAAGCGGTAGCTGCAGGCGAGGCACTCACGGCGCCGGCGAATCGAGGTGCCGCTCGCGTTCTCGCGCGACTCTATGACTCTGTCTTCGAGACTGCCGCAGTGGGGGCAACGCATCGCGAAACTCTCCCGCCATCGCTCGGGCGGAAGCTGACCGACAGCCCGGCTGGCGCCTTCGCACGCTCTCTGTACGCAAAAGGGTACTTGTATTGTAGCATGCGCTGGCAAAGGCGGCAAGCGCAGCGCGCGAAGGCGAGCCTGTGGCCGGGAAGGCGGCGCTCGCCGCCCGGAAGTGGCGCTCCCCGCCCGCCGCCAGGTTGCGCGCGGGGAAGCCGCTCAGCCGGTCCGCGCAGTTCCCGCGGGCGCTTCATCGGGCCCTATCGAGCCCCTCTTCACTCATCCGCCTGGCGCGCTCGCGGTAGTTGCGGGCGTTTCTGCGCACCCGCTCGATCTCCTCCTCGGTGACCTCCCGCGCGGCCTTGGCAGGGCTCCCGATAATGAGGGAGCGGTCGGGGAAGCGCTTCCCCTCGGTCACCAGGGCCCCGGCCCCTACGATGCACTGTCTCCCTATCACCGCGTTGTTGAGGACGACGGCTCCCATCCCGATCAGGCTCTCGTCACCGACCGTGCAGCCGTGAACCACCGCGTTGTGGCCGATGGTGACGTCGGCCCCGATCGTGAGCGGCGAGCCCGCATCGGTGTGCAAGCTCGCGCTGTCCTGGACATTCGAGCCGCGGCCAATGCGGATCGGCTCGATGTCGCCCCGCAGGGTCGCCCCAAACCAGACGCTTGACTCCTCGGCGAGGACGATGTCTCCGATCACCTCGGCGTTCCACGCGATGAAGGAGGCGCGCGCCGCGTCGGGACTCCTGCCGTCATAGGGATGAACCATGATGTCTCTCCAATGCGCGGGAGCGCCGCGAAGGGCGCTCCCGGCTGCGCGGGCACCCGTTATCGGAGCTTTCCGTACAGCGGCCCAAAGTTGGCGCAGGCCCGATAGTCCGATCCTTCGCGATCCATCCCAAAAGCGCCCCACGTGCTCGGTCGGAAGAGCCGCTCGGAGGGGACGTTGTGCATCGCAACGGGAATTCGGAGCATCGAGGCGAGGCTGATGAGCTCGTCGCCCACGTGTCCGTAGCTGAGCGCGCCGTGGTTGGCCCCCCAGCTCGCCATCACCGAGTAGACGTCGGTGAAGGGGCCCTTCCCGGTGAGGGTCGGAGCGAACCAGGTGGTCGGCCAGGTAGGGTTGGTGCGCTTGTCGAGGATGTCGTGGACCTCGCCCGGGAGCTCAACCGTGAATCCCTCGGCGATCTGGAGGACGGGCCCAAGCCCCTTCACGAGGTTCAAGCGGAGCATCGTCACCGGCATTCCCCCTCGCGTCAGGAAATCGGTCGACCAGCCGCCCCCGCGGAAGTAGCCGACGTCTCCCGGGCGAAAGAGCGTTGCGTCCAGGCAGCGTGCGGCCTCCTCGGGGCTGATCTCCCAGAAGGGCTTCATCGCGGGTTTGCCGTCGCGGCTCTGCTCGCCGGTTCCGTCGAGGGTGGCCGAGCCCGAGTTGATGAGGTGGATGATCCCCCCCTCCGCCAGACCGGTAAGCCGCTTTCCGGTAACCCGCTTCACCGCTTCTGGGCTCCAGTAGGTCCGCACATCGGCGAAGATCTGCGCCGCCCCCGTAAGGAGATGGCCGAAAAGCATTGAGGCACCGTTCAAGCTGTCGTTTTCGGTGGCGAAGACGAAGGGCTCGCGGATCCCGTTCCAATCGAAGGAGGTGTTGAGGATCGTCTCCATGAAGTCGCCGTTCGGAAAATGGTCGGTCCACTGGCGCTGACCCTGAAACCCCGCCGCGAGGGCGTTGTGTCCAAGCGCCTCTTCGCCGCGCCCGATCTCAGCGAGCCGGGGGTTGCCGACCATGAGATCGCGCGCGATGAGGGCCATCTTGACCGAGACCTCCCACGCCGCATCCTTCTGCGAGCGGCTGAGCTGGCTCGCCTTGGGATTGTCGTCCGGGCCCTCCTTGCAGTTTTCCTTTACCCAGGCAAGGGCCCGGCGATACTCCTCCTCGTCGTAGATCTTCTCCTCGATGCGGCGAGTGAACTCCGACATGTCGATCTGCTCGGTCCGCATGCCGAGGTAGTCCTCGAAGAAGTCCGAGCTCACCATCGAGCCGGCGATCCCCATCGAGACGGAGCCCATGGACAGATAGGAGGTGCCGCGCATCGTCGCGACCGCCAGGCCGGACCGGGCGAACTTGAGCAGCTTGGACCTCACGTCCTCGGGGATGCTCGAGTCCTCGAGGTCTTGGACGTCGCGCCCGTAGATGCTGAAGGCGGGGAGCCCCTTCTGATTGTGTCCGGCGAGGACCGCGGCGAGGTAGACCGCGCCGGGACGCTCGGTTCCGTTGAAGCCCCAGACGGCCTTCGGGATGTAGGGGTCCATATCCATGGTCTCGGAGCCGTAGCACCAGCAGGGGGTTACGGTGATCGAGAGGCCGACCCCTTCATGAGCGAACTTGTCGGCGCAGGCTGCGGCCTCCGCAACGCCTCCGATCGTGCTGTCCGCGATAACGCACTCGACCGGCATCCCGTTGGGATGCCTGATGTTGTCGGCAATCAGCTTTGCGACGGCGCGGGCCATCCCGAGGGTCTTCTCCTCGAGGGATTCCCGCACTCCCCCCAGCCGCCCGTCGATGGTGGGGCGGATTCCAACCTTCGGAAGCCTGCCCCGCAGCCGATTCACGAGCGGAAGATGCGTCAATTTCACCACGATTCCTCCAACCTCCTTGCCTTCGGATGGCGTAATTATGCTATGAGTCGGTCGCTTTCATCAACATGAGCCGGTCGGAAGGCCGACGGGTTACATCGGTGTTTTTTTCATGATAGTATCGGCCCATGGACTCCAGGAAGATCGTGGTGGTGCTGCTGGGGATCATCGTGCTCTTTCTCGTGGGTGCGGTGTTCAAGACCGCAGAAATCGTTCTGGTCCCCCTCATTATCGCCGGTCTTCTCTATTTCGTGTTTGCGCCGGTGGTGAACTTCCTCGAGCAGAATCGGATACCGCGGACGGTGGCGATCGTGATGGTCGTGCTGATCCTGCTGGGTTTTTTCTATTTCATCGGCTTCCTGGTGCAGACCGGCATTCATTCCTTCATCAAGGTCTATCCCCGATTCCAGACGCGCCTCATACTTCTCATGCGCGACGCCCAGTCGCTTCTCAATACGCCCTTTGGCGATGCGAGAGGGATTGTTCCGGACATCAACTGGACGTCGGCTCTGCGAACGACGCTCATTTCCCTTTCCGGATCGTTCCTGAAGTTTGCGGGCGGGGTAGGAATCATCCTGGTCTTTCTCATTTTCCTCCTGCTCGAGCGTCCCTACTTCCAGAGCAAGCTGATCAACGCCTTCGAGGAATCGACTCGCCGAAAGGTGGGAGAGATCCTCGATCACATCAATGTGCAGATCGGACGCTACCTCGCCGTCAAGCTGTTCATCAGCATCGTTACCGGCCTGGAGGTCTATCTTGGGCTCCTGTTCCTCCACATCGATTTCCCGATTCTCTGGGGTGTGGTCGCCTTGCTGGTCAATTTCATCCCGAACCTCGGCGCGCTGTTCATCGTGGCCGTCACGACGCTCATGGCCTTCGTGCAGTTCTATCCGGCCGTCGATCTGCCAATCGTTACCTTTGTCGTGATGGGTGCCATCCAGCTCATCATGGGCAACTTCGTCGATCCGCGGCTTCTCGGCAGTCGGCTCAACTTGAGCCCCTTCATCATCCTCGTCTCGCTCATCTTCTGGGGTTGGCTGTGGGGAATCGTCGGGGCTTTTCTCTCGGTTCCGATAACCGTGGTGATCAAGATAATCTGTGACAATGTTCCGTACCTCAGACCGATCGGCATCTTCATGGGCTCCGGTAGGACGCACCAGCTGAAGACGGCAGAAAGCGAGCAAGCAAAGCCCGCGTGAGGCGCCGTACGGGACGCCTCGAAAATCATGCTCACGTGTTTCGTGACGGAAGGATGAACTCATGGAGAGGAAACGAATACTAACGGGCGACCGGCCCACTGGGCGCCTCCATCTCGGTCACTACGTCGGATCGATCGCGAATCGCGTAAAGCTCCAGGACAGCTACGAGTGCTTCTTCATCATCGCGGACGTGCATACCCTGACGACCCGCCCTGAGAAGCAGGATATCGAGCAGATTCCCGAGCACGTTCGCGAGATGACGCTCGACTACCTCGCGTGCGGAATCGATCCGGAGCGCTCGGTGATCTACCTGCAGTCGGCGGTTGCGGAGGTCTACGAGCTCACTCTCTACTTCGAGATGCTCACGACTGTCCCGCGTCTGCAGCGGATCCCCTCGCTGAAGGATATGCTCCAGAGCGCGCATCTTTCCGAGATGCCCCTCGGCCTGCTCGGCTATCCGGTCCTCCAGGCGGCGGACATCCTCATGCCGAGGGCGCACCTGGTTCCCGTGGGAAAGGACAACGAGGCGCACGTCGAGCTTACCCGCGAGATTGCGCGGCGATTCAACTACCTCTATGGCGAGGTCTTCCCGGTTCCCGATGTCATGGTCGGCGATGTGCCGACCCTGGTCGGAACCGATGGGGAGGCCAAGATGTCGAAATCGCTTGGCAACGCAATCCTCCTCTCCGACGACGCGGCGACCGTGCGCAAGAAGGTCTTCGGGATGTATACCGATCCCAAGAGGATCTCGGCGGACGTCCCCGGCACGGTCGAGGGGAATCCGGTCTTCGTCTACCACGAGATCTTCAATCCGAACAAGAGCGAGGTCGAGGAGCTTGCGAGCCGCTACCGCGCGGGAAAGGTCGGCGATGTCGAGGTCAAGGAGCGGCTCGCCGCGGCTCTGAACGCCTTTCTCGATCCGATCCGCGAGCGCAGGCACGCCTTCGAGGAGAGGAGCGGCTACGTCGACGAGGTTGTCTACGAAGGCACCCTCGCGATGCGGGAAGAGGCGCGCAAGACGATGGCCATGGTGCGCTCCGCGATGGGAGTCGCGGCAATCTGGAACCGGATCAGCCGCAAGGCCGAGCAGGTGCGAAAGAAGCGGGAAAAGGCGGCAAGCGAAAGCTAGCAGGGTGCTGACAAAGTGATTGACCCGCTGCCAAAACGGCGTTTTTTATGGCCTCTTGCCCCAATTTGGCTCGAGAGAACGCTGTTTTGGCAGCTGCCTTTGAGTTTGGAGGCAACCTGCTAGCGCCTCCGGGGCGATCGAGCGCCCTCGCGCGGCGCCGGCGCGACTGCCTCTTCGGGCCTCTCGCGGCGGTCTCCCTCTGCGCGCAGGAGCGCACTCGCCCGCGACCGTTCACACAGAAAAGGATGGGACATGTACTTCAACAAGATTGATCATCCGGCGAACTTCACCTTTGTGGTTTCGCGGAAGAATCCCTACGTCATGGAAAAGCGGAGCTTCGACTTTCGAGTCCAAGACCTGGGCGGCGATGTCCACCGCCTCGAGGTGCGGAGCAGGAGCTGGAAGGGCAGCGGGAGCCACGCCGAGCTCGACGAGGGCGCCTTCGAAGGCCGGAAGTCCTCCACCCGGCTCGCGGTCGGGGGCAGCGCCGAGCTCGTCCTCTCTCGGGAGGGCTCGGCGCTCTTTCGGAGCGTCCGGGAGCAGTCCTTCGGCGTCTGCGGAGCCAGGTGGCTGTTTCAGTTCGCCTACGATCAGTCGATGCGATTCTACGGAATGGGAGAAAAGAACAACGGCTTCGAGAAGAGCGGTCTGCGCACCCTGTTCTGGAACACCGACGTCATGGGGGATTTTGACCGCTCTGTCGCTTTCCATGGGGTGACGGATCCGATGTACCTATCGATCCCCTATCTCCTCATCAAGCTCGCGTCCGGGTGGCTGGGGCTGCTCGTGAACAATCCCTTCCCGGTCTTCATGAGCACCGGCGCCCCGGAGCGCCTTACGCAGGAGCACGAGAAGGGCTCCAACCCCTTCTATCTCGGCTCGACGAACGGAACCCCAACCCTCTACTTCATCTACGGCGACACCCCCGACGCGGTGACCTCGAAGCTCCAGCTCCTCTGCGGCACCACTCCGCTGCCGCCCCTGTGGGCGCTCGGCCATCACCAGTCGCGGTGGGGCTATCGCTCCTATGAGGACCTCCTCGAGCTCGACCGGAAGTTCAGCGAGCACGCGATCCCCAACGATGGTCTCTGGCTTGACATCGACTACATGGACGGCTACCGCATCTTCACCGTTTCTCGGGAGGGCTTCGCCGAGCCGCAGCAGATGCTCGGCGAGCTTGCTGCAACAGGGCGTAGGGTCGTGGCAATCATCGACCCGGGGGTGAAGCTCGACAAGAAATACCCGGTCTACCGCGAGGGGAGCGCGCGCGAGCTCTTCTGCCGAACCTCGGAAAATCGGGAGTACGTCGGCGTCGTGTGGCCCGGGGCGACCGTCTTTCCGGATTTCTCGCTTGCCGACACGCGAAGGTGGTGGGCGGAGCGGGTCAAGGAGTTCGCCGCGCTCGGCTTCGCCGGATTCTGGCTCGACATGAACGATCCCTCGACCGGCACCGTAACGCTCGAGGAGATGCGCTTCGGGCGGGGCAAGGAGGATCACGATACCTACCACAATCAGTACGCCCTTGGGATGCAGACCGCGAGCCGCGAGGGGCTGCTTGCTGCCCGACCCGACGAGCGCCCCTTTCTCCTAAGCCGCAGCGGCTTCATCTCCACCAGCCGTCAGGCGGCAGTTTGGACGGGGGACAACGCGTCGAACGCTCACCATCTTGCGGGCTCGATCCCGCTCACCCTCAATCTCTCGCTCTCCGGGAT
>DAHVAK010000006.1 GCA_027314665.1 Spirochaetales bacterium
AGATCTGCTTGGCCGCCGCCACTCCTTGGCTGATCTGGACGGCGGTGACATCCGTGAGGAAGGAGCCGAACAGGGCGACCACGGCGATGACCGCCGAGCCGATCGCCACGCCCTTCGTGATGGCCTTCGTGGTGTTGCCGACCGCGTCGAGGTCCGCCAGGCGCTGCTTGCCCTGCACGTCGATGTCGTTGCCCGACATCTCCGCGATGCCGTTCGCATTGTCCGCGATGGGTCCGAAGGAATCCATTGCGACGTTGTTTCCCGTGAGGGTGAGCATCCCGATTCCGGTCATCGCGATTCCGTAAAGGATGTAGATCATCTTGTCGTGGAAGTTGGCCGCAGGCTGACCGAGGTAGATGAGGACCGCGATGATGATCGTGATCGCGATGATCCCCGCCTGCCAGACCGCAGTCTCGAAGCCCACCGAGAGCCCTTTCAGGATGAGGGTTGCCGAGCTGCTCTTGGTCGTCGCGGCGAGGCTCTTGACCGGCTTGTAGCGCGTGTCGGTGAAGTACTTGGTGAGCTCATCCAGGACGATGGCGAGCACCACTCCCACGCCGACCGAGAGGAAGGCGCGGAACTCGTGCATGTAGAGCCACGCGATGAGGAAGAACGAGATGAGGCTGATGGCGGCCGAGGAGTAGAAGCCCCGGTTGATCGAGTTCATCCCGTTGGTCTCGCGCTTTCCCCCGCCGACGATGTAGGTTCCGACGATCGAGGAGAAGACCCCGATACCCCGCACGACGAGCGGGAAGATGATCCACTTGATGTCGTGGGTGATGCCCACGAGGGTGACGCCCAGGATCAAGCCCGCCACAATCGTCACCTCGTAGGACTGGAAGATGTCGGCTGCCATCCCGGCGCAGTCGCCGACGTTGTCGCCCACGAGGTCAGCGACGACCGCTGCATTGCGCGGATCGTCCTCCGGCACCCCGTGCTCGACCTTGCCGACGAGGTCCGCACCGATGTCCGCGGCCTTCGTGAAGATGCCGCCACCCACGCGCATAAAGAGCGCGATGAGAGTCCCTCCCAGCCCGAAGCCGAGCAGGACGTCCGGCGACGCGAGGCCGTAGTAGATGAAGAGGACCGTCCCACCGAAGAGCCCGAGCCCGTCGGTGAGCATTCCGGTGATCGTCCCGGAGCGGTAGGCGATCTTCAGCGCGCCGCTGAAGCTACGGCGCGCCTCCGAGGCGACGCGCACGTTCCCCTGGACCGCCATCCTCATCCCGAGCTGCCCAACGATGAGGGAAAAGACCGAGCCCATGACAAAGGCTATCGCCCGTCCGAGCCCGATGATCAACCTGATCGAGCCTTCGCCATAGCCGGAAAAGCGCTGCAGAGCCTCTTTCGAAGGAGGGATCAGATAGACCGAAAAGAACAGAAGGATTGTGAGGATGACGACTGTGGGGAGAATCGTTCGCATCTGCTTGCGGAGATACGCGTCGGCCCCGACGCGTATCGCGTCCCATACCTCTTGCATGCGGCTGGTGCCCTTGTCGTTCTTGAGCATCTGACCCCGCAGGAACAAGGCGTACAGGAGACCGAGAATGGCAATGCCCAAAACCACCCAAATCACGATGAACTCGAATGGATGAGCACCCGTCAACTGATACATAGCGTTGCCTCCTGGCAGTTAGTAAACAGGCACGTGGTTTTGAATTAGCTTGAATGGAGATACTGGTCCCTTGAACCCCAGGACCGAGGGCAGCATATCCTAAGTTTCTCCAAAAGGCAAGGGCCAAGAAGCAGGGCGGCGACCATCGGCGCCACCTCCTTCACTCGATTGTGGCAAGCGCGAGCTCGGCCATCCGACCGAAGCCGGTCTGCCGCTCCTCGCTCGTGGTCTCGTCGCCGGTCACGAGGCTGTCGCTCACGGTAAGGATCGTCAGCGCCTCGGCCCCGTGCCTGCTCGCGAGGGTGTAGAGCGCGGAGCTCTCCATCTCGATGGCAAGAACCCCGTAGGAGGCCCACATTCGCCAGCCGTCGGGATCGTCGGGGTAGAAGGAGTCGCTCGAGAGGACCCCCCCGGCGGCAACGGCGAGGCCGAGGCGCTCGGCGGCCGCGACCGCCCGGCGAAAGAGCGAGAAGCTCGCCGCAGGAGCGAAGTCCATGCCGCGAAAGCGCAGGCGGTTCATCGAGGAATCGGTCGAAGCGGTCATGGCGAGGACGAGATCGCGGACGCGCAAGCTTGGCTGGATCGATCCGCAGGTGCCGATGCGGATCAGCTGTTTCGCCCCATGTTCGGTGATGAGCTCGTTCGCGTAGATCGCGAGCGAGGGCTGTCCCATCCCCGTTCCCTGTACCGAGACCCGCTTCCCCTTCCAGGTGCCGGTGTAGCCGAGCATCCCCCGCACCTCGTTGTAGCAGACCGCGCCCTGCAGATAGCGCTCCGCAACAAAACGCGCCCGCAAGGGGTCGCCGGGAAGGAGAATCGCCTCCGCTACCGCTCCGCGCGGGGCGCCGATGTGGATGCTCATGGTTGGAGATCATAGCCTGCCGCCGGGGGCGGGGCAAGGTGGGAGCTGCCGCAGGCCTCCGCGCGGGGGCGCGCGCCAACAACTCAGTCGCCGCGGGGATCGCCTACTGCGCGGCCCCCCGCTCGGGAAGCGGGAGCTCGGAAAAAGGCGCTTTTCGCTGCGGGCCTTGCCGGGGCGCGCCGGGCATGGTATGAGAGAGCCATGTCGCTACCCATCGCGCTCATCGCCGCCCTCATCACCCAGCTTCTCTGCCAGCTCTTCAAGGTCTTCTATTATTCCGCGAAAAAGGGCTCCTTCAGCTTCAGCTACTTCACCAGCTCCGGCGGCATGCCCAGCTCGCATTCGGCCTTTGTGACCGCACTCGCCGTCGCGCTGCTCATTCACGACGGGATCGCCTCGGATGCCTTCGCGGTGGCCGTCGTCTTCGGCTTCATCGTCATGCACGACGCCTATCGCCTGCGCGGGACCGTGGAGAAGCAGTCCAGGCTCCTCAAGAAGCTCTTCTCAGACCGCCCGGCGGAGGCCGCGGAGCTCCCCGAGATGCTCGGCCACACCGTGCCCGAGATCGCCGTCGGGATTGTCGCGGGGGCCGCCCTCGGCGGAGGGGTGACCCTCCTTCTCGAGCAGCTGCTCGTGCGAAGATAGCCCTTTCAGAACACCCGGTAGGGCTCGATCCGGTCGATCTTCAGCTTGACGGTGAGGGTGGTGATGAACTCTCCCGATTCGATTGCCGTGGAGGGTGGTCCGGCGAGGGCCACCTCCCCGGCTACCTCCCGGGGGCGGTTGTAGACCCTCGCGCGAAGGTAGCCCCGGATTGCCTCCTTGATCGCGTCGCGGTAGGAGGCGAGCTTCTGCGGAAAGCCGCCGTAGTAGTGCCCGACGCCGCGACCGGTCGCGGTCGGAAAGATGTTGCTGTCCCAGGACTGCTTCCAGCGCTCCTGGAAGGGAGCGAGGCTGTAGAGAAGGCTCGCCGTCAGGCGGGAGCCGTCGGTTCGGGTCTGGAGAACCCGCAGCTGCGGATCTCCCCACGGAATCTCGGCGACGGGCGTGAGCTTGAAGAGCCCCGCAACCTCCCGCGCAGGATCGCCGGGGCGGTAGACGAAGTCAAAGCCGTAGAGCATCCCGCTGAAGACGAACTGCGCCTCCTTCAAGATCTGCGTGATCGCCGCTTCCCGCGAGAGGGGATAGCTCTGTCCCGGTTGCTGGACCATCGGCTCGAGATCGCACCACAGATCGGCGACGAGGAAGCCTCCGCGCAGATCCTGGGCGGAAAGGGAGGGCTCGGCGAGCCCCGCGGAGAGGAGCAGCCCTGCGAGGAGAGCCAGGGAGGCTCGAGGCAACGCCCGTCCGCGCAGCATCGGGGCGCGGCTCACCGCATCGAACGATCGCCGAGAAAGACACGCACGGGATTCACTCCCACCCGCGCCACCAGGTAGAGGTAGCCGAAGGCGAAGCCTGCCAGATGAGTCAGGTGGGCAACGCCGGCGTTGAAGCTGAAGATCTGCGAGAACAGCTCGATTGCCGCGTAGATCACGACGAGAAGCGGCGCTCGGATCGGGATGAGCCCGAAGACGTAGATCATCGAGTCGGGGAAGAAGGTGGCATAGGCCAGAAGGACCGCGAAAATAGCCCCCGAGGCGCCGAGCAGGACCACCGTGTAGGCCCCTGACAGCACGTAGATCACGAAGGAGGCAACCCCCGCCCCTATCCCGGAGATGAAGTAGAACAGCAGGAACTCCGAGCTTCCCATCCTCCGCTCGACCTGGGGTCCGAAGAAGAAGAGGCCGAGCATGTTGAAGAGGATGTGGGTGATGTTCGCATGGACGAACATGTAGGTGACGAACTCCCAGTAGGCGTTCGCGCCGAGAATCAGGGCGGGAACCATGGCGAGCGGGACGCGCGTGTTCGGAGCCAGGGAGTTCAGGAGAAAAACGAGGATGTTTGCGGCGATGAGCCACAGCGTTGCATTGTAGAAGCTGTAGGGAAGCGGACGTCGGATTGGATTGCTCGCCATGGAGTTCAAAATACGCGTTTCGCCCCTGAAAATCAATATCAGAACTCTTCGAAGAGGTTGACAATGAGGTTGCGGGGCTCGCCCTCCGCAAAAGCGGACCTGATCCCGACCGTCGCTTCCCCGCGCATCGCTTCCGCCACGGCGCGCGCCGACGCGATCGAGCCCGAGGCTTCGAGGAGCCCTATCGCCTCCTCGACCGCAGCCGAATCGACCCCCTCGGACTCCGCCCGCTCGAAGCAGCTTCTCATCCGAGCGGAGCTCTCGGGGTGATCGAGGAGGTGCATGATCACCGGGAGGCTCTTCTTGCCCTCGACGATGTCATCGCCGCGCCGCTTTCCGGGATTGCCCTCGGTGAGGTTCTTCACGTCGTCGAGGATCTGAAAGGCGACTCCCATCTCCTCGCAGATTGCACCCAGCCGCTCGGCCCGCTCCGCCGATCCGCCGCCTGCCGCAACCCCGAGGCGGGCGGCAAGCCGCGCAAGAGCGCCGGTCTTGAATCGACACATCTGGAGGTACTCGCTGCGGCTGGGAGTGTGGCCATGATCGCGATGCCACTGGATGTCCAGCCCCTGCCCAAAATGCAGGCGCCGCATGTCCTCGGTGTAGTAGCGATAGAAGAGGGCCTTCTCCTCGAAGGAGAAGGGACCATCGTCGATGACGACCGTCGGGAGAAAGTAGAGGAGATTCCCGGCATTGATCGCCATGTCCTCTCCATACAGGACGTGGATCGAGGGGCCGCCGCGCCGCCAGTCGGCCCGATCCTCGATGTCGTCGATGATGAGGCTTCCGTTGTGGGGAAGCTCGACGAGCGGCGCCAGGGGCAGCGCCCGATCCCCTCCGCCGACGAGCTCGCAGGCAAGCTGCATCAGCATCGGGCGCCAGCGCTTCCCGCCGCGCTCGATGAGGTCTCGCGCGGGCTTGACGATGTTCTCGTAGGACTCCAACGCCCCCAGCTCCTCCACCCCTGCGGAGCGCTCGAGCCAGTGAGGCTCGACCGCAGGCGGGAGGGCGGATCGGAGCGCCTCTTCTATCTTGTTCAGCCGCAGGCTATACTGTCGCTTCATCCCATCAAAGATCTATGAGAGGTGGGGATGAGTCAAGGCGTAGGGCCCTACGCGAGGACGGACGGCGGCGCTCATGAGCAACGAGTATTCTCAGGGGCCTGACTTTTGGGCCACGAAGGCTCGCAAGGAGGGCTATCCCGCGCGTTCGGTCTACAAGCTTCAGGAGATCGACGAGCGCTTCCGGCTCATCCGGCGAGGAATGCGCATCCTCGACCTCGGTGCCGCGCCGGGAAGCTGGAGCCTCTACGCCCTCAAGGCGCTCAAAGGCACGGGCTTCCTCACCAGCGTCGACCTCAAGGCCCTTTCCCTTCCCGCCCTCTCCCGAGCGGCCAATTTCCTCGCCGTGCAGGGCGATCTCCTCGCCGAAGCCACGTTCGAGTCGCTGCGCGGGCCCTACGACCTCATCATGAGCGACGCCGCCCCCGACACGACCGGAAACCGCACGGTCGATACGGGGCGCTCGGCCGAGATCGCGCGGGGGGTGCTCGCCCTCGCCGAGCGCCTGCTCGCCCCGGCTGGGAGCCTCCTTTTCAAGCTCTTCCAGGGGGGGGAGGAAAGGGATATCCTTGCGGAGGTGCGCGAGCGCTTCGAATCGGCGAGGAACTTCAAGCCAAAGGCCAGCAGGAAGATCTCCTTTGAGACCTACTGCATCGGTTTGGGCTTTCGCCCCTCGGGCGATCGCGGGTGAGGCTGCCGCGCCGCGAATGAAGTCTATGGCGCCAGCTGCCGACCATCGTCTCTAGAGAGGCATGATGAGAACGAATCGAAAACACGCGGCCTTCGCCGTCGTCGCACCCGCTGCGGGGCTTCTTCTGGGCTCCTGCGCCACGTTTCCGATCCAATCGGGCCCCTTTCAGCTGTCAGGCTTTTCACTTGCCGGCGCAATCGCGGCGCCCCCGACGATCCAGCCCGATCCGGCCGCTGGGGGAAAGGGGGATCCGCAGCCGCTTCTCGCGGCCATGACCACCCTCCCCGGTCGCAAGCTTCTGCCGGTCCAGGAGCGGCTCCTGGCCGGAGCCGAGCACTTCCTCGGGAAGTCCGAGCTCGTCTATGGGGGGCGCACCTACACCTACGACTGCACGGGAACGATCCTCGCCATCTACGCCTATGCCGGCATCGATCTGCTCTCCCGCTTCAACCACTATTCGGGCAACGGGGTGCAGCGCCTTTACAAGATCATGAGCCGCCACGATCTGCTCACGAAGACCGATTTCCCGCAGCCCGGGGACATCGTCTTCTGGGACAACACCTACGACGCCAACGGGGACGGGCTGTGGGACGACCCGCTCACCCATGCCGGGATGGTCGTCGGCGTTACGCCGAGCGGGGAGATCAGCTACATCCACGAGAATTACGCGAAGGGAATCGTCATCGAGAAGATGAACCTGATCCATCCGAGCATCTACACCGAGGCAGAGGGGGGCGCCACGATCCTCATCAACTCGCCGATGCGCATGCGCGGGCAGCCGCCTGGCCCCGATTGGCTCTCGGGACAGCTTTTCCGGGTCTTCGGCAAGGGTTATCTCCTGGCCGGCTGAAAAGGGAGGGAGCGATGGCACGAATGAAGGATGAGTCCAAGCGCGCGACCATCCTCCAGTCCTCCAAGATGCTCTTTTCGCACAAGGGATTCTACAACACCTCCGTCTCCGACATCGTCAAGGAGACCGGCCTGCCCGTCGGAACGATCTACACCTATTTCCGCAGCAAGGACGAGATCATCCAGGACATCGTCAAGGAGGGATGGGAGGAGTTCTACGTGAGGCTCGAGCGCGCCCTGCGCGAGACTCCGAGCCCCGAGGAGCGCCTGAGGCTCTTGATCGACGAGTTCATTCCCGAGCTCCTGGGCGATCTCGATTTCATCAACATCCTGCTCTCCGAGGCCTTGAGCTACACCCGCATCGAGGAAAAGATCGAGAAGATCACGGACCTCGTTTTCAAGCTTCTCACCTCGCTCGCCCCCGACTCGCTCGGGCTTGCCGGGCTCGCACGCCGCGACATCGAGGCGCTCCTCGCGATCTTCTTCATCGGGATACTGAACGCGGTGAAGCTCGCCCGAACCAGCTCGATCGACATGAGCACCGAGGACATCCTCGGCGCGGTCAAGAAGGTCATCCGCAACTCGCTGCGGATCGCCCTATAGCCTCCCCGCCGTCGGATCGGAGGGACCTCGACGCCCTCTCCCCGCCCTGCAGGGCCGGCGCCGCAAGGAAGCGACCGCTTTCCTGCCAAGGCGCCTGCGTCTGCAGCGGGGATCGACCTCTCCTGCCGTGCCATCGCGCGACAGCGAGACCACGCCCGCGATCTCGTCGCCCCAGGGACAAAAAAAAGGCCGCCCCGCGGCGGGGCAGCCTCCTCCTTTTTCTGCGCGCCGAGCCCTTGTGACGGCGCTCGGCGGGCGGCACACCTTGCGGCGCCCGCCCCGACTGACTTACGGCTCGTCCGGGTTGTAGTAGGCGGCCGCATTCTCCTTGGTCACGAGCTCCGCAGCGAGCACGATCTCGAGGGGCAGCTTCTTCTGATAGAAGCCGGGGAAGGTCTCGTGGCGCGCCCCGAGGACCGCGAGGGTAACCGTGTCGGCGCACTGGTCGGGCGGATAGGTTACGTCGGCGGTCGTGGTCGGATCGGTCCCGTCCATGATCTCCTTGATGACGCGCTTGTCCGCCCCGCCGCCTAAGAAGACCTTGATGTCGCTGCGTCCCGACTCCTTGTAGGCGACCTTTGCGCCGAGCATCATGTCGTCATCCGCGGTGTAGACCGCGTCGATGTGGTTGTACTTCTGGAGGTAGTTCTGCATGACGTCGTGCGCCTTGGTCTGGTTCCAGTAGCCGGGCTGCGAGTCGAGGATCTTGATCCCCGGGTACTTCGCCGCCACCGCCCGAATCGCGTTCACGCGGATGGTGTTGATCGGGGTCGGAATCCCCTCGATGATGACGACGTTGCCCTTATAATCGAGGGCCTTGGCCACGTACTCCATGCCGGAGGTTGCATAGGCATTGTCGTTGTTGTGGAGATAGACGTCGTAGACCGGCTTGGTCGTGCCCCGGTCCATGACGACGATGAAGATACCCGCCTTGTAGGCCTTCTCGACCTCCGAGGTGATCGAGGCGTCGACCGGAAAGACGACGAGGGCATTGATCCCCTTGGTCATCAGGTCCTCGATGTCGTTCGCCTGTTTCGTCACGCTGTCCGCGGTAACGAAGTAGAAGGTGATGTTCTTGTCCTTCGCCTTCCAATCGTTCATCGCGCGCTGGGCCCAATAGATCGCCCGGGCAATGTAGCCGTGATCGGCCGCGGGCATCGAGTAGCCGACCTTGATCGGTGTCTCGCTCGCGGCGGTCATTGCCTGACCCGCCTGCTGCTCTTTGGCCGGAGCACTCGTGGCGGCCTTCGGGGCGCAGCTCGCCAGAACGACGGCTGCAACGAAGGCTGCTGCCAATACAGTCAGCATCTTTTTCATGCTTGAACCTCCTTATGGTTTTCGATGGCCCCGAAGGACCACCTCCTCTTTCTCTCTCGAGTCGCCCGTTAGGCGCGCTGCCGCTGGATGTAGACCGCGCCGATGATGACGAGACCCTTCACGGTGCCCTGGAGATAGGGCGACACGCTCAAGAGGTTCAGCATGTTGTTGATGATCCCCAGGACGAT
>DAHVAK010000009.1 GCA_027314665.1 Spirochaetales bacterium
AACGCTTCCCAGCACGAGGGCGCCGGCAAGGGCGCCGTAGACGCTTCCCCGTCCGCCAAAGAGGCTGGTCCCTCCGATGACCGCCGCGGCAATCGAATCGAGGAGAAGGTTTCCTCCCCCCGTCGAGGCCGAAGCCGAGCCAAGGCGCGAGGCTCCGACGATTCCGCCGAAGGCGGCCAGCAGTCCAGCCAGCGAGAAAATGCTGACCCGAATGGCGCGAACGTTCACCCCCGCCCGCCGCGCTGCCTCGGCGTTGCCGCCCATGGCATAAAGGTAGCGTCCGTAGGGGGTGGAGCGCGTGAGGAGCGAAAAGAGGATCACGAGCGCAAGCACTATCACTCCGGCCCACGGAAGGCCGCGATAGGAGTTCAAGACAACGACGACAAGGATCGAGAGGACGGAGACGGCCGCGAAGCGGCCGAAACCGCTGCGTGGGGCGGCACCCTGTATCTGCAGAGCGGTCCGCCGCCAGCGGCCGGCCAGCAGGCCCGCCAGGTAGACCACGATGAGGATCGCCGCAAAGAGCAACCCCATCCAGCGCGGCACGAAGCTCGTCGCAATGGCGAGGATCACGGTGCTCGAGAGGGATATCGTTCCATAGGTGCCGATGAGCCCGAGCAGAAGCCCGAGTGAGACGAGGGAGCCCGCGAGGGTCACAATGAACGAGGGCACTCCGATCAGGGTGATCCACAGCCCCTGCGCCATCCCGAAGGCCGCCCCCGCGGCGAGGGTCAGTGCCATGGCCGCCCACGGATTGAGCTTGTCGAAGACCGACAGGGAAGCGAGGATCGCCGCCGCCATCCCGCTCACCTGGGCGATGGAGAGATCGATCTCCCCGAGGAGGAGCACGAGGGTCTCACCGAGCGCCAAGACCCCGATGACGACGATCTGCACGATGAGGTTCGTGATATTCCGGGGCGAGATGAAGTGGGGGCTCAGGCTCTGGAAGATGACCCAGATGGCGACGAGCGCTACGAAGACCGGGACGAGCCCCAAATCCCCCGCCGCAAGAAAGTCCCGAACGGGACGAAGGAGCCTGGAGCCCCCCATCCTCACGGATTTGGGGGTTGCCGAAGGTTCTTCACCTCGGGTCGGTGTATCGAAAGCCATCACGCGTATGTTCCTCCCTGAACTCCCGTTATCGCGGCTACGACCCTGTCCGGCGTCGTCTCGCCCTTCACGAAATTGCCGACGGTGAGCCCCTGACGGAGCACGACGATCCGGTGCGCAATCTCGAAGACATCGCCTAGGTTATGGGAGATGAGCAGCACTCCGATCCCGTGCTCGGCGAGCTGCCGGATCAGATTCAAAACCATTCGGGTCTGCGCCACGCCGAGCGCGGCGGTCGGCTCGTCCAGGATCACCATCTTGGAGCCCCAGAGTACGGCGCGCGCCACCGCCACCGCCTGTCGCTGCCCCCCCGAAAGCGCAGCGACCGGTGTGGTAAGGGCGGGCAGATTGATCTCGAGCCGGCCCAAAACCGCAGCGGCCTCCTTCTGCATCGCGAGATCGCGCAGCCCCGAGAGGAGCCTGGGCAGGACGCCGGTGTGCAGCTCGCGACCGAGGTAGAGATTGGCGACGATGCTCAGGTTGTCGCACAAGGCGAGGTCCTGATAGACGGTCTGAATCCCAAGGTTCATGGAATCGAGCGGGCTGCGGATATGGGCGGGCTTCCCGTCGAAGTGGATCTCCCCGCCGTCGCTCGCCTCGGTGCCCGCGATTATCTTGATGGTCGTGGACTTCCCCGCGCCATTGTCGCCGACGAGGGCGACGATCTCCGCCCTGGCGACCTCGAAGTTCACGTCGCGCAGCGCCTCCACCGCTCCATAGGTTTTCCGCAGCCCGGTCACCCGAAGGAGGAGCGGCCTCGCCTGGGCGGCGCTCATGCTTCGGACCGCCCCGATCGGCGGGAGGACGGCCCTCGAACGAGCCGCCCTCCATTCGTCATCTTAGTAGCCATTCGCCTTGCAGAGTTCGGCGTCCGCGGCTCCGCCGACGCAAATGTTCGCCCACGTCGTATAGCCGTCCTTGATCACCGTATCCGCGATGTTGGCCTTGGTCACCGCCAGCGGCGTGAGGAGTACCGAGGGGATGTCGGCCTTTCCGTTGTTGGTTTTGCCGTTCACGAGCCCTTCGGGGAGCGCGCTTCCCGTTCCGATCGCGTAGGCGAGCTTCGCTGCGGCGGCCGCCTCGAGGCGCACGTTCTTGTAGACCGTCATGCTCTGGATTCCCTCGATGATGCGGGTGAGCCCGGCGTTCGTCGCGTCCTGACCGGTCACGGGAACCTTCCCGGCCAATCCCACCGCCTGCAGGGCCTTGATGTCGCCGCCCGCAGTTCCGTCGTTGGCCGCGAGCACCCCGTTCACGTTGTCGTTGAGCTTGGTGAGGGCCTCCTCCATCTCGCTTAAGGCGTGCGCCGGGTCCCAGTTCGGCGTCATGGTCGAGTAGCCGAGCGTGAAGGTTCCGTTGTCGAAGAGGGGCTGGAGGACCGATAGGGCGCCGGCCTTGAACATCGCAGCGTTCGGATCGGTGGGCGATCCGTTGATCATGACGATCGTTCCCCCCTTCGCCACGTGATCGGCGATGTACTTGCCCTGGAGCTCCCCGACCCGCACGTTGTTGAAGGAGACGTAGTAGGCCGGCAGGGAGTCCTGGATAAGCCGGTCATAGGAGACCACCTTCACGTCGGATTGGCCCGCGATCTTCACGATCTGCGCGGCGGCGACGCCGTCGACCGGGATGACCACGAGGACCTTGGCTCCGTCGGTCAGCGCGGATTCCGCCTGGGACTGCTGGGTGCTCGCGCTCGAGCCGGCATTGAAGGTGACGACCTTCGCCGCAGGATCGAGGGCCTTCATATCGGCCAGGAAGCTCGGCTCGTCCACCTTTCGCCAGCGCGAAACCGTATACTCCGGCAAGAGGAGGCCCACCGTGAAGGCCTTCCCTGCCGAAGCGCTTTGGGCGCTTGGCTGCGCTGCGGCCTTCTCTTTCTGTCCGGTTGCCCAGGCACCTACCGTCGCGAGGGCGAACACTGCCGCTGCTGCGGCGAGAAATACCCTGCTTCTCATTTCTTTACCTCCAGTCTACTGAGAGCTTGATTACATCGTTGGACTGTACGGCACGGCTCTCGGCGTCAGGAATGGGTTATCTTGAATAATCCTTGAATAATCTCCACGCGGGTGGCGAGAATGAGAAAGGTCGCTTATGATGAGCGGTAGATCATGAATGCTTCCAAGCCCGGCGTCGCCCTCGCTGCGGCCGCGGCCTTGCTGCTGCTCTTCGGCTGCTCCGCCGGACGCCCGAGCGAAAGGGCTGCACCGCTCCCGCCGATGGACAAGGCCCGCAGCGGCAGCGAGAAGGCAGACGTTGCCGTCGAGCCGACCATCAGCATCGTGCCTAAGTCCCTGGACAACCCGATCTTCCTCGATGCGAAGGAGGCTGCTCAGAGGGAGGGCAAGAAGCTCGGCGTCCACATCGACTGGGTGGGGCCCTTCAGCACGGACACCCGTAGGCAGATCGAGATAGTCCGCTGGTTGATCAAGCGGCATGTCGCCGGAATCCTCATAAGCTGCAACAATCCGATCGCCCTCGAGCCAGCCATCGACGAAGGGATAGCCGCCGGAGTGAAGATCGCGACCTTCGACTCCGATTCGCCCGACAGCAAGCGCCTGTTCTACGTCGGAACCGACAATTCCGCTCTAGGCTCCGCAGCGGCGAGCACCCTCGTGGGGATCCTTCGAGCCAGGCATCTTCTCCCTGCACCGGGAACTGTCCCCGAACATCCGCTTACCGCCGTCATCGTCTCCGGACGTCGGGAGGCCTACAACCTCGACGAACGTATCAGCGCCTTCAAGTCTACGGCATCCAGACAGCTGGATTTGCGATTCCTCCCCACCCTCTATTCGAACGACAGCATCAGTAGAACCATCGACCTTACCGGACAAATCACCGATAGCCATCCGCATCTGAGCATCATATTCTTTACGGGCGGATGGCTGTTTTACGCACCCATCGAGTCCATGAAGGGTTACGCGGCATGGATCCGCTCGGGTGGGATCGCTGTAACGATCGACGCGACCTACCCGGTACTGACCGCGGCCAAGAGGGGTCTCGTACAAGGGGTCATAGGACAGAACTTTCGACAGATGGGAAGGATAGGGGTGGAGATGCTCTACCGGGCGATTCGCGGCGAACAGGTTCCGAAGCTGATCTACACGGGCATTTCGAAGGTCACGAAGGGCGACCTCGCGTCCTTCCTCCGGAAGACAAAAAACTATGAGATACGATAGGAGGCAAACGACGGGGCTCACTTCTTCACGCACGGCCCCACACATCAGATGGCGCTCGGCATCAAGACGAAGCTGATTGCGAGCTTCCTCGCTCTCAGCATGCTTCCCCTTCTCATAGTCTCATTTCTCACCTATTCCAACTACGAAAAGGTCATGTACCGCAATGCCGAGGACTACCTCCAAGGGGCGACGGAGACGGTCGCCGCCGACATGGCCTCCTATTTTCGCGACGTGCATCGCATCCTCGCGGTCCAGCACACCTACTACGTCCTGCAGTACATCAAGCTGGTCAGCCTTCACCATCGCGATCTGGCGACACGCTACGCCTATCGCATCTTCGAGGAGCTCAACTTCATACGCCGTACCAAGTCCGACCTCGACAACATCACCATCATCACCCCGGCGGGGTTGGCCATAAGCGCGATCGGGGAGTACAAGCTCGACCTTGCCGCCGATAGAGCGTATCAGGCGCTTAAGGGGGCAGGCAAGGGGGCGGTCTCTTTCGAAGGAGTCAGAGCCTCCCGCTTCGGACACTCGACCTTTTCTATAGCCGAGCCAATCATCGACGACGACGGGAGGAACGTCGGGATAATCGAAGCAGACATTTCGGCGAGACTCTTTGCCGAAAGCCTCAAGCGAATCAAGTTCGGATCGCAGGGCTTCATGGTCGTCGCCGACCGGCGCGGGCGCATCGTCTACGACAGCAAGGCGGCGCTCATCGGTCGCCCCCTTGCGGATATCCTTCCCGCGGGCTCGCTGCTCTCCAGCCGCAGCGGCAAGCTGCTCTTTCGGAGATCGGGTCGAACCTACCTGCTCTCTTTCCGGACCGATCCCGCCTCCGGATGGCGATTCGTGAGCATCTCCCCGAGAAACGAGATAGTCGCCGACGTGGCAAGAGTCCGCTTTGTGACCGTGCTCACCTTTGCCGCGGGAGCGATTCTCTTTATTGTGCTTCTCAGCCTCTACCTCTCCACCGTGCTCACCGACCCCATTAAGAACCTACAGCGCCTGATGCGCCGCGTCTCCGAGAACGACCTCTCGGTGCGGGTTGCCATCGATTCCCGAGACGAGATTGGACAGCTTGCGGCAAGCTTCAACGACATGGTGCGCCGCATCAGGGAGCTGATGAATGAGCTCATCGCCAACCACGCGAAGATCCGCCAACTGGAAGCCGAGGCGCTGCAGGAGCAGATAAAGCCTCATTTCATCTACAACACGCTGGATTCCATCCTCAGCCTTCTCGAGGTCCAGGATCCCGAGACGGCGATCGACATGGTGGAGAACCTCGGAACTTTCCTCCGTGCAAGCCTTGCGAGCGGCAACGATACGGTGAGCGTCGCCGAGGAAATCAGCCACGTTCGCAGCTACCTCTCGATACAGCGGCTTCGCTACGGGAACTCGTTCGTCTTCGAGATCGACGTCGACGACGAAGTCCTGGCGATGCGCACGCCGCGTCTCCTTCTGCAGCCGATAGTAGAGAACTCCCTGCAGCACGGCCTTTCGCAATCGCCGCAGGCGGGCCGCATCGCCATCCGAGGCTACCAGTGCGCCGAGGTGTTCGTACTCGAAGTTGCGGATGACGGGGTCGGTATCGACGAACAGCGGCTCGGCGAGCTCGTGGAAGCTCTTGCCAACGAGGGGAGCGACGGGAAGGATCGGAGATTCTTCGGCCTGAGAAACACAAATGCTCGGATCAAGCTCGGTTTCGGGAAAGAGTTCGGGCTGCAGATCGCCTCGGAAAAGGGAAAGGGGACCCGCGTGAGGGTTACCCTTCCGACATAGGAGCATTCGTGTACGGCGTGCTGGTGTGCGAAGACGAGGACATCATTCGGCGCAAGATCATCCGTGCCATCGATTGGCAGGCCAACGGCTTCGGACCGGTCCTCGAAGCCAGGACCGGCGAGGATGCCGTCGTGCTCTTCGAGCGCAATGAGGTCCAGATACTCGTCAGCGACATCCGCATGCCCGGTATGGGCGGCCTCAAGCTCATCGAATGGGCGAAGCGGCAGCGCCCGCAGACCAAGGTCGTGGTCATATCGGGCTATTCGGAGTTCGAATATGCCCGAACCGCAATTCG
>DAHVAK010000016.1 GCA_027314665.1 Spirochaetales bacterium
TGAGCGAGCTGCGCTCAGGCGGCGACCAGATCCTGAAGGCGATGAGCGCCCTGTCGGAGGTCTCGGTGAACGTGAAGGGGGGCTCGGGCTCGATCACCGAGAACACCCGCTCGATCGGCGAGACGATGGCCACCGTGCAGCGCATCAGCGGCGAGGTGCGAAGCGGGATGGGGGAGATCGCGCACGGGATCAAGGAGATCTCCGACGCGGTGGCGAACGTCCTGTCGATCGCCGAGCGCTTAGGCGACCTCGGCGAGTCGCTGAACCGCGAGATCACCCACTTCAAGACCGCCTAGGCGCGGAAGAGGAATCTGGAGCTCGATTTGATCATCAGTCTGTCAGGAGGACCGTGAGAATGAACATCCGTGCGAAGCTGCTTTTGCTCATTGCGATACTGGTAATTGCCTTCGCCCTCGCGGGCACGACCTATCTCCTCCTTCATGCCCAGGCGAACGAGATCCAGGCCGAGCAGGGCACCTTGAAGTCCCTTCGCTCGGCGCTGCTCAACGAAGGGTTCCAAGCGGGCGGGCTTGCTTCGGGACAGTTGGAGGATCAGCTCGGGGTCTTTCAGCAGACCCTGAAGCAGACAAGCGCCTCCTTCAGCGAGGTGAAGGGACTGAAGGTGCTCCCGCGGCTGAGCAAGCTGGTCGCGAGCTCGCTTACGACAATTCGGCAGCTCGATCAGCTGCTCAGCGGCGCAGCGAAGGATCTCCAGAGTGCGGTCTCCGACATCCAGTCCGATGCAAAGAAGTTCTACGCCGGCAGTCCGAACTCCTACTACACCGTCTACCAGCTCCTATCCGACGAACAGCTCCACACGAGCCCCTTGACCGAGCTCACGGCCTACCATACCCAGACCCTCATGAACCAGATCGGGATTCTCGCCGACGATCTCCAGCAGGCGATTACCGTCATCGACAACCAGGATTCGGTCATCAGCGGCGAGATCCATCGGCTCGCCTCTCGCAGCGACGCAGTGGCGCTGGGGATGATGCTCGTTCTCCTCGCGGTGACCTTCCTCTTGGCGCTTCTCCTCGCGCGCCAGATTGTCCGGTCGGTGAAGGCAATCGCCGGGGATATCGCCTTCCTGCGCGAGGGGGACCTTACCCGAGAGTTCAAGGTGTCCACCCGAGACGAGATAGGGGAGCTCGCGGGCAACCTCAACGAGTTCGTGCGCTCGCTGAAGAGCTCTATCGGCAACGTACAGAATGTCTCCGCCGAGAACGTTCGCATGAAAGAGAGCCTGATTGTCACCACCGAGCAGACCTCGGCATCCGCGACTCAGATCACCGCCAACACCGAGTCGATAAACCGTGAGATCGGGATGCTCGATTCGAGCCTTGCGAGCTCTTCGAGCGCGGTCGAAAGCATCGGAAAGAGCATTCAGGCCTTGAACCATCAGATCCAGGAGCAGATGGCGATGGTGGAGGAATCCACGGCATCGGTCACGGAAATGATCGCCTCGATCGACCACGTCACCACCACCGCGGACAAGCGGCGGGAGGCGACCGAGCGGCTTGTTGCGACCGTCGCAAGCGGCGGTCAAAAGATGCATGCCACCTTCGAGACCGTTACCAAGATCAACGACAGCGTCGGCAGCATCAAGGACATCACGACGATCATCGAGAGCATCAGCTCCCAGACCAACCTTCTGGCAATGAACGCCGCCATCGAGGCCGCTCACGCCGGCGATGCGGGGCGGGGCTTCTCGGTCGTGGCCGACGAGATTCGCAAGCTTGCCGAGGCAAGCTCCGCGAACAGCCAGGAGATCACGAAGATCCTGAAGGTGATCGTGGATCGAATCGCCGAAGCGACCTCCGCGGGGTCGGCGATGGACGGCGCCTTCCGAGAGATCGAGCGCGAGGTGAAAGAGCTGTCCGCGTCGCTGTCCGAGATATTCTCCAGCATGAGCGAGCTCCGTTCCGGAGGGAGCCAGATCCTCCAGGCGATGACCGTTCTCCAGGAGGTTTCGACCAACGTCAGAGGGGGCTCGAACTCGATCAACGAGAGCTCCACCGAGATACGCTCGACGATGGTTGCGGTCCAGGAGGTCTCTTCACAGGTGCGCGGCGGGATGGAGGAGATATCCCATGGGATTCACGAGATCTCGACCTCGGTGGGAAGCGTGCTTTCCATCGCGGAGCGACTCGGCGAGCTGAGCGAGTCCCTGAACCGCGATCTTACGAAGTTCAAGACCGCTTGATCCCTCGGATAGGCTCAAGGCCGGCTCTTTTGGTATGATGGTCCCATGATCGGTATCCTCATACTTGCAGCCATTATCGCAGCGGTCTATCTGATCTTCTACGTGTTTTATCCCCTTGGGCGGGGCGCCATCTTCGAGCCAAGCAGTCCGGAAAAGACGCGGCTCATGGCCGAGATCGCGGGGGTGAGTCCGAGCGAGCGCACGGCGGACCTCGGCTCGGGCGACGGACGCGTCGTTATCGCGCTCGCCCAGGCGGGCGCGGAGGCTCACGGTTACGAGGTCAATCCCTTTCTCGTCCTTCGGGCTCGCCGCTCAATCCGCCGAGCCGGACTGGAGGGGAGGGCCTTCATCCACTGGGGAAGCTTCTGGCGGGCGGACCTTTCCCCCTTCGACCTCATCACGGTCTTTCAGGTGGGCTTCATCATGGGACGCCTCGAGACCAAGGTGAAGCGAGAGCTACGCTCCGGGGCGCGCATCGTCTCCCACCACTGGCGCTTCCCGGCGCTGGCGCCCGAAATCGCGCGCAACGACATCTACCTCTATCGAATCGGCTGAGAAACCGAGCGGGCGCTCGTCATTCCCACCATCCCCTTTTTCGTTCAGGACATGGCCCGCGGAATTTGCACCTCCCCCTCTGCAAGGCATGGTATACTTGCCGCCATCACGAAAAAGGAGGTTGTATGACTCTATCTATCAGCCATCAGGATCGCTATTCTCGGGGTGAGCTCATCCTGCGGACGCTGTTTGGCTTGATCTACATCGGCATCCCGCATATCTTCCTCATGATCTTCGTCGGGATCTGGTCGGCGATCCTTGCCTTCGTCACCTTCTGGGTGGTCCTGTTCACGGGGAGGTTCCCCGAGAGCATCTTCGACTTCCAGGTGCGATTCATGGCCTGGCAGCTTCGGGTGCAGTCAAGCCTCACCAATTTGGTCGACGGCTACCCGGCCTTCCTTCCGGGCGGCTCGAGTGACAGCGTGGTGCTCGAGGTCCCCCGCCCCGAGCGGATCAACCGCGGATTGGTGATCCTCCGGTTCCTGCTCGGCTGGGCCTACGTCTACATCCCGCACATCATCTGCCTGATCTTCCGCCGGATAGCCAGCGGGGTGTTGGTGTTTCTCGCGTGGTGGGCGGTTCTCTTCACGGGGCACTATCCCGAGCGCTGGCATACCTTCAACGTGGGCACCGAGCGCTGGACGACGCGCGTCGGGCTCTACATCGGCTACTTTACGGACGCCTATCCGGTCTTTTCCGGGAAACCCGACTAGAGAGAATCCTTCGGGTGGGTGAGCATGGGAGGTCCCGTGCCGGACGAGTCTGCGCGCGAGCCCGATCCCGTCGTTCTTCCGCAGCCGGACGAGCTTTCCGAGCGCGAAAAGGACGATGCGATGGCGGCCTATCTCATGATGTTCGCCTCCTGGGCGATCGGGTTCCCCCTCCCGCTCATCAACCTCATCGCGTCGCTGGTCTACTTCTTCATCAACCGCCGCACCTCGAGATTCGTCGCCTTCCACTCCCTGCAGTCGCTGCTGTTCCATATCCCTGTGGTCTGCCTCAACTCGGGGGCGGTGGCGTGGCTGATCGTGCTCCTCGCGACCAGCTTCCACCATGTCGGCGACTTCCTCATCTATCTCGTGTTTACGGCCCTCGTGAATCTCCTCTACATCATCCTGTCCATCGTCGCGCTGGTCTGGGCGCGGCGGGGCTGCTTCTACTACCTGCCGATCGTCGGGCGCTTCGCCTTCGTGAGGTATTTCGGTCCTCAAGGCGAGCGGCAAAGGCGCAAGGCGACGTACCGAAACCTGCCGCCGGAGGGACTCTGAAGAGACGCCTTCCCCTTCTCCGCGAGGCGGCGCTGGTTCTCGCGGCGGCTGTTCTCCTGCTCGCCGTTGCGGTGTTGATCGGCAGGCTGATCGCCCCTCGATCCGAGGCCGACCGCCAAGCCGCCCCCTCTCTCGAGAAGCTGCTCGGGTCGCTCATGATTCGCCAGCTTCGCTTCCAAGAGCGCATCGTGGATGCGCCGGTCGTAAAGGCTGCCTTCCGCACCCTGCTCGCTCGGCTGCGGGGCTCGGGCGAGCCGATTCCCAGCGATGTCCGCGTCCTTGTCGTGGCCTCGCCGATGGTCGACGCCCTCACCCTTCCGGGCGGCGTGATCGTCGTCTACTCGGGGCTGCTCGTACGCATGGCGACTCCGCAAGAGATGGCAGGCGTGCTTGCGCACGAGCTCGGTCACGTGGTTCATCATGATCCCTTCAACCTCCTCGTCCGCAGGATCGGGCTAGAGGCTCTCATCGCGCTCGCGACGGGGGGCAGGGC
This sequence comes from Spirochaetales bacterium, assembly GCA_027314665.1. GTDB lineage: Bacteria > Spirochaetota > Spirochaetia > DAHUYW01 > DAHUYW01 > DAHUYW01. The sequence goes on from DAHVAK010000016.1 coordinate 4,520, forward strand.
GGAGCCGATCGTGGAGAACGCTCTCCAGGTTCTCGCGAGCTTCCGCTATTCTCAAAGAGCGGAGGACCGAGCCGATCGCTTCGCGATGGGGCTCCTCTCCCGCTCGGGGATCGATCCGGACGCCTTCGCTGATGCCCTCGAGCGCATTCACTCCGCCGAGCCGCCCGGGGGCGGCACCCTCGCGCGCTACGTCGATCCCCACGCGGACATCGAGGCGCGCATCGATGCGGCGCGGCACGCTTCCCGGGAGCTCCAGGTGCACGCGAGGCCGATCCACCTCCCTTGGCAGCGGGTGATCGACGCGGTGAAGTAGGATAAGGATGGCTCGGCCTTGTGCTTTTGCCGGGCCGAGATTATGATTGAGGCGTCATGCAACAGAAGGAATATCGACTCGCGGTCGTGATGTTCACCGACATCCAGGGGTTCAGCCGGATGTTGGAGAAGGACGAGCGCGGCACGCTCGAGCTCCTCGACTATCAGAATGAGCTGATCTCGCGTCTGTCGCTCGAGCACAAGGGCCGAGTCATCAAGAGCGTCGGCGACGTGCTTCTGGTGGAGTTCGCTACGACGCTCGACGCGGTGAGCTGCGCCGTCGAGATCCAGGGCTCCCTGCATGAGTTCAACGGGACGAGTGGAAAGGAGCCCCTGCGGCTGCGAATCGGGATCCACCTCGGCGATATCTACTTCTACGAGAACGACGCCATCGGAGAGGGGATCAACATCGCCTCGCAGCTCCAAACGGTCGCCTTCCCCGGCTGCGTCTGCATTTCCCAGGACGTCTACAACAACGTCGTCAACAAGATTGAGGCCGACTTTCGAGATCTCGGCCCCGTGAAGCTTAAGAATATCACTAAAGAGATTCGTGCCTACGAAATCGTCACGTCCGCCGCCGTCGGTTACAGCCGTGCGGCTCACTCGGGACCGCCGCGAGCAGCGGGCGAGCGGACCGCGGCGATGTCGCCTCCGCTTCGAGAAGCAGCCGAGTCGCCCGGGCGGCGAGCGAGCGCGCAGGAGTTCGACGAGCTGAAGGGCTTCGTCGTCGAGCAGATCAAGAGGGTAGGACGCAGGATATCGGTGGAGCGCATCCGGTCCATCTTCCCGAATCCCGGCCCGGAGTTCGACGAAGCGGTCGAACGCCTTGCCGACATGGGTTTCCTGACCCGCGAGGCAAAGGGGGCGGCGGGCGGTCATAGTCCCCCCTCGGCTCCGCGGACGCCAGCGGCGGCGTGGATGGACGGGGTGAACGAATGGCGCGGCCTATCGGGCTTTGACCGGGAGGCGTGGCGGGCCGCCCGAAATGAATGGAGGCACGCTGCACACAGCGCGCGCCACGCGGCCCATGCCGCACGGAAGGCAGACAGCGCCGGAGGCGCGGACGAGCTCGGTGATCGAGAGTGGGGCTTTCCCGCAGGCTACACGGAGTATCGCGCTCGCGTGATCGACCGTGCCGCAAAGGCGCGGGGAGGTCTTGCCGCTCATCTTGTCACGTTTCTGGCCGTGAACGCCGGACTCGGCTTCATTAACCTCACCACGAGCTCCGCATTTCTTTGGTTCCTCATCCCGCTTCTCGGATGGGGAATTGGTGTCGTGAGCCATATCGTCGGGGTTGCTACGCGCCAGAACGAGAAGCGGGAAGTGGAGGCGCTGCCCGAGCAGCTCGAGGAGGCGGACTACAAGCTCCTGCGCCGCTTCCATCATGCCCGCTCGGGAGCCCGAAACGCCGGTGCCTCCCTCATCATGGTGGCAGTACTGCTCGTAACGATCAACCTGCTTACCTCTCCGCATTTCCCCTGGGCGATCTTCCCGCTCGCGGGGCTCGCCATCGGATTCATCAGCTCAACGGTCACTTATCTTGCCCGGCGGGGCTCTTTCCTGAAGCGTCTTCGGCAGCTCATGAGGAATAAAAAGGCCATCGACGGCGATCGCATAACGAGGGCGGGCGTCGAGGACGATCCGCCGATCGTGAAAAAGGCGATTCAGCTTGCCGACGCCATCCTGGTTCAAGCAAAGGATCTCGATCCCAGCCAGGCGTACCTTGGAGAGGACATGAAACCGCTCCTTGAAAGCTATATCGGTCAGGTGCGGAAGCTTGCTCGGAAAAGCAGGGAGGTCGACGATATCATGGCGACGATTCCTCGAATGGAGCTCGATCGGGATCTATCAACCTTGCGCAGCCGCCACGAGCAGGCAACGAACCTCACGCTCAAGGCGGAGTACCAGAAGTCGATCGAACAGATCGAGCGGCAGAATCACTCCTTCGACGAGCTCAAGGGCCAGAAGGAGCTCATGGATCTCAAGATCGCCAATTCAGTGAACTCGCTGAAACAGATGCAGCTCGATATTACCCGCATGGTGGGAATGGCCCAGGCGCGCGAGCCCCTGCAAGTCGACGCCGTGAGGCAGCGAACGAATGAGCTTTCCGAGCGCATCGAGGATCTCGGCGCGAGCTATGCAGAACTGGAGCGCATGCCCGCGATGGGCGAGCGAGAGAGAGAGGTGGCCGATCGCCTCCTCGCGGACTTCAAGCAGCGAGAAGCGGAGCGCGAGCGCTCGAAGGGCTAGCCGCCAACTGCTGGAAGGAGAATGCGCACGGTCGTATTCCCGTGGCCGGTCGATTGCTCGTGCACGAGCGTCCCACCGACAGCTTCGATGAGGGCCCGGGTCCGTTCCA
>DAHVAK010000023.1 GCA_027314665.1 Spirochaetales bacterium
TCGCCCTGGTGCAGCAGGCCATGATGTCGGGGAGCCTCGGCCCCTACACCCTCCAGGCGGCGATCGCGACGGTCCACTCGCTGGCCCCATCGGTGGAGGCAACGAGCTGGGCTCAGGTGGTGGTCCTCTACGACATGCTGCTGAAAGTGAGCCCGTCGCCGGTGATCGAGCTCAACCGCGCGATAGCCCTCGCGATGCGCGATGGACCCGCGGTCGGGCTCGCCGTGATCGAGGAGCTCCTTCGGCAAGGGGAGCTCGCCGATTATCACCCGCTGTACTCCGCCCGCGCCGAGCTGAACCGACGTCTTGGGCGCACCGGCGATGCCCTCTCCTCCTACCGACGCGCGCTTGAGCTCGCCCGTCAGGAGCCGGAGCGCCGCTACCTCTCCGGCAAGATCGAAGAGCTCGCCCGCTGATTCCCAACTCACGCTTGTCCGTTTTGCTCCCTCCCATTCGACTACCTGCGAGGAGGATATCGATATGAAAACTCTCAAACCGACACCTGGAGGCCGGGCATGATGGCACGCATGAAGAGCCCTGCGGCGACGAATCCCGAGGTTATGAGCGCGCTCGTTGCCCTCGGCAAGGCGAGCAGCAAGAGCGGAGTGGCCGAGCAGACCTTGGAGCTCGTCCACCTCCGCGCATCGCAGATCAACGGTTGCAGCATGTGCGTTTCCCTCCATTCGCTCGCCCTTAAGCGGACTGGCGAAAGCGACGAACGCATCTTCGCGCTCGCGGCCTGGCGGGAGTCCATACTCTTTAGCGACGCCGAGCGGGCGGCGCTCGCCCTCACCGAGGCGGCGACTCGGATCGCCGACCGAAGCGATCCGGTGCCTGACCGGGTCTGGGAGGAGGCCGCACGCCACTACGACGAGCGCGAGCTTTCGGACCTCGTCCTTCACATCGCCGTGATCAACCTGTGGAATCGGATCAACGTAGCCATCCGGCAGCCCGCCGGCGCAAGCGCAACGGGAGCGGCACTTGCGGTCGCCAGCGGGGCGCGCGAGAAAGCGTGAACCGACGAACGCTCGATTGAGGAGCCATGGGCTTGTGGTGCGGATTCGCTCTCGCACCGACGGCTTCGGGGTGGGCCTTCCTTCGGCCCGCCCCTTCGGTTACCCTTACCGCGGGACGGCGATGCCCTTGCAGGCGCTGTCACGACAAGCGGGCGAGCCGCCACGCCTAAGTGCCTCGCCCGCGGAGGAAGTGCCATGAAGTTTTTCGTCTACCACCCTGTTCAGGGGCAGACAGTCACTCGCAAGCCGCTTTCGCCCGAAGCGATGGTCGAGATCGGCAAGTTTATGGAGGAGTCGCTTAGGTCTGGGATCGCCGTGACGAGTGGTTGGCTCCCGTCCACGAGCACACGGGTCCACCTCGCCGAGGGAAAGGTGTCGGTGACCGACGGCCCGTTCATCGAAGGCAAGGAGCTTATCCCCGGCTTCGCGGTCATCGAGGTGCCGACCAGGGAGGAGGCGCTCGCCTGGGTGATGCGCTTTCGCGGGCTCCTCGGCGACGGTGAGTCCCGCGTCGCGCAAATCGCAGCGCCGGGGTGAGCGCGCGAAACACGCCCGTGGGCCAAGGCGGTCCGGAGGGTTGACGAGCGCGCCTTTTCCCGTCACCGATCCGCACCGACGGGAGCAACCGCTTCGCGCAGCGGACCATCCGCGAGCGCCTACCGGCGATCGCCCGCCGCATCATCACCGACAGCGGCGACCTTCCCGGTGAGGCCGATCGCGAGCTCGAGCAAGATGCCCCCCTCGCCTCTTCGATCCGCCGGCCTTCCCGGGAACAAGTTGTGCGCACAGCTCATCGGCCCACTGCTCGGTTCGGAACCGACCCCGTGATCGGCGACACGCCGCCACTTGGCCTCGCCGAGGTGGGTCGGCCCTCCCCCATTGGCCGAGGCTCCCAATTCCAGCGCCATAGGGTCGATGAACCCCACCCTTCGCTCTCGATCAGCCCTGCACCGCGGGCTTCAGCACCTCCTCGCACCATTCGCGGAAGCTCGTACGAGTCGTGTTCTCGGCGGAGCGCTGGATGGATCCGTGGGGGTTCCTTTCGGAGTCGGCGCGCATCTCGACCAACCATTGCGCGACCGCTTCACTCCCGCCAGACTCTACGAACCGCGCCCTGAAGGAATCGTCCGAGACCTGCTGGAAACGGATTGGCTTGCCGAGGACCTCGCTCATGATCTCCGCCATGTCGTCGTAGGAGAGGTCTTCCGGGCCCATGACTGCAAGACCGTCCCGGCCCCTCCACGAACTGTCGAGCAACAGTTTCGCTGCGGTCGCGGCGATATCGCGGGTGGCGACGAGAGGCGCCTTCACGTCGGGACGTGCGGCCAGGAGGAAGGTGCCGTGATGTTTGAGCGGCTCGATCTGCGCCAATAGGTTTTCCATGAAGCCAGCGCACCACAGCGCCCGGTAGTCGCTTCCCGCGTCCACGATCGTGTTTTCGATCGCCGTCGAAAGCGAAGATAGGCCTTTCGCGCTCGCGGTCACTAGACGAAGACCGGACACAAAGACCAAGCGCTTCACATCGTGCAGTTTGATGGCCTCCGCTGCCGGACGAATGAAGCGCAGGTAGTGCTTCACGATGTCCTCGACATTGAATGGGAAGGGAACGACGAGAAACACGGCTTCTGCGCCCTGGAATGCCGCCGAGACGACTTCCGGATCATCGGTCGATCCTTTCGTGACATCAACCTTGCCGAGCAACTGCGGTGACAATTTCGCTGGATCGCGTACAATGACACGGACCCTCGCCCCTCCGGCGAGGAGCCGGGGAACGAGCTCCGTACCAATCTTGCCTGTTGGCGAAGTGACGACGATCATATGTTGACCTCCACGGGCATACGGTGTATAAGTACACCATCCGGTATACTTTCATAAAGTATCCCGGTGAGTATATTTCGTCAAGGGGGAACTGCAACGATGCGGCGCGGCGAGGAGCTTCGGCAGCATATTCTTACTAGAGCGAAGGATGTCTTCCTCGAGCTCGGATTCGAGCGTGCCTCGATGGACACGATTGCGGCGCGGGCCGACACCACAAAGCGCACGCTCTATGCTCATTTCGAGAACAAGGAGGAGCTGTTCCTCGCGGTGATCGATTTGGTGGGCGGCCTGCTCGGCGAGAAGCTCAAAAACCCCTCGGACTATGCTGACGATCCGATCGATGCCCTGGCGCTGTTCTGCGGTCGATACCAAAAGATACTGGTGTGGGGTCCCGCGGTGCGTTTGTGCCGCCTCTTCACTGCCGTGGCCGAGCGTTTCCCCGAGGGAGCCGCGCGCGCCTACGACGCGGTCTTTCGGACCGTACAGGAACGTATGGAAGAGTTCCTCCGGTCGCGCTTCGGTCTCTCTCGAAAGAGGGCAGCGCTGATCGCCGAGCAGCTCATGAGCCGTGTGTTCCATCCGCGCGTAGTCCGAGCACTCTTCGGCATCGACCCGATATCAGAGGAATGGATGGACGAAGCGGTCGTCGATCCGAGCTTCGATCCCGCGCCGATCCGCGAGGTCATCTTGCGGATCGCGGATCCTCGCACATTCAAGTGAGGCAGTGCGATCGCCTTCCGGAGTCGGCCCACGGGAGTTGCGCCCGGGACGAGCATGAACCGGCAATCGTCGGAGAAATCCCCACACGTCTCGTTTTGCGACTTCATTGTATGGGCGCCGCAGCCACACACTGCAGGAGAAAAGCAGTGGGGGATGGAAGGCGCGACCGGAAGCCCTTCGCGAAGATCGTCGAGCTTGTCGCGGCAGCAATGATGGCGGTGGAGCAAGCGAGGGTCCTTTCGGGCCACCTTCACGACAGATACCGGGCGGTGAGGGAATTCTCGGCCGCGAGGAGATCCCGCGGCGTGCCTTGGAACAAGACCGTCCCCCCTTTGTAGCCGCCCTCCGGCCCCATGTCGATAATCCAGTCGGCGTTGCGGATGACGTCGAGGTTGTGCTCGATGACGATCATCGTGTTTCCTTCGTCGACGATGCGATTGATGATCGCTAGGAGACGGGCGATGTCGGACATGTGCAGCCCCGTCGTGGGCTCGTCCATGATGTAGAGGCTGCCCTTCTTGTGGAGCTCTCCGGCAAGCTTGATCCTCTGGCACTCGCCGCCCGACAAAGTGGAGAGCGGCTGTCCCAAGCTCAAATAGTCCAAACCCACGTCACGCATGGCTTCGAGGACCGCGAGCACGTCTTTGAGCGTGAAATACTCTAAGCCTTGAGCCACGGTCATTTCTAACACATCGGATATGGACTTGCCGTTGAGCTTGTAGCTCAAGACTTCGTCTTTGAACCGCTTGCCCCCACAGACCTCGCAGGGCAGCTCGACCTCGTCCAAGTAGGCCAGATCCGTGTACACCACCCCCAATCCTTGACAGCTATCGCACGCGCCCTTTGAGTTGAAGCTGAACAAAGCGGGCGCGACCTTGTTGGCGCTCGCGAAGGCCTTGCGCACGCTGTCCATGATACCGGTGTAGGTGGCGGGGTTGGAACGGGAATTGGCGCCGACGGCCGCCTGATCGATGACTATTGCGTCGGGATGCTGCGGCACGAGAGTCTGGTGCACGAGGGAGCTTTTCCCTGATCCCGCGACTCCCGTCACAACGGTGAAAACTCCCGCGGGTACGTCGACGCTCACGTTTTTCAGATTGTTGACCTTCCCCTTGCGGATGGGAATGGAGCCTGAGGCCTTTCGAAACTCGGCCTTCATCGGCAGGGCCTTTTTCATGTGGCGCCCCGTGAGGGTGGGGGCTTTGAGCAAGGCCTCAAACGATCCCTGGAAAACCACCTCCCCTCCCCTGCGTCCGGCGAGAGGGCCCAAGTCCACCACGAAGTCGGCAATCTTGATCACCTCGGGATCGTGCTCGACGACCAGGACCGTGTTGCCCTTGTCGCGCAGCTTCCGCAAGAGATCGTTCAACCGGTGCACGTCGCGAGGATGCAGCCCCACGCTCGGCTCGTCGAAAATGTACATCACGTCGACCAGGCTCGATGTCAGATGCTTTACCATTTTGACGCGCGCCGACTCTCCACCCGAAAGGGTGTCGGTTTCGTGGTTGAGGCTTAGATACTACAACCCAATATCGCAGAGGTGGGTCAGGCGGCTTTCCAAGGCTTCGAGAATCGGCTCGGCTTGCGGAGCCGAGAGAGCTCGGACTACTTCCGCCAATTCGTCGACTTCCATCGCCTGAAGCTCGGCGATATTGTGCCCGCCGACCTTCACGCCGAGTGCCTCGGGGCTCAGTCTCGCGCCCTTACACAAGGGGCAGGTCCCCATCGACAGATAGGGCTCGACAGTTTTTTGCGTTTTCGCAGAATAGGCCTTCAAGTCCTTTTTGATGTACTTGTTGGTCAACTTCTCGATCGCGCCTTCGTAGGTGAGGTTCACCGATTTGCCGCCGAACTTAAGCGAAACCTTCTGCGCCTTGCCGTACAACAAGAGGTCTTTTTCTTCCTTGGTGTAATCGGCAATCTTCTTGTCCATGTCGAAGAGATGCGACTCGTTGAGGATGTTCCATTCCCAATTGCCCGGTGCGTACCCGGGATACAAGACGGCCCCTTCGTTGAGCGATTTCGACTCATCCAGAAAGAGGTCCATGTTGAAGCCCATTTTTCGTCCCAAACCGTTGCACTCGGGACACATCCCTTTGGGATCGTTGAAAGAAAATAGGTGCGCACCGCCGATCGATGGCTTGCCTGCCCGCGAGAACAAGAGCCGCAAGATCGACGAAATATCCGTGATCGTCCCGACGGTCGAATGGGACCCGCCCCCCAGACGCTTTTGATCGATCACGACGGCCATGTTCAGATTGGCCAGTGAGTCTGCCGCGGGCTGGGGATACTTGGGCATGAAACCGCGGAGGAAGGTACTGAAGTTCTCAGCGAGGAGGCGCTGAGCCTCCATCGCGATGGTGTCGAAGACCAGGGAGGACTTGCCGGACCCGGACACGCCGGTGAATATCGTGATCTTTCTCTTGGGAATCTTGAGGGAGACGTTTTTCAGGTTGTTTTCGCGTGCGCCCTTGATCTCTATGTACTCTTGCGCCATTCTCGCCTCTCATCAACTTGAGTCTTTCAGTTGCCTAAGCCTTACGCACGCTGCTCCGACACGTCAAGGCTGCAGACGATGCTCGCGCCCGCTGGACTATGCCCCCGACAGCAGACACACGATACCGGCGAGAGAGCCGAGCAGGGCCACCGCAATGCCGACTTTGTGGACAAGAACAAGACCCACCGGTGCAGGAACCTTCCTGCCTGCGGCCAGGATGGCACCGACGACCGGCTGCGAGACAATTGCCAATCCCATCACACGGACGCCGACGTGGCAGTCGACTCCGCGGCGGATCTGCCCTACCCGCGCTCAAGCTGGGTGATCTGGATGAGGTTGCCGCAGGTGTCCGAAAGCTGGGCGATTTTCGACGCGGTCACGTCGGTCGGCGGCATGGTGAACTCGGCGCTGCGCGCTTTCATGCGCTCGTAGTCAGCCTGCAGGTCGTCGGTGAAGAACATGGCCGCGGGTTGGCCCTGCTGGAACAGCGCCTGCTGGTAGGCTTTGGCCGCCGGGTTGTCGCCCAGGGCCAGCTGTAGCTCGGTGTCCTCCGGTTCGTCGGGCGAGACCATCGTGAGCCAGCGATAGGGCCCGTTGCTGAAGTCCGCTTTCTTCTCGAAGCCAAGGACTTCGGTATAGAAGCGCAGGGCCTTCTTCTGGTCATCGACATAAATGGTGGTCAGTCTGATCCTCATCGTGTGCCTCCTAACGTCATTTTCGCGGGCGGTGCCGCGGTAGAGCATACCACGATGACGAAAATGAGCGCGCAAATGTGACAACGAACAGGGATAATAACGGACGGTCGGCGTGCTCCGGGCTCCAGCGGCCGGGGAGTGCTTCTGCGGGTCCATTCAAGGCTTTTGTCAAAACCCCGCCGCTAAGCGCGACATGCGTCCGCGTCCTAATCAAGTTACTTCTTGCGGTCTCGGTTCAGCGCCACGGCCGCTTGGATGAGCTTCTTAAACGCAGCCTCGTCGATCGTGTCGCCTTCGTGGATGTCGATGGCCCGCCTGACGGTCCCCGGCTGAGTGAAGAGGCCTGAAGGGTCCTTCAAGGAAGCACCCTTGAAGAAGGTGAGCTTGACCGCACTCTTGTAGGTCTCGCCCGTGCAGATGCCGCCGTCGTGGGACCAGACTGGAGTTCCCGGCGACGTAGGCTTCGCCCACTTCCACTCTTCGACGATCTGCGGGTCCGCCTCCTTGATGAGCCGTCGCACTTTTACAAGCGTCTGGCCACGCCAATCGCCCAGCTCTTTGATTTTCGTGCTTATGAGTTCGGACGCGTTCTCTTCTTGTTTGGAATCTGAGCTCTTCATGTCTCTCACTCCTTTGGACTACTATCACCATTTGTTGACAAGGGCCCGCTGTCGAGACTCAAGCCTCTCCGCGATTGTCCGGATGGGGTCAGACGGGTGGCCGCGGGGCGCCAAGGACGAGGGAACATGGTCGGGCGGCCTTTTCCTGACTTCGGCGCATGGTGTTTTCCATCGTAATCCCAACTGCGGTGACGAACAAGTGGATCTTCAGGTAACTGGCACATGGGCGTCGCATGTGAACTCATGGTAGAGGTTGAAGAAATCGAGGCTTGCGCCGGGGGCCTGCTGCATGCGCAATCGATCGATCCGGACCTCGTGACCGATCGTTCCCC
>DAHVAK010000025.1 GCA_027314665.1 Spirochaetales bacterium
TCACCCTCCGATGAGAGCCGCAGCGGGGAGGGATGATGTCCTCCGAGCCCGGTGATCCCCTCAAGAACATCGTCTTCATCTCAATCCCTGACGGCCTCGAGCGGGCCATCGGGCAGCTCGCGATCGATCCTTCGATTCTCATGCCCGTGGAGATTCCCAACGGAAAATGGGAGATCAGCGATCTCTCCTGGGAGATGATCGTCGCAGGGATGCTGAAGGTCCTCACCTATCAGCCTGACCACGCCGACGCCGACTACTACCGAAAGTTCATTCTCGAGGTCAAACCCTCGATCGTCGAGGAGCTCACGGCGACGGCGGTCATGAAGGCCCGCAACAAGGACTTCGATCTCGCAGAGGAGATCTTCAAGGCGCTGGTGAATCTGGCTCCGAGCGACGTGCGGGGCCTCGTCAATCTCGCCCTCGTCTACGAAGAGCACTCGGTAGCCTACGACCACATCCACAACGAGAAGCTGCGCGACGAGTACGCGGAGCGCACCTTCCAGACCTACAAGCGAGCCCTTCGCATCGCTCCGGATTCTCCGGACGTCAACTACAACGCGGCCTACTTCTTTCTCCGGCAGCGCAATTACACCAAGGCGGTGGAGCATCTCACACATTTTATCGACCACGGGGCCGATCCGGACAGGATTCGCCGCGCAAAACGCGTGGTCAAGGAGCTCAAGTCGCAGGACCTCCTCGACAATCTCTTCAAGGAAGCCTACGACTTCATCCGGATGGGACGTGAACGGGACGGCATCGCGAAGATCAAGGAGTTTCTCGCGTCGCATCCGGACGTCTGGAACGCATGGTTCCTGCTCGGTTGGGGATTTCGCCGCCTTGGCGAGTACGCCGAGGGTCGCAAGGCCTTCGAGCACACGATCGAGCTCGGGGGCAATCAGGCCGACACCTACAACGAGCTCGCCATCTGCCTGATGGAGCTCGGCGAGCTTGCGGAAAGCCGCAGGCAGCTTCTCATTGCCCTTCAAGCCGAGCCGGAAAACATCAAGATTCTCTCAAACCTGGGCATCGTGAGCATGAAGCAGGAAAACCGGGCCGAGGCAATCGGGTTCTTCCAGACCGTGCTGGAGCTTGAGCCCGAAGATCAGATCGCCCGCAAGTATCTCAGCTTCCTCGAAGGCGATTCTTCAGAAAAATAACTTCGTTTCAACGCTAAAGATTAAGATTCGGCCTGCCGAAGGTAGGAGTAGGGTGGACTGTGCGTTCTTTCCGTCGGAAGGAAGGCAAGACCTCGCTATTCCTATCATCGGTAGGCTTTCCCCACCCCTGAAGGAAAAATACGGCGTTTTATAAGGAGGTAAGAGGTCAACTACCAAGCGAGAGACCGCGGCCGTCCGTTCCCGTCGGAGACGCCTCGTCTCTCGGAGGGCAAGGAAGCCCTCAGGATTTCCACGGAGGAACCGTATGGTTATCAATCACAATCTGAGCGCTCTCTTCGCGCAGAACAGGCTCGCGATCAGCGAGCACAATCTCAACGGTGACATCGAAAAGCTCTCCTCCGGTTCTCGCATCAACCGGGCTGGCGACGACGCCTCCGGACTTGCGGTTTCCGAGAAGATGCTCGCCCAGATCTCGGGGCTCCACCAGGCAGCGCGGAACGCGGAGAACGGGATCTCCTTCATCCAGACCGCCGAAGGCTATCTCCAGGAGTCCCAGGACATTCTCCAGCGGCTTCGAGAGCTTGCGGTTCAGGCATCGAACGGCATCTACACGAGCCAGGATCGCATGATGATTCAGGTGGAGGTCTCCCAGCTCGTGAGCGAGGTGGATCGGATCGCCTCGCAGGCGCAATTCAACGGGCTCAACATGCTCACGGGCCGTTTTGCCCGTCCCAACGGGCAGAACGTCGTGACCGCATCGATGTGGCTGCACATCGGGCCCAACATGGATCAGCGCATCCGCCTCTACATCGGCACGATGACCGCGACCGCCCTCGGCCTGAAAGAGCTAGCCGGCAACAACATCATGAGCCTCTCTACCCCCGACAAAGCGAACCAGTCGATCGGAGTGATCGACGCCGCCCTTGAGCGGGTGAGCAAGCAGAGGGCCAACATGGGGGCGTATCAGAATCGCCTCCAGAACGCAGTGGTCGGATTGAACGTCGGCGCCGAGAACATGACGGCGGCCGAGTCGCGTATCCGCGACACGGATATGGCAAAGGAGATGGTCAAGTACACGAAGAACCAGATCCTGGTGCAGGTCGGAACCGCGATGCTCGCACAGGCAAACGCAACCTCGCAGGTGGTGCTGCAACTTTTCAAGTAGGTGGGGAACCCGCTCGCCAGGGCTCTCCCCAATCGCTCTTTGAAATAAACCCTCCTCCCACCCGCCGGTAGGCGAGGAGAGTCTTCGTCCGTCCGACGTCGTCCGGAGGGCGGTTTGAAGAGATCTCCTCGTACATCGGGAAACGCAACGGAGCGGAAAGAGGCCGAGCTCTTCCGGTTTCCCCTTGCCGGCAACAGGTACGGAAAGGGAGCAAAGGACGCTCCCTTTGGTTTCGCAAGGAGGGTCAGATGATCATTAACCATAATCTGAGCGCCATGTTTGCGGACCGACAGTTGGGCCTCGTAGATCAATCGCTTTCCAACGACATCGAAAGGCTCAGCTCCGGACTTCGCATAAACAAGGCCGCCGATGATGCCTCCGGGCTCGCCGTATCGGAGAAACTCCGAAGTCAGATTCGGGGCCTCAATCAGGCAGTCCGAAACATCGAGGGGGGAGTCTCGTTCATCCAGACCACCGAAGGCTATCTGCAGGAGACGACCGACATACTTCAGCGCCTTCGGGAATTGGCAGTTCAGTCCGCGAACGGGATCTACACCCAGGAGGACCGAGCAATGATACAGGTCGAGGTTTCGCAGCTCATCGACGAAGTCAATCGCATCGCATCACAGGCGCAATTCAACGGCCTGAACATGCTGACCGGCGCCTTCGCATCCGGTGGCCCGCGCATAATGCAGTTTCAAGTGGGTGCAAACATGGACCAGAACAAGCGAGTGTACATCGGCACGATGACCGCGGCCGCTCTCGGGCTGACCGCGCCCCAAAGGCTTTCGATCTCTACGCCGGGGGCGGCGAACATCGCGATCGGAATCGTCGACAATGCACTCACGAAGGTGTCCGCACAACGGGCCGACCTCGGTGCCTATCAGAATCGTTTCGAAATGGCATCGAAGGGGGTCTCCAACGCGGCGGAGAACTTGCAGGCGGCGGAATCCCAGATTCGCGACGTCGACATGGCAAGCGCCATGGTCAAGTACGTCAAGGATCAGATTCTCGAACAGGCAAGCGTCGCAATGCTGGCCCAGGCCAACGCCAAGAACAAGGCCGTCCTGCAGCTTCTGTAGGCGCCGCGGGTATTTGGCAACTCCGTTCGAATCGAGGTGGAGAGACTGCTGGACGTCGTCTCTCTACATATCCGGATGGGAGGGGCTCGCGCCCCCTTCCATTTTCTTTTGCACAAGGACAAGCCATGGACCTGGAGATACCAGGGATCGGAAAGAAGGGCCCGACGCCGCAGTATCCACGGACGGATCACGCGCCCCGGCCCGAGCAGCCGGCCCCCCCGCGACGCCCCGTCGATGAGAGCGCCTCCCAGAAGGCCGAGCAGCGGCGCATCGACTACGAGAAGTTTCTCAACCAGATCCTTCAAGCAGTTCCGCTCTACGACCGGGAATTGAAGTTCGTGGTCAATCGCCAGCTCGACGAGGTGGTCGTAAAGGTGATTGACAGCAGGACCGATAAGGTTATTAAGGAGATTCCCCCTAAGGAGATCCAGCGGTTGGAGGCGAGAATCCGGGAAGCGGTAGGCCTACTGATCGACAAAAAGATCTGAAAGCCACGTGACGCCGGGGGAAGGGCCGTGAGAGATGTCTGATATTCCTATTCCCGGTGTCAGCAATCAGTACAACACCAGCAAGCTCATCAGCGACGCGATGAAGCTCGAGCGCATCCCCCTCACGAGGCTGCAGAATAGGGAGACGACGCTCAAGAAGCAGCGCGAAGCCTGGCTCGACATCAATCGAACCATCGCCACCGTGCGAGAGGCGAGTCAAGGCCTCTACAGCTTCAACAACCCCTTCGACGACAAGGTCGCAAGCTCCTCCAACTCCTCCGTCCTCACCGCTACCGCAACGCGCAAGGCTCAGATCGGCACGCAGAAGATCACGGTCGAGAAGATCGCCCAAGCCGATGCTTTTCTCTCCTCCTCCCTCCCGAGCGATTTCACGGTCCCCCAAGGGGACTACGGCTTCGAGGTCGGCAAGAAGCAGATCGCCTTTCAATGGGGGGGCGGAAGCCTCACCGATTTCGCCCGGTTCATAAACCAGCATTCGCAAGGTCTTCTCGAGGCGAGCGTAATCAGCAACACCCCCACGACCCAGGTGATGTTGATCAGGTCGAAGGTGACCGGAGCGGAGAACACCCTGAAGTTCACGAAGGACTCGATCAAGTTCGGACTTGCGGCCGGACTGCTCGCGAAGACCGGCTTCGGCGAGCGCGCAGTCGCGCTTTCCCCCTCCGCCGTCCAAGCTTGGACCAAGCCGCTTGCCCCCGAGACCTACGGCATCGCCAACGGCGTTCTCACCCTGAAGCCCGGGGCTGAGCTCTCCATTCCGATGACGCCTCCGGTAGCCGCGGAGAAGGGATTGGTCCTCGAGCTCACGGTGACCGTTCGCGACCTGCCCCAGGGAAGCGCCGCTCCGACCGCCGCCCCGAGCGGTCCCACGATACCTCCGACCGGCGGCATCGAGTACGGGGGGATCAAGGTCCAGAGCTCACCCTCCGCCTCCGGGCTTCCTCCGTGGAGCCCTCCCCCTCCCCCGCAGCCTGTCAACGATCTTGGCGTGCTCTATCTCGCGGGGGACGGAAAGAGCGTCAAGCTTCCGGATCTGAAGGAGGCTCAGGGTCCCCAGGTTATCCAGATTCCCTTGAGCGACTACGTCCAGAGCCTTTCCGCCATCGAAGCGCGGAACCGCAACACCTATCGCGAGATCGAGATCAGCGGGATAAAGATCTACAATCCAAGCGCCCGCGGCGAGTACAGCCCGGTTCACGCGATCTCGCAGGCGAGCGATGCGGTGGTAGAGCTCGACGGGGTCAAGGCGACGCGCGCAAGCAACACCATCGATGATCTCATCCCCGGGGTGACCATCAACCTTCAAGCCCCGGACCCCGCGCCGGTGACCCTCGATGTCGGCCCGAACAAGAAGAAGATAAAGGACGGGATCATCAGCTTCATCGGCGACTACAACAACCTCCTGGCCGATCTTGAGATCTACACCAGCCGCGACCCTGCGGTGATCGATGAGATCACCTACTACAGCCCCGAGCAGCGCAAGGCGGCCCACGAGAAGCTCGGTCTATTCCTGGGAGACTTCACGCTCACCGAGATGAAGTCACGCCTTCAGGAGATCATGATGAATCCCTACAAGACCTCGGCCGGTCGCCGCCTCGCGCTGCTCGCCCAGATCGGGATCTCGACCAACACCTCGAGCACCTACACGGGATTCGACGCCGCGAAGCTGCGCGGCTACCTCGACATCGACGAGACGAAGCTCGACCAAGCCATCACCTCGGATCTCACCGGCGTGAAGGACCTCTTCGGCTACGCCTCCAGCGGAGACCTCATCATCAACACCGGCGTCGCCTACACCGTCGATCAGTTTCTGAAGGGCTTCAACTCGGTCGGCGGAATCATCCCGATGCGGACTGCAAGCATCGACCAGTCGATCTCCCAGACCAAGCGAGACATCACCTCCATGGAGCACCAGCTTGCCGATAAGGAGGCGAGCCTGAAGGAGAAGTACGGCCAGATGCAGGGTGCGATCGACTCCCTCGAGCAGAGCTCGAAGGCTATTCAGTCCCTCGGCGGCGGCGGCGGCCAGGGCATCCCCGGCCAGTGACCGGCAGCGGACCCGTCGACCGAGAGAAGTGAGGTTTGGACGTGGAAATACGAGTCAACGACAATCAGATCGACTACACCCTTGAAGGCGAGCGAAATCTCTATGAAGTGCTCCAGGGACTGGGAAGCTGGCTCGATCAATCGGGCTATGAGATTGTCTCCGCACGCAAGGACGGCGAGCTTCTCGAGCTCAAGCGGATCGAGGAGCTCAAGGCTGCGGCGATCGCGACGATCGGGAGGCTCGACCTCGCGGTGGAGCCCGTGCAGGCGAGTCTCCTCGCCGAGCTGCAGTCCATCCGCCAGTTCTTCCATCTTCTCGTGCGGGCCATCGAAAACCAAGACCGAAGCCTCGGCGGCGACCTTATTGCCGAGTATCCCTCCGTGCGCGCGAAGCTCGACCCACTGCTCAGGCTTCACGAGGTCGAGCTGCCCGGGGCCTCGCCCAAGGAGATCGAAGGGCTGCTTGAGAATTCGGGAGTCGGAGGAGATTCGCCCGCCACCGCGCAGAGCCGAGAGAGGCTGCTCGAGCTTTCCCGTTCCTTGGATCGCGAGCTCGAGGAGCGGATCGCGGAGATCATCGATCCTCGAATCGCCTTGCGCTCAACCGCCCAGGGGCTCAAATCTTCGATCGCGAACCTTCAAGAGGTCTCCGTGCTCCTCCAGACCGGCAAGGATCGAGAGGCGATGGCTGCAATCATCGATTTCACCGAGCTCACGGGCAGGCTTGTGCGACTGTTCCCCCTCGTCCGCCAGCAGGCATCGCTGGACCTTTCGGAGATCGCTATCGAAGGGATGAGCTTTCCCGCCTTCTACGCCGATTTCAACGCAACCCTCTCGGAGCTCGTCGACGCCTTCGGCGCGAGCGACAGCGTTCTCATCGGGGACCTGCTCGAGTATGAGGTCGCTCCACGACTTGAAAAGCTGAGCCGCTTTATCGATCTTATACTGAGCGCATAGAGAACGGAGAGAGCCAGTCAGTGTCACCCGTACTTTCACAGACTCTTGTCGAGATCCCGAAGGCGAACCCGACCAACGCCGTCATCTTGGTCGCCGTCGCAGTGGTGGCGGTCCTGGTTCTCCTGCTGCTGGGCACGCGCCGCGGGCGCACGGTGAAGGCCAGCAGCGGCGGGATGTTCAATCGAAGGCGATTTCGAAGGCTCGCCTCGGATTTCGGGCTCAACCCCGTGCAGGCCAAGACGCTCGAGAACCTCGTCCACAAGTATCCCGTGCCCAATCCCTACGCCCTCTTCGGCAATGGTCCCTCGCTCGACCTCATCCTGCAGAAGGCACTCGCAGAGGTCGGCCAACAGACTCAAAGCGACGCCGTGAAGGAGGGCCACAAGCTCACCCTCTACCGGATCAAACAAGTGATCGAGCAAAACTCCCAAAAGAAAAGCATCCACGGCTCCGCCCAGGTAGCCTCGGGACAGGAGATCACCCTGACCGGGCCGAGCGGAACCCGCTATCAAAGCCGCGTCGCCGCCGTGTTGAAGGACCATCTTGCGGTCGAGGTTCCGGTAGATGACTCGGGCACCCAGATACGCTGGAAGTCCTGGACGCCGGTGCAGGTCTTCCTCGTCAAGCCAAACGGTCAAGGCTTCTCCTTCGAGACGCGCGTGGGCGGCTACAATCAGATTCGCGGCCTGGAATGCCTCCTGCTCAAGCACTCGACCACGATCCAGCAGGCAATCCAGCGTCGATTCCGACGTAAGTCGGTCGAGAAGCCCTGCTACTTCTACGCGGTGCAGATCATGACCGTGGGGTCCGGCCGAGAGCAGGCGAAAAAGGCGATACCGCAGACGAAAGGGGCGCTCGGGACGGTTCTCGAGGTATCGGCGGGCGGATGCAGCGTGAAGACCTCCTTCCCGCTCGCCAAAGGGGCCCTTATAAAGATCGAGTTCGAAACGGATAAGAACCGTCAGATAGCCGTCTACGGCAAGGTGAAGCTAGTCCGAAAGTCGCAGCCGCTCGGTGGGATCATGCACATCCAGTTCACCCAGGTTTCGCGTCAGAGCCTCAATCACATCAACTCCTACGTCTACGAGATGGGATAGCGCGGCCGGTCGCAGGCTCGCGCGACAAAAAAGGCCGCGATCCTACCGATCGATCGCGGCCCCGCGCAGGCTCGCGCGATCAAAGCGCGCAAGCTCGCGCGACACAATTGACCGGAGGGGCCCTTTTCACGTAGGATAGCGGGGCCATGAAGGTCGTCGACCTCAAAGAAATCACAAAGAAGGACTCTCCTATCCACTATCGCGGCGAGTTTGCGGGCAAGGCCGTGCTCGAGGTCGACACCGACCTCGATGTGGAATGCCGCCTCTCCTTTGTGCTGGAACGCTCCGCGACCGGGTCGGTCGGTGTTACCATCAATCTCCTCGAAGAGATTCCCTATCCGGTCGTGCCGGTTCTCGGCGCCCTCAAGAGCTACATTCTCGAGCAGGAAAAGGCGGGGAGGTTTCTCTGACCGTCTACACCACCACCAACGAGGCGGAAACCGTCGAGCTCGGCCGGGAGATCGGGGGGCGGCTCCGCCCGGGGAGCATCCTTGCCCTCTCGGGGGCGTTGGGAGCCGGGAAGACCACCTTCGCAAAGGGGGTCGCTCAGGCGCTCGGGGTCCAGGAGGAGGTAACGAGCCCAACCTTCACGATCGTTTCGGAGTATGCCGGGCGGCTCGAGCTCTACCACGCCGACCTCTACCGTATCGGAAGCCCCGAGGAGCTCGAGCTTCTCGGGTTCGACGATATCATCTCGAATGATGGGGTCATGGTCATCGAGTGGCCTGAGAAGGTGGTCCGACTGCCGCCGAGCGCCATTCGGGTCACCCTCTCCATCTGTGAGGACGAGACGCGCAGGATCACCATCGAAGGGGCCGACCTGTGACCGTCCTTGCGCTCGATACGGCGACCGAGGTCCTGAGCGTGGCCCTCGCAACCGAGACGGGATTGGCCGAGACGACGGTAATCGCCGGGTTGAAAGCTTCCGAATACCTCATGCCCGCAGTTGACGCGCTCGTCGTGCTTGCGCGAGTCCCGCGGCGCTTCGATCTCGTCGTCTGCATGAAGGGTCCCGGGTCCTTCACGGGCCTTCGCATTGGGATGGCGACGGCCAAGGGGCTCGCCGCGGGATGCGGAGGCGCGCTCGTCGCCATTCCTACGCTCGAAGCGATGGCCTCGAACCTCTCGTTCTTCGATGGCGCGGTGGTGCCGGTCATCGACGCCCGAAAGCATCAGCTCTACTCCGCCGTCTTTCGCAGGGGAGAGCGGCTTACCGAGGACATGGACATCTCTCCGGAAGGGCTCGCGGCGGCCATTGCGGCATACGAGCGCGTGCTCATCACCGGTCCGGCGGCCCCCCTCTTCGCCGAGAGCCTGCGGGGTCGCGCAGGCTGGATTCTCGACCCGGCCCACCGCGCGGGTCACGCGGCGAGCCTCGTCAAGCTCGGGATAGAACGCTTCGGCCGCTACGGCAGCGAGCCCGAGGATGCCGGTCCTGCCTACCTGCGCCCCAGCGAGGCAGAGCCCCCTGCGCCCCCGATCGACCTCAAGGGGTAGCGCAATGCCGAACGACCCCGAGTTTGCGACCTTGGAGCCTATCTCCGAAGAAGATCGCGAGGACCTCCTCGACGATGGGCTTCTCCGGGAGCCGCGGGCCTTCGTCTTCATGGAGTGCTACCGTACCAGCAGCTTCCCCTTCGTCCTCCTCGATCATTCCCTGCAGGTCGTGTGGGCGAACGAAGCCTTCCTTGCCCTGTTCGGCAAGGCCGCGACGATTGTCGGTTCATCGGTCATCAAGCCCTTTCAGCCCTACCTCGACGAGGAGAAGGGCGGGCAGCTCTACCGCCAGGTGCGGTCCGCGGAGAACGGATACTCGTGGCGCGGCCGGGTGGAGTCCCGGGCGAGGGACTTTCCTGCCATCATCGCAAATCTCATGATCGCGCCCCTGGCGATGCCGAACGGGAGTCTCCCCCGAGGCTACATAGGGGTCCTCGACATCATCACGGATCAGATCCATCTTCTCCTGCACGGCACCTTCCAGAGTCTGCTCGAGGCCTCCCGCCTGAAGGACGACGACACGGGGCAGCACGTTCAGCGCGTCGGGGAGTACTCCAAGGTCATCTCGGAAGCCCTCTTCCTGAGGGAAGGCTATGAGGAGATCGACCGCGACTTCGTCGACGAGATCGATTTCATCGCGGCGATGCACGATGTGGGAAAGATCGGAACACCCGACACGATCCTTCACAAGCCGGGACCCCTCGACGAGTGGGAATGGGCCATCATGAAGGAGCACACGATCAATGGCGCCTTCATCTTGAGCACCTACCCCAATCCCATGGCGCGCCAGATCGCTCTGTCCCATCACGAGTGCTGGGACGGCTCCGGTTACCCCTTTGCCCTTGCCGGGACGACAATTCCCCTCGCGGCGAGAATCGTGGCAATCGCCGACGTGTACGACGCCTTGCGCATGCCGCGGACCTACAAGCCGGCGTTCACCCACGAGCGCGCCTCCTCCGAGATCATCTCCCAGGCGGGAACACACTTCGATCCCGCCCTCGTCTCGGTCTTCGAGCAGCGTCACGTCGCCTTTCGGGAGATCTTCAGCCGGCGTTGGGATCCGAACGATCGGTAGGGGGGCTCTCGGGCCTCGGCGAGGCCCGATCCCCAATGAGCTTCTCGAGAATCGGCAGCTCGGCGGTCCCGCTTGCGGCGGCCCGGTTCTCGGACTGGATCGCCTCGTAGACCTCTTGGCGATACACCTTGACGTTTCGCGGGGCCGTGATTCCGAGCTTCACCTGCTCGCCCTTGATGTCGATTACCGACACGACGATCTCATCCCCGATGATGATGCTCTCGTTGGTTTTGCGGGCGAGAATCAGCATGCTTTGTCTGAGACCTTCTGCGCCAGCTCCTCGAGAATGTAGTGGCGCACCCTCCAGCTCGGGTTCAGGCTGATCGATTGCCGCCCGCGCTTGGTGTGGCGGTTTATGATAAGGGGTCCCTGGAGGTTTGCGGTCATCTGCGACTGGTCCTCGGGGACCGTGACGATCGCGAAGACCAGCATGGCGCCGGCGTCGGAGAGCTCGATCTCCTCAAGCTCCTCCGCGGACACCTCCGGGGTGTATTCTGGGCGGAAAACCTTTGGGTCGATGAGGACGAAGGCTATCTCGGGACGCTCGATCGATTGAAGCCAGTAAAAGGGCGGACGCGAGGAATCGAGCAGCACATATTCGCGCAGGCCTTCGAAGCCGAAAATCCCGAAGGGAAAGTCGATCCGCTGCCTGTCATCGACCTCGATCTCACCGAACGGCTTCGTGACCAGTCGCATGATTACCTCAGATAGTCTAGGAGTGTGGGAGGAAGGATGCGGGCGGCGGTCTGCAGCGCCGCGGTGTGCGTGTATTCGAGCATCTTCAGGTCGGTGATGGCCTTCGTTATGTCGAGATCGACCGCTCGGGAGTTTTCCTGCTGCACGACCGGGATCTCGTAGGCGATCTGCTCCCCCACCCCTTTCAGGCGCTCATTGATCGCCCCGAGCTCGGCGCGGGAGGCAAGGAGATTGTTCAAGCCCTCGTCGATCCCCTTCAGGGCGGAGCCGCCGATGTCGACCGTGTCCCCCGCGTAGAGATCGTTGCGGAGCGTCATGACCATATCGAACAGCGATCCGCCCGAGACCCGTGCATCGGAGGCGATGTTGTGGGGAGGCCCTCCCCCCACGCGGCTGGTTACCCCAAGCTCCTGAAGGACCGTGCCGCTCACATCGCGCAGCCAAAGCTGGTGCGGGGCGGTGGTCGTGAGCACGAGGGAGTCCTTCACCGGGTCAAGGCTCGCCTTCACGGATGCCCCCGAGTCGTTGATCTTTGCGATGATCGCCGCCACGTTGTCGCCCGCGGCGAGATTGATCACATGCCCGTCGATCGCGATCTGAGAGGGATTTTGCACGACGTAGCTCGTCGCGTTGATATTGGAGATGATTTGTTGCTGCTCCGCCCAGAAGATCCGGTTGCCGGGGATGTTCTGCTGAATGACGCTCCCGTCTCCGATCTGCACCATGTTCTCCCCGATGGTACCGGTGTAGGCGACGTTCGTGTACACCTCCCGCGAGGCGCCGGGGACGACTCCGGAGATGGTCCGAAAGGCCTGGCTCAAGTCGCGCTCGCCGGCGAAGAGCGTCGTGCCGTCGGGGGAGCGCGCGTTGGCAATCTGAACGAGCTGGTTGAGGAGTTGGTTGACCTCCTGGCCCATCGAGTTCAGATCCCCCTTCGAGAAGGTCCCGTTGGCCCCCTCCACGGCTATCTCGCGGATGCGCTGCATGATCTCGGTTGCCGACTTCAGATAGCCGTCGGCGACGTTGTTGGTGTCGATGACGGTGTTGACGTTCTGTTGATAGCGGTTCAGGCGCGTGATCCTCGATTCGAAGCGAACGGCATGAGCCGCCGCGAGCGGGTCGTCGCGCAGATTGAGAAGACGCGTCTGGCTGCCCATCTCGTTGTCGATCTGGTTGAGCTGGTGCTCGCGAATGCGAAGCCAATAGCTCATGTCGTCGTTCGACATGTTGGTGCTTACCCGGTACATTCCTAGACCCCCATCTTGTTGATGAGCGTATTGAGCATCCCATCCATGACGCTGATGAAACGCGCAGCCGCCTCGTAGCCGTGCTGGTACTTGATCATGTTGGACAGCTCCTCGTCGATGTTCACCCCGGAGATCGCCTGGCGGCGGTCGTTCAGATCCTTCATGATCGCATTCTCGGTGTTGAGCGTGGTCTGGGCGGTCTGCCCTTTCAGCCCGATGTCTGCCACCGAGCTCGAGAAGAACTCGTCGAAGCTCATGAGCCGCCCGATCATCACCGGTTTGGTCCGCAGGGCGGCGATGGCGAGGGCTGCGCTCCCGTCGCCGGGCTCCGCGGGCTGTCCATGCGAGCCGAGCCCTGCCGCGATGCTCACCGGGCTTCTCGCGATCTCGGGGTTCACCTCGATCCAGGCTGAGGGATGGGCGAGCGGCGCGACCGCGTAACGGAGCCCTCCCCCGGCAAGCGAGGTGACCGCATTCGCGTGGCCCCAGTCATAGGCCCCGGCGGCTCCGGAGCCCTTGAGGATTCCCGCGTAGCCGACGAGAAACTGGCCGGAATCCTGGATGTGGCGGATGACGAAATCGGGCTCGTTCGTCGACTGCGAGGGAGTCGCTTTGAGGCTCAGGTGTCCGTCGCTGCCCAACCCGGCGACGACCTCGGCGCCGGAATCGTTGATCCGCTTGATCACCTCGTCGACGGTGTCGGTGGGGTGGTAGGCGACGTTGATGTCGCCCTTCGGCCCGGAAAGGGTGATCGTGCCTTCGAGACCGATCTGCTGCTTGGGCGAAAGGACGTTCGCCCCCGTGATCCGGAAGAGGTAGGTCGAGTCGA
This sequence comes from Spirochaetales bacterium, assembly GCA_027314665.1. Lineage (GTDB taxonomy): Bacteria > Spirochaetota > Spirochaetia > DAHUYW01 > DAHUYW01 > DAHUYW01. The sequence goes on from DAHVAK010000025.1 coordinate 13,319, forward strand.
AGACGCCCTTGCCGCTGCGGTCGTAGTTGCCGAGGGCGTTGTTGACGAAAGGGTACTCCTTGAAGAAATCGAGACCCGTCTTCCCGTCCAGGCCGTAACCCTTCTTGTGGATCTCGTTGACCATGTCCGCGAAGTTCAGGGTCATGTTGTCGAGCTTCTGGATCTCCTCGCGCACATCCCCGTCGCGAAGCTGAACGAGGGAGCCGAGCTTGCCGCCGAGGAGGTTCACCTTCTCGCCCGAGTCGGCCCAGACGACGTCGGAGTAGCCTTCGTTGGCGAGATTCGGCGCCGCCTTCAGGTAGTGCACGATGTCGCCCTGGATGAGCTGCATTCCACCAATGTGAACGTTGAAGGCGTGCGGATCCCGATTGTCGACCGTGATGGGCACGAGCTCGGAGAGCTTGCGGACGAGCAGATCGCGCTGGTCGAGAAGGTCGTTCGGGTTGTCTCCCATCGCCTTGACCCGCACGATCTGCTTGTTGAGCGCGGCGATGTTGGTCATCATCTCGTTCGCCTGGCGGACGGTTCCCTCCACATCCTGCTCGAGCACGTTGCGGATCTCGTGGAGCGACCGGTAGTTGCGGTGAATGCCGTCCATCAGGGCTTGGGCGCGCTGCAGGACCGCCTCCCGCGCTGACATCTCCGACGGGTAGACCGAAAGCTCCTGCCACGCGCTCCAGAACTTGTCGAGCAGGCCGCGCACCGAAAGGTTGCTCGGCTCCTTGTAGACCTGCTCCACCTGCAGGAGATAGTCGCTGCGCGTCTTCCAGTAGCCCTGGGCGCTCCCTTCGGCCACGATGCGCTCCTCCAGGAAACGGTCGGTGACGCGCTTGATGGAGGCGACGACGACGCCCTGCCCCAGCTGGCCGGGGGTGTCCTCCCGGGTCAGGTCGGGCATGTAGATGGGGTCGAAGGGCTTCATCTCCACCCTCTCGCGGCTGTAGCCCTCGGTGGAGGCGTTCGCCAAGTTGTGGCCGACCGTGTTGAGGCCGACGGTTTCGGCGACGAGGCTCCTCTTCCCTATCTCGATACCGGTAAATGTTGATTCCACGAAACGCTCCTACAGCCTGCGGCTGACGACCATCGGGTTGGAATGAACCGGCTTCGCCTTTCCGCGGCGCGAGTAGATCTTGCCCTTGCGAAAGGGATAGAGCTCGCCCAGCACGTCGTGCACGGTCTGGATCACGGTCCGAAGGTAGGCGTCGATCGTGGTGTTGAGCCCTTGAATCCCGAGAACGGCGAGCCGGAGGCGGCGATAGGCTTCGGCCATCCGCTCGCGCTCTGCCTCCGGAAGGAGAACGACAATCTGATAGAATCCCGCTTCCGGCCCGGCGCCCAATCTTGCCTGCAGCTCTTTGAAGGTCGCGTCGCGCCTCGCCTCGACCTCGGTGAGCCTCTGCGCCACGGGATCGATCTCTCCCACGGTTCGTACGAGGCCCTCCCAGCTTCGCTCCACGACGAAGGCCTTGAGCTGGGTCTCGAGCCGCATGATCTGCTCGAGGAGATCCCTTTCTTCGTTCATGGTGCGCACGAGCAGATCAGCTTCGCGAGTGGATGTCATAGCCTATTTCTCCTTACCTCTCTTGATCGGCGGAAAAGTAAAGAGGATTAGTCGATTATCAGGGTGCTGACAAAGTGATTGACCCGCTGCCAAAACGGCGTTTTTTATGGCCTCTTGCCCCAATTTGGTCCGAGAAAACGCCGTTTTGGCAGGTACCTTTGAGTTTGTCAGCACCCTGTTATGGCGCGCGCGCGAACTATCGGGGCTTCCTACCGCGGGCTTCCCGCCGCCTGCTCGGCAGCTCGGAGATCGCTGGTGAGCATGGGGTTTCCGGGCAGCTTGGCTAATCCCTCTTTGAGGAGGGGAATGGCGGCCCCCGCGTTGCCCGCGTTGTAGAGGGCGGCAAACCGGTTGTGGATCGTCGCCGCGTAATCGCCGAGGTAGATCTCCCTGCCCTGCGCAAGCCTCCCATCGCCGACAAGTCGCTCGCCCTCGCCGAGCAGCGTCGCGGCCCGAAGGTAGTCGCCCGATCCCGCGACGGCCTTCGCCCGGGCTGCGTACAGCGAGACCAGATAGTCGCGGTAGAACGACTGCGGAAGCTCTCCGGCGCGGTAGCTGCGGGTTGCCGCGGCGACCGCCTCCTCGAAGGGCAGCCCCTTTGCCTCGGCGAGGAGCTTGTGCTCCGCCACGGTTGCCCTCAGGGAGGCAGCTGCGGCGTCGTCGATCCACCCCTCGTCCTGCCCCTCGTGAATGACCCGCAGGGCCTCGCTAAAGGCTCCCTCCTTCGCAAGGGTCGCAGTCTCGTTCTCCGCAAGGACCCCCGCGGCCCGGAGCAGGACCGGAGCGCTTCCGTATGAGCGCACTGCGCGCGAAACGAAGGCGAGGGCCTCTGCGTAGCGACCCTGATTGTTGAGGGCGGAGCAGTAGTTGGCCATCTCGTTGGCGCCGTCGATGAATGCCGCCTGCGTCCGCAGGAGGGCATAACGATCGACGGCGAGTCCCACCGCCGCGGCGAAGTTGCCCTGCTGCTCGAGGAGCGCCATTCTGTCCTGAAGAATGAAGGCGAGCAGCCCCCGTCCGTCGGTCGCACCTCGCCGGAGGTAGTCGCCGGGAGGAACGTAGGTGAACCCGGTCTCCCCGAAGGCGTCGCGAAAGGCCTTCTTGGTTCCTGGATCAAAACCGAAGCGGTTCGTCGTTTCGACGTCCACGAGCCTTCCGCCCGCGTTCACGGTGCAGAAGGCGTGATCCGGGGTGTAGGCTCCCTCGACGCCAAGGCCGACGGCCCGACCCAGGATGAGGTAGAGCACCGCCGAGGAGACGCAGTTGAATCGTCCGGTCGCGAGAAGGCTGTCCAGCCTCGCCTGCGTGGCGTCATAGGAGGTGAGGAGGTGGGCGTGCATGTAGGCGAGCACCGCCCCGCCCCTGCGGTAGGGATCACCGAGGGGTGCGACCTCGCGCGACAGGCGGGCAATGCTCTCGTCAAGCCGCATCGTGTCGGAGGCGATCGTCGGGGCGTCGGCCCCCGACAGCACGAGCGCGGCGTGAATGAGCGTCCCAACCGAAAGGGGACCGCTCGTCGAGCCGAGCTCGACCGCATAAGGGTCGGGGGTTAGCCGCGGGAGGCCTCCGCCCGCCGGGACGCCCGCCTCACTCTGAGCCCAGAGGGAGGCTGCACCAAGGGCGAGCCCGATTGCTGCGGCGGCTCGGCGCAGCGGGCGCCGTGCGCAGCGAAAGCGCCGTCGACTGCGGGAGCAACCCTCCGTCAAGACGGCGCTTTTCGCGCTGCCTTGCCCCAAATCGGCCCGCAAGAACACCGATTCAGCGGGTCGCGGTGAGCCTGCGGGCGCGCTGACGCCCTTCCGTCTCATGGCGGGATTGTAGGGGGAGGGCGCCGCGAGGTCAAGAAAGAGAGCTCCGGTGCGCAGGGACTAGGCGACACGATGGGGCGATAGTTGGTATGCTTCTCCTGAAGAGGGCGGAGATCGCGGTGGCAAAGGAATCAGGGATTGGGCTTGCCTACGAAGGATCGGTCCGGCTGATTGTCGAGGGAGCCGCCGACGGCCGCTGGAACATGGCGGTCGATGAGGCGCTTCTCGAATCGGTCTCCTCCGGCGCGAGCGGACCGGTCGTGCGCCTCTACGGCTTCGAGCCGGCGACCCTATCGGTCGGACGCTTTCAGCGAACGGCCGGCAGCATCGATTTTGAGCGGCTCGCAGCCGACGGCCTGATCTTCGTGCGCCGACCCTCCGGCGGCCAGGCGGTGCTCCACGCAGAAGAGCTGACCTACGCGGTGATCCTCGGCAAGGATCATCTTATCCCCTTCGGCAAGCGGCAGGTCTATCGCTTCGCCGCGCCCCTCCTCCTTGCCGGGCTTACGGCGCTCGGCGTCCGCAGCGCTGCCTCGAGCACCGCCCAGCGCGGAAACCCGCTGAATCCCGACTGCTTCGGCTCCACTGGCGAGTACGAGATCGACGCCGCGAGCGGGAGGAAGCTCGTCGGCAGCGCCCAAATGCTCAGCCGCACCGCCGTGCTCCAGCATGGCTCAATCCCGCTTACCCGGATGAATCGGAAGATCACCCGCTACCTCCTTACCGAAGCCGGCGATCCGAGCCATGCCTCCTCCGTGAGCGAGGAGATGGGGGAGCCGGTCGACTTCGTCGCGGCGCGAAGCGCCTTTGCTCACGCCATCGGCGCCGCGCTCCAGGCGACACCGAACTCCCTTACCGAGGAGGAGCGCGAGCGGGCCGAGCGCCTCTACCGGGAGAAGTATACGGGGGATGCATGGAATCGAAGCTTGTGAGAGGGGCCTTCCTGTCGCTCATCCTCTGCGTCCTGCTCTCCGGCTCGATCTCGCAGCTTCGGGCGGAGCCGCCCGCCCGAGCGAGCCGCTCGCCTGCCCTCGCCCTGGTCGGACAGGCCGGCTCCACGGCTCCCACGCGCCAAGAGGGGGACGCCGGGGGCGGCGGCGGAGTCCGGCCAACCTTCTTCACCCCCGTCCCGCCGAGTGCGCTCGCGCAGATCCTCATCTCCCGTATGAGCGATGAGGAGCTCCTGGGGCAGGTCTTCATGCTCGGCTACACGGGGGAGCTCCCCTCCCCCGAGATTCTCGCCTGGATTCGCGACCATGGCCTCGGCGGGGTCAAGATCTTCGGCTGGAATGCGACGAGCCTGGCGGACCTGACGAAGAGCATCGACGCGATGCAGGGTGCTGCCCTGGAGACGCGGTTTCGCATCCCCCTCCTCGTGGCGACAGACCAGGAGGGCGGCTGGGTGCGCCAGATCAAGGGGGATACCTCGATCACCCCCGGCAACATGGCCATCGGGGCGACCAACCTGCCGAGCGACGCCTATCGGACCGGGCTCTACATCGGGCGCGAGCTCGCGGCCCTCGGGATCAACATGGACTTCGCCCCCGACGCCGACGTCTACACCAATCCGCGAGCCGACGTGATTGGGTCTCGTTCCTTCGGCTCCGATCCGACGCGCGTAGGACTGCTGGCGGTCGCCTACTACCGAG
>DAHVAK010000030.1 GCA_027314665.1 Spirochaetales bacterium
GGTCTGGATCCTCGGGGGCGACGGCTGGGCCTACGACATCGGCTTTGGGGGGCTCGACCACGTCCTCGCCTCGGGCCGCAACGTCAACGTCCTGGTGCTGGACACCGAGCTCTACTCCAACACCGGCGGCCAGATGTCGAAGGCGACCCCGACCGGATCGATCGCCAAGTTCGCCGCCGCGGGCAAGACGATCAAGAAGAAGGACCTCGGGATGATCGCGATGAGCTACGGCTACGTCTACGTCGCGCGGGTGGCGATGGGCTTCAATCGCCTGCAGACCATCAAGGCCTTCCTCGAGGCCGAGGCCTACGACGGTCCGTCGATCATCATCGCCTACAGCCACTGCATCAACCACGGGATCGATATGACCAGGGGCATGGATCAACAGAAGGCCGCCGTCACGAGCGGGGTCTGGCCCCTCTACCGCTTCAATCCCGAGAATGCCAAGGGGGGCAAGAATCCCCTCACGATGGATTCGCGCGAGCCCTCCACCTCGGTCGAAGACTACGTCTACAGCGAGATCCGCTTCCGCGCGCTCAAAGCGGCGAGCCCGGCCCGCGCCGAGGAGCTCCTCGTCTCGCTGAAGGACACCGTGAAGCAGCAGCAGGAGAGCTACAAGTACCTCGCCGATCGCCCCTTCTAGACGCCCGACGGAAGGTTGTTGGAGAGACCATGACGGCACCCGGCGCGAACGCGCCGGGTGCCGTTTTTTTCTTCAGCCAAGTCGCCGAACCGGTAGCGGAGCCGCCCCCGAACCGGTGTGCTCGAGGATGGGGCTAGGCTTCTGCCCTTGCCTCTCCCCTCCTTGTCTGCAAATCCAGTGAGCGGAACACCGGGGTAAGCACCACCCCGACCACGAGATTCAGGACCACGGAGGTGAGCGCGGAGTAGATTCCGTAGGGGTGACCGTCGATCACGAAGGTATAGATCGAGGCGTTGTGCGCCGCCACGAACATGTAGATCCCGCTCGCGATTCCCACCACCCAGCCGATCACCAGGGCCCAGCGGTTGAGCCACTTCGTGAACAGCCCGAGGAAGACCGCCGGGAGGGTCTGGATGATGATGATCCCCCCGAGGAGCTGGAAGTTGATGATGAAGGTCGTGGGGATGAAGATGATGAAGAGCAGGGCCCCGAGCTTCACGACGAGCGAGGCGATCTTGGCGACGGTCGTCTCCTCCTTCGCGCTGTAGTTGGGGCGGATGTAGGGGCGGTAGATGTTGCGCGTGAAGAGGTTGGCGGCTGCGATGGACATGATGGAGGCGGGAACCATTGCGCCGATCGCGATTGCCGCGAAGGCGAAGCCAGCGAACCAGGAGGGGAACATCTTCGCGATCAGGGCGGGAACGATCCCGTTCGGTCCATAGGCCTTCGGGGGAACCACGTGGGCCGCGATTGCCATGAAGCCCATGAAGGCAAGCAGGCCGAGGAGCAGGGAGTAGGCGGGGAGCATGGAGGCGTTGCGCTTGACCACCTCGGGGCTCGCGCTGCTCAAGGTCCCGGTGAGGGCGTGCGGATAGAGGAACAGGGCAAGGGCGGAGCCGAGGGCGAGGGTGGTGTAGGGCAGGAACTGGGCCGGAGCGAGGGTGAAGTGGAAGGCCGGGTCGGTTACGCCCTTCGCCTGGGCGGCATGGAAGATCGCCCCGAAGCCGCCGAGGGCGATCGGAATGAAGATGACCGCAGCGATCAGGACGATGAAGATCATTGCATCCTTAACGAGCGCGATCATGGCCGGGGCCCGCAAGCCGCTCGTATAGGTGTAGGCCGCCAGGATCACGAAGGCAACGATAAGGGCGATCTCCGGATTGATGCCCATCTGGGCGACCGACACGGCGATGCCGAACATCTGGAGGGCGACGTAGGGCATCGTCGCGAGAATCCCGCTCAGGGCAATCACGAGCGCAAGGGTCTTTCCGCCGAACTGTCCTTCGACGAAGTCGGAAGGGGTGATGTACCCATTTTCTTTGCAGATCTTCCAGAAGCGCGGCATGAGAACGAATACCAGGGGATAGATGAAGATCGTGTAGGGAACGGCGAAGAAACCGAGGGCGCCCACGCCGTAGACCAGGCCCGGCACCGCGACGAGGGTGTAGGCGGTGTAGAGATCTCCCCCGAGAAGGAACCAAACGATGACCGTTCCAAAGCGCCGGCCGGCCAGACCCCACTCATTGAGCGAGTTCAGATCGCCCCGTCGCCACCGTGCCGCGAGGAAACCCACGACGGTCACGACAAGGAAAAAAAAGATGAAAACTGAGAGTGCAACCCAATTGATCATGTACAACTACCTCACTTTTTGAATCCGTCAGGCGCCGGCGAAATAGACCGCGGCCGTAATGACGGAGGTGATGATGACCCACAGGAGCTGGAACCAGTAGAAAAAGGGGATGCCGATGAACTGCGGTTGGACCGCGTTGTAGAACGGCGGCCACAGCAGGGCGACAAAGGGCGCAAGCAGCAGGACGAGAAGCCAGCGCGCACCCTTGCGAGCGGGACGACTTTCCATTGTCTCTCTCCTTACTAAAGCTACCAAATAAGTAGGATTATACCGTCCGCTTCCCGCGAGTTGTCAAATGTTTTCTGCTTCCGCGGGCGCCCGCAGCTGTCCCTTCTTGTCCATTTGCGGGCCAAGCAGTATATTCCCCGGATGCGGTGGAGGAGTTAAAAAGCATGGCAGTCTCTCATTCGGCGATCGTGATCTTGGGGGCCTCGGGTGACCTCGCGAAGCGCAAGCTCATCCCGGCGCTTGCCACGCTCTACGAGCAGGGCGAGATCGATGAGACCAACGTCATCATCGGCACGGGTCGGACCGAATACAGCCCCGAGGCCTTTCGCTCGCGCTTCGATGTCCCCGAGGACTTCGCGCGGCTCCTGCACTACTACGTCGGGATGGAGGGACTAAAAAAGTACGTCGACGGCAAGGGCACCTTCGAGCAGATCATCATCTTCATGGCCCTTCCTCCCTCGGTCTACGCCCAGCGCGCGCGGGAGCTTGCGGCGGAGGGCTTCGGCGCCGAGACGCGGATCATCATCGAGAAGCCCTTCGGCTACGACTACCAGTCGGCCCGCAAGCTCAACGAGGAGCTCCACGCGGTCTACGACGAGTCCCAGATCTTCCGCATCGACCACTATCTCGCGAAGGAAGCCGTTCAGAACATCCTGGTCTTTCGCTTCGCCAACAATCTCTTCCATCCCATTTGGAGCTCGGCGGCTATCGATTCGATCCAGATCAGCGCCTATGAGACCATCGGGGTGGAGGATCGCGGGGACTACTTTGACGGCTCGGGGATCATCCGCGACATGGCCCAGAATCATCTGATGCAGCTCCTGTGCCTCATGACGATGGAGGCGCCCGTGAGCCTCGACGCCGAGGAGATCCGCGCCCAGAAGGTCAACGTCCTGAAGACCATCTCGATCGACTCGGTTCATCGCTACCAATACGAGGGCTACCGCAGCGAGCGGGGGGTAAAGCCCGACTCGACGACCGAAACCTTCGCGGAGATCAAGCTCCACATCGACAACTTCCGCTGGACCGGTGTCCCGATCTACATCCGCGTCGGCAAGGCCCTGGACCGCAAGGGCACCGAGATCGGCATCCAGCTGAAGCCCCTGCCCCATCTCCTGTTCAACCAGGAAGGACGGGTCCAACCCAACCGGGTCATCTTCAAGATCCAACCCGCCGAAGGAATCATCCTCGACCTTGCGAGCAAGACCCCCGGAAGCGAGGTCCGGCTCGCCCGCACGACGATGAAGTTCTGCTATGAAGATGAGTTCGACGTCGAGATCCCCGAGGCGTATCAGAAGCTCCTCCTCGACGCCCTGCGCGGAAACAAGACCCTCTTCGTGAGCGCCGAGGAGACCGAGATGTCCTGGCGGAAGTACGCCGATTTCCTCGATCACGGGGAGATCGAGCTGTACAAGCCGGGCCATCCGCCGCCCACCAAGCTGGGCTGCGAGTGGATCGACTTCGAGCGCTACGGCTCGGCCTGCGACTAGCAGGGCGCCGACAGCACAATCTCGATCTGCCGCAGGTCTAGTGCCCGAGGCGGACGCCGCCCCGCAGGTAGAGACGAAGCGAGTCGAGGTTCGCGCTCGCATAGAGGACGCGCATCCACTCCGCTCCAAGCTCGAAGGTGATCAGCTTCCCGAGGTCGAGCTCGGCGCCGGTTCCGGCCTTCACGTAGAAGTCCATCGAGGAGCCGCTCGCCGACTGCTGCGCCGTCGAAAGCCTGAAGAGGCTGTAGGAGAGCCCGTAGCCGGCGCGAACAACGGCATTGAGGGGAAAGTTGAAGGGGGTTCGATAGTAGAGGTTCGTGCCCACCGTCGAGAGGTTGAGGCTCGTCGCCCCGCCCCCGCCAAGATTGGTGTAGTAAGAATCGCCCACCTCGATCTCGATCCCCATGTCGCGAATCCCCGGCACGTGCGGAAAGAACCTCACCCCCAGGGGAATCGCGGCATCCACGTCCCCTCCGAGCATCGAGCCGGTGACCGCGTTGGCGAAGCTCGGGCTCAAGGAGAGGACGTAGGGATAGCCGGCCGTAACCTTGATCGATGAAGGGTGGAGGAAGCGCTTGGGCGGCTCGGGATTGACGCTCACGAGACCCGAGACCACCGTCGTGAGGTTCAGCGAGTTTTCGATGACAAGGTCGTAGCGTCCCGGGGTGATCGTCCGGAGGTCGGCGCGGAGGGAAAGGGTCTGAACCGCAGATGGGGTGCTCGCTCCGCCGACGGGCTTCTTGCCCGCCTCGGCCGTCAGGGTCCCGGCGGGAAGGATCGGAATCAGGGCGTTCGACCGCTTTAAGAAGATCCGCGCCTCGGGGATCAGCTCGCGCGCGCGAAGGACGAACTCCCCGCTGCTCTCCCCGAGCGTGAAGGTCGTGGGGCTCATCGACACGAACTGCGGGATCGTGATGTTCTCGACCTTCATCGCGCGAGCAAGCGTCGCGCTCAAGCCCCCGGGGTTGGCAACGACGAGATCATAGACGCCGGGGACGGCGTCGCCGAGGTTGATGTCGAGGCTCCCCTCGCTGCTCGAGCGTATCCGCGCGCCGGGGATATCGATGCGGCCCTTGCCGCTCTTCTAGAAGAAGGTCGTCCCCTCGATGAAACCAGTGCCACGGACGGCCACCTGACGGTAGATGCGGTCATTGTAGCCGGCGGAAAGCGAGAGCGCGGAAAGCTCCGGCTGGATGCGCGGTCGCACCTCAACGGCCCCGGGCACGATCGTCGAAAGATTCTCGGGATTCCCCAACCGAAGGTCGTAGCGCCCGGGAGCGACCGAGGCAAGGTCGATCCGCCCGGCAAGCCTCTTGTCCGCAACCTCTTCCACGGTCGCCCTGGCCGCGATCTTGCCGTCACGGAGCAGCTCCACGGTGGTCTCCGTGAGGAAGTTGGCGCCGTCGACCGCAATGGGGCTCGACTCTACACCGGAATACAGAATGCTCGGGGCGACCCTGCTTACCACCGGTGTGAAGACCTGGATCACGTCGAGATAGCGCCACACGGACTGGCTGGCCGGACGGTCGAAGAGGTTGTAGGAGATGACCCGCACCTGATAGGTCCCGGGGGGGAGCACTTCGTGGATGCTCGTGTTCGCCGTGGAGCGGTCGATGAGGATGTCCCCCCCGAGGGGGCGGATGAGGACCTCGTAGCGGATCGCCCCTTCCACCTTCTTCCAGGAGACCACGATGTGGCGCTCCGGCGCCCCGACCACCTTGCCGGCGGGGGCGGGCGCCTGTCCGCCGGCGGCTGCCTCCGACGGAGAGCCCTCCGGAGCCGGCGCCGCCGGGAGCTGCTGCGCGGCAAGGGGCGCCAGCGTGGCGGCGAGGAGCCACAGCAGGGCGATCGACAGGCGGGCAGAGCGCCCGCGCCCGTCAGTGGACGAAGAAGCGGCGCGGCGAGTTGATATCCGCAGGGCCAATCTTGTTCCCCAGGGCGATGTAAAACTTGATCTTCAGCGGCTCGCTGGAGCGCACCGCCTGACCGGAACGATCCGTCTGCGTTGCCTGGATCGTCCACACGAAGTCGCCGACGTTTAGATTGCGAAGCTCGGTATATCGATAGGAGGTCCCGACTACATTCGTGGCCGAGAAGATGACCCTGCCGTTTGCGGCATCGGCAAGCGAGATGCTGTAGCTCGTCGCATCGCTTACCGCTCGCCACGAGAGCTCGAGGGCCGGCTGGTTCCACATGTTCACGATCTGCCCCGGTGCGGGGGAGACTCCCGTCGGCTGCGCGAGGGAGGGGAGCGTCGCCACCGTGAACTCGTTGATCGCCGAGGGGGGCGCGTCGATCCCGTCGTGGGTCATCGCCTTTACCTGCCAGTAGTAGGTCCCGGGAAGGAGCTCGGGGAGCGAGACGCTGCTCGTGCCCGGACCGGCGGGAATCTGCTTGAGGCTCTTCGAAAAGCTCCGGTCGGCGGCCACCTGAACGATCGCGGAGCCCTCCGGGTCCGGACTCACCCAGCTGAAGGCGACCCCGTGGTCGAGCGCCGAGGGGCCGTCGATTACCATGTTCGGGCTGGGGCGGAGGAGCCGCGGGCGCGGGATGATTCGCAGGTGGCGGATCGTGAAGTTGGCCAGGGTCGGCTGGCTCTCCTGGGCGCTCAGGGAGGGCCCCGCGGGATTGTGCGCCGTGACCTCCCAAGTGTAGTTGCCGGCAACCAACCCGCCCAGGTCCTTGAGGATGAACTCGTTCACGGTGAGGTTCTTCGCGCTTGCGATGATCCGCATCCCTCCGTTCGCCCCTCCCGGACCATAGAGCGTGAAATCGTAGAAATCGCTGCGCGGATCGCCGTCCCACCGGAAGGGAAGGTTCGGCGCATTGATGAGGTCGAAGCCCTTGCCTGGCGCGGGGGTGACGGCGAGCGGGGCCACCAGCGGGGGGAGCACGGTAAAGGACTCATCGCCGCTGGAAAGGAGAGTCGAGCCGTCCTGGGAGAGGAGCAGCACGTGCCAGAAGTAGGTCCCCGGGGGAATGACTCCGAAGGTTGCATTGTTGAAGGTGGTCTTGATCTGGCTGTAGAGGGCCGAGAAGTCGGCCCGCGTCGAGAGCTGGACCTCGTAGGCGCCGAGGATATCGCTCTGCCACACCACGGGAACGTTCGCAAAGGTTGCCCCGTCGTAAGCCCAGTTCGCCTCGGGGGATTTCAGATTGATCGTCGCGGTGCGCCGGTGGACCTTGAAGCTCCTGATCGCCGAGGGCGGAGACTTCACCCCGTAGGCGTCGACCCCGCGCACCTGCCAGTAGTAGCTTCCGGGGATGAGCGGCTTCCGCCGCAGGTAGAAGTTGTTGATGGTCGTCTCTCGGAGCACGACGTCGCTCAAAGCCCTGTCACGCGCGACCGTGAGCGTCCAGCTCGCCATGGCGTTGTCCGCGGTCCAGTTGAAGAGGAGCCCTGCGGAATTGATGGAGAGGGTGTTCAGGTCCGCCCCCTCTGCGGGGGCCACCAGGGTGGCGGCCTTCAGATTCGTGTCGCGCACGATCGAAAAGGAGGCGGCGGCGGAAGGCTCCCCTCCCGCCGCGGTGCCGAAGCTGTACAACGGGACGACCCGCCAGTAATAGCTTCCCGCCGCGAGGGTGTTGACCGCAATCCCGGTCGTCGCCGCCTCCACCCGGTCCACGATGTTCGAAAACTGCGCGTCGGAGGCGACCTCAAGCTCGTAGCGCCCGGTCACCTGCGACGGGCTCCAGCTGAAGTTGATGAGGGGGAGCGTCGCGTCGTAGCCGAAGACCGAGTCGGCCGCAGGGGTCTCGGGAACGATGGGAACGTCTCGGCGGACCGTGAGCTGCTCCGCGGGGCTCGTCGCGCCGCCGGCGCTCACCCTCCAGTAGTAGACCCCCGTTGGCACGCTCTGCCTTGCGTGCTCGCCGCTCGCGGCAACGGTGCGCACTTCCCGACCGAAGTCGGGGCTCGCGGCAATCTGGAGGGTGTAGCCCTTTTCGGCAACCTCGGACTGCCAGGAGAAGTCGACCGGAACCGCGTCCCCCTGAGTGACGAAGATAGCGCCCGAAACCGGCGCGACGGGAGCAAGCGCGAGGTTCGAGACCGCGGCGGTCCCTGCGGCGCCGTTGACCTCGGCCACCTGCGCGGCAGAAACCGTCCGGACCGAGCCTCCGACCGCAACGCTCGCCTCCCCCGAGGCCACGCTCACGGCGAGCTTCCCCCTGCCCGCCCGCGAGAGGTTGACCGTCGCCGCTTCGACCATGACCTGCGAGCGCCCGCTGCGAATGACGAGCCCCTCGCTCGCGGAGCTGCCTGCGGGCCCGGCGGCGCCGCCTGCGGGCGTCCCCGCCCGAGCGGCGCCCGGAGCTCCGGCGGCGGCCGTCGGCCCACCGCCTGCCGTCGAACCGCCGGAGGGAGGCCCCGAGCGAATCGCCGTGATCGACCCGCTCAGGAAGTCCACGGTCTTCGCCTTCGAACCCCAGTCGAGGGTAATGAGGGTGTCGGGACTCATCGCGATCTGGGTTCCGTCGGCGAGGCGGATGACGGCGTCGGAGTTCGCCGAGGTGCGGATGCTGTCTAGATTGTAGAGCTCGCTGTTGTCGCGCAGCTGCTGCCACACCACGCGGTCCCCGAAGCGCCTCTGCGTCTCATTGCGCAGGTAGGTAATCGTACCGATGGGCTTCTGGTTGCCCGCTCCGATCTGCTGATTGATGTCCCGGTAGTAAAGGTAGCCGAACCCTGCGGCTACCGCGAGGGTCGAGAAGGTGACGACGAGATCATTCATCCAGGATCTCATACTTCACCTCTTCCCCGCCCGCCTTCTGCTTCTTCAAGGACGCGGGGTCGACCCCGATCAGCCGCTGCAGCTCACGGAGACTCTTCGGGCGATGAAGGTCGTCCTTGCGCCCCAGCACGGCGAAGATCTGCTGAGGATCACTCTTGCCCTTCACCTTGATCTTGAGCTGGGGGACCACCTCGAAGATCTCCTGCACCAGGGTGTAGGTGTCCTGGCTGATGAGGATGTCGGTCCCGAAGGGCTTGTTGAGGGCCTCGATCCGCGAGGCGAGGTTGACCGGGTCGCCGATAACCGTGTACTCCATGCGCTCCGTCGAGCCGATCTGCCCCGCCACCACTGGACCGCTGTTGAGCCCGCAGCCGATGCGAATGACCGGGCGCGAGGCGCTGCCCCTGCCGCGATTGAACTCCTGGAGGGCCGCCCGCATCATGAGGGCGCCGTTGATGGCGTTTTCCGCGTCATTGCCCCGGGAGACGGGGATCCCCCACACCGCCATGATCGCGTCGCCGATGAACTTGTCCACCACCCCTCCGGTCTCGTTCACGCACTCGACCATCCGGGTCATGTACTCGTTCAGGAACTCGACCACCTCTTCGGGCTGGAGCTTCTCGGAGATCGCGGTGAAGGAGCGAATGTCGGAGAAGAAGATGGTCGCGACCTTTCGCTCGCCGCCGAGGCGCACCTCCTCGCGCATGACCTGCTCGGCGACGCTCTTGCTCACGAACTTCCCGAAGGCGTCCTTGATCCGCTCGCGCTCGTGGAGCCCGCGCCCCATGTGCACGAAGGTCTCGGTGAGCAGCCCGAGCTCGTCGTGGGTGGTAGCCTTCAAGTCGAGGAGGAAGTTCCCGATCTCGACCTGCTGGGCTGCGTCGACGAGCCGCCCGACCGGACGGGTGATGGTCTTGGAGAAGAAGTAGACGACGAGGATCGCGAGCGCGAGCACCACGACCATGAGATAGAGATTCCGCCGCTCGATTGCGCGCACCGCCTCGAAGGCCTTGCTCGTCGGCGCGGTCGACACGATCCCGATTCCTGCGAAGGATACCCGCTTGAAGGAGCCGAGGTAGCGCACCCCGCGTGAGTCGCTGTACTGCAGCTCGCCGTTGTCGATAGGGCTTTTCAGCATCTGCCGCACGATCGGCAGCTTCGAGTAGTCGATGTCGCCGCCGAGAAGGGTGAGGTCCGGATCGATGATGAGCTGCCCCTTGGCGTTCACCACGAAGGTCTGCGTGATCCCGCTCGTCTGCACCGCCTGCACGAAGGGGTCGAGGGCGCTCACGATCACCAAGGGCACGAGGGTGTTGTTCTGTCGGAAGGGAAGCACGATCGCGAGCATCGGGCTCTTCAACTGGGGCGAGAGGTTGATCACCGAGGTTATGCTCGACGCAACCGATTTCAGCGCGGACTGGTGGGAGTTGATCGCGTTGAGGACATCCTCGTGGTGGAGCTGCCGCCCGTCGAGGAGGGAGTCGTTGTAGAATCCCACCTCTCCGGGGATACCCACGTAGCCGATCCCCGTGCTCTGCGCGAAGAAGGCGGTCTTTAGGATCTGCGCCGCCGCGGGCACCGCCTGGAAGCGGCTCACCATGTTCAGGAAGAGCTGCGTGTTCGAGACGGTCGTCTGGAACTCCCGCTGCACGGCGAGGCCGGTCACCTGGGCGAGAGTGTGGTTGTTCTCTTCGATGCGGGTCGTCACGTCCTTCTGAAAGAAGGAGGAGGCGATGAGAATCATCGCGGTGAGCGACGCGACGAGGATAATGGAGGTGATGAAGATCAGCTTGAAGCCGATGGTCGTGCGGCGCTCGCGAAGCCCTTGAATCCGCTCCCGCAGGCTCCGCTCCCTCGCGAATCTTCGTGCCGGGGGCTTCTGCCCCAGCGTGGCAAGCCCGGTCTCGCCGGCGGGCACGAGCGCGCGCTCTTCCGCCGCCGCCGAATGGCTCGGCTCGGCGAGCTCGCCGGCGAGGGCCTTCACGACCAGCTCCGGGTCGAGGGGCGGCACCTCCGGGGTCCATCCCTCCCCGTCGCCGGAGGCGATCCTCGGATCGTAGAGGGCAGCAACCCGGAACGCCGGAAGGCGCGAGAAGCGCTCCGAAGGCTCCCAGGGGGCCTCGGTGCGAAAGATAAGGTAGGCGATGCTCTCGTGGGGGCTCGCCTCGCCGAGCGAGCGGCTCCGCCTGCCCTGAAGCTCAAGGAGCCCGGTAGCCAGGAGCGCCCCGCGCACCGCGAGGCTCTCGAGAATCGTGAGCAGCTCGGGGATCTGTTCGCCGTGCTCGAGGAGGTCCATCGCTGCCAGGGTGATGTGGCTCCCCTCCTCGTGACCGCGCGCGACGTAGGCAAGGAGCGCCTCGCGGTAGGCTGCGCGGGAGGTAAGGTTCAGCAGGCTCGCGGTGCGGGGGAACTCCTCGAGGTTGAGCATGCGCGAAAGCTCCTCTTCAAGGTCCTGGGTGCGCACGCTCCGCGAGCGTATCCCGATCCGCGCGCCGAGCGACGCGTGGGTCTCGAGGCTCCCCGAAAGCTCGATGAGCCGCGCGAAAACCCTGTTGCTGAGATCGAGCACGGCGCGCCCCCGCGCAATCTCGCCGTACTCGTAGCGCTCCAGGAGCCGGCTGAGAGCGTCGACGAGGTCCGCCGCCTTCGCGGCGCCGGCGAAGCGGAACAAGAGCTTCAAGGAAAAGAGATTGATGAGGAGGTTGCGGACGATGGGGAGCCCGATCTCGTTTCGGCACGTGGTGAGCTCGCCGAGGGATCGCAGCGACAGACCCTGCGTCTCCTGCTTAGCGAGATCGATCAGGGCATTGTAGGTCAGAGCCATCCTGCCACCACTTTCGTAAATGTGCGCCGCCCCCCGGGCGGGCGCGCGGGGTTGGTTCCTACCCTTGGGTAACACTATCCGGTAGCGAGGAGGTTGTCAACCGAAGAGAATCTCGAGGAGTCGTCGGGCTCGCATCCGCCAGCCGCGGCGTGATCGCGGGCAGCCCAACCCGGCAGCCTCCTGTAACGCCACCCCGGACGCCGGCACTCCGCGGGTGTCCGGGGTTCTTCCGCTCAAGCTGTCTTTCCCCATAGTCCTCCATTGTTTTCCTGACTGATTTGCTTTACAATTTCCTCCATGGAACGAGTGGCGCGGATGCATGATGCTTCGCGACCAGAGGCGCGCAGGAGGCCTTGCGAGCCACGCTCTGCTCGGAAGTGGCGTGCCGCACTGGCCTTGGCGGCGCTTGGGCTGGAGGCCCTCATTGTCGCGGCCTGCACCAATCCCTTTCTCACCGGACCAAAGAACAGCGTCGCCCCCCCTTCCATCTCCCCCGGCGGCGGGGTCTTCGGCACCGACCAGTCGGTCAGCCTCTCGGCGGTCTCAGGGGCCGCCATCTACTACACCACCGACGGCTCCAACCCCGGCTCGGGCTCCACCCTGTACGCAGGGCCCATCCCCGTGGCCGGAAACGGCACCGTGGAGACCATCAAGGCCATCGCCGTGAAGGGCGGCATCTCAAGCGCGATCGTCTCGGCGGGCTTCACCATCAACTACTCCATCGGAGGCACCTCCACCCTCGCCTCCCCCACCTTCAGCCCCGCAGGGGGCAACGCGCCCAACAACCAGCCGGTCACCCTCTCCTATCCCGCGGGCGCCTCGGCCTACTACACCACCAACGGCTCCCTTCCCTCCGCCTCAAACGGCACCCTCTACTCAGGCCCCATCACCGTAAGCGGCGCCAACGGCGCGAGCATCACCCTGCGCGCGGTGGCCGTCCAGTCGGGCTACATCTCCAGCCCCGCCGTCTCGGCGGGCTTCCTCATCACCTACAGCGCCGATAGCGTGGTGCCGACGATCGCGCTCAACGTGCCGGCAGGCGGGGTCTTGAACCCTGACGGGGTGCACCTCTCCTGGAGCTCCACCGCTCCCTCGTTCACCCTAAGCAGCTCAAGCGCCACGGGCTCCACCACCTACTACTACCTCGTAAGCTACGACAACCAGAGCCCCGCCGCCCCGACCACCGGCTCCTCTCAGGTGCTCGGCCCCTCGGCCACCATCGCCCTCTCCCCGCCGGACTCGGGCTTCCACACCGTCACCATCGAGGCGATGGCCGTCGACCCCTCCACCACCCCGGGGCCGGTCTCGAAGGTCACCTACTCCCTCAACGCGCCGGTGGCTACCCCCGTGGCCTCCGAGGGCTCCGGGCGCTACGCCGCCAACCAGAGCGTGCTCTTTAGCGACGCCACCTCCGGAGCCACCATCACCGTGAGCCTCTCCACCACCACCTACCTCACCGCCGTCGGCAGCTCCCCCTCGGCGGTGGCGAGCAGCCTTTCAGGCTCAAGCGTCACCCTGACCGCCTCGGGCCCCCTCGCGGTCTACGCCGCAAGCGCCGTGGCAAGCCT
>DAHVAK010000037.1 GCA_027314665.1 Spirochaetales bacterium
GCATCGAGAGGGAGAAGTAGGTATTGCCCGAAAAGAAGCCGGTGAAGGCCGTGGCGATGGTTCCGTACAGCCAACGGTAGGGATTCTCCTTTTCGGCGAAATAGTAGAGCAAGATCGGGAAGATCCCAAAGACGATGATGACGGTGTCGATGCCGAGGACGATGATGAGCTGAGAAAAGAGATTGAAATCGGCATCGCCGCGGATTCCGACGACGAAGAAGGCCGCGAGCGCGATCATCCCAATGGCGATCACCTCGGTGATGAAGCTGTTGATATGGTAGAAGATTCGGGAAAGGGAATCGAAGAGCTGGGTGGTGGGCTTGGTGATCAACCGGTCGAAGGTGAAGTTGAGCCCGAGAAAGAAGGCGAAGAAGGCGATCGGCAGGAGGTAGCTGCCCTTATCGGTGAAGATGAGGAAGAGATTCGCCGGAAAGAGCTGGTAGAGAATCTCGGTGAAGGTGGGAATCGCGAAGGCCACGTGCGCCTCGTCGATGATGGGGATGCGCGCCGGTGAAAACGCGATGACCGAGATTACCCCGAAGATCACCAGGGCGAGCGCCCCCGCCGCGATGTAGAGCAGCATTCTCCCGTAGACGCGAAGCACCTTCTTTTCCTGCCGCAGCTCGAAGGTGCCGACCGCAAGCGAGAAGAAGACCAGCGGGAAAATCACCCATTTCCCGATATTCAGGATGATATCGGAGACCGTGGAGAGGACTTGACTGGTCGCTCCGTCGTTGAGCGGGAGAAAAAGGCCGAGGAGAACTCCGACGATGCTTCCCACGAGCAGCTTCACCCAGATTTTCATGCGGCAACCTTAGCTTTTTCCCCGGAGGTTAGTCAATTGTGAGCGAACTCGCGAGCCGCGGCTACTTCTTGCGAAAGGAGAAGTGGCGAAAGCCCGAGCGATCGCCGAAGCGATAGAGCCTCCCGGCGGTCGAGCCCTCGGCGAGGCTGCTCAAGATGAACGAGGCATACTCGCCTGAGTCGGCGGAGGCCGTCTCGAAACCGTTGATCGTCACGGGCTCGTTCTGATAGGTGTTCATGACGGTCTTGATGATCGCAGCGAAGCTCGCGGCCGCCGCCGAGTCCATCGTCGAGAGGGCTTCATCGCCCTCGGTGTTGAGCACGAGAGAGAGAACCCCGCCTCCCTTTCGCATGAAGTAGTGCAGGACCTCGCGGATGAGAAAGAGCTCGCTTTTGATGAGGACGTCGACTCCCTGCTGGATCGTCGCGACGGTGAGCTCGTGCAGAGGGCGAGACTCCCTGGTCGCGCTGTGGACGATGACGGCCTCATCGATCGAGTCGAAGGTCGACAGCCCCCGCAGCACGACGTTCCTCGCCGACAGGGCGGACTGCCTCGTCCAGGGCACGAGGAGCAGTCGCTCGCCGGTCTCCTTCTCTTCGCGCTCCTTGCCGCGCCGCGGGCGCTTTCGCGGCGCCCCGTCCGACGTGGCAACCACCGAGTGCTCGGCGGCGATCGCCCCTTCGATCAGCGCGGCGCCGAGCGGCGTCTCCCTTCCGGTGATCAACATGGTGCCTTTCATGGGGTGCAATACTACTGTTCGCCGGTCGGGGTGGTCAATGAGCGCCGGATCGGGGCTTGGTTGTGCCGCCCTTGCGCGGGGCGCCCTCTGCGGGAGGGGTCGTGCCGCGCCGTGATTCGTGCAGGTCGCGGAGCGCCGCAATGAGCTTGTCGACTCGGTATTCGGATTCATCGAGGACCCTCAGCCAATCCTGCACGATGCGAAAGAGCCGCTCGATTGCAGCCTTTCGCGCGTCGGCCTGCGGGCTCGCCGCGAAGGCGTCGATAGCGCCGGCGGCCGAAATCCACCAAACAAAGTCCAGGTAGGCCTCCCGGTTGAACCAGAGGGTATCCTCGAATCTATTCACGCCGAGATAGCCCTGCGTTTCGGGATCGGCGAAGAAGGCGCTCATGGCGGAGAGCCCGTCTTCCCCCGGGCCGACCGCGCGCAGCCAGCCCTGCTGCCGCACGAGGATCTTGAGCAGCTTGACGAACCGGGGAATGAGCGAGCGAGGGGCTGCGAGGTCACGGAGCGCACTCTCGCACGAGGGTCCGAGAGACCACTCGTCGATGAGGCTGCGGCTCTCTGCGGCAAGCTCCCCGGAGAAGATCCCCCCGATCGGCTTCAGGAGCGCGGCGCACAGTAGGAGATACGGGGCGTAGCGGCTGAGCTGCAGTCCGAGGCCGAGGTAGCTTGCATAGCTGTCGCCCGCAGAGGGGGGGACGGCTGCCAGCGCGACGACCTCGCGGACGGCCTTGAGGCCCCGCGTCATTTGGGAGAGGATTTCCTCGCGGTAGCTCCCGCCCGAAAAGTCGCTCCCGATTCGGAGAAACTCGCGGTAGTCGTCGGTGAGGGGCGCGAGGGGAGGTGCGCCCTCATCGAGCTCGGCAGCCTCGGCGAGGCGGGCGAGGGTGGAGGCGCTCACGACCCGCGAGAAGGCTTGATGGAGGGGCTCGAGAAAGACCTCCTTCAGGGCCGCATCGATGTCGGCGACGCCCCTGCCTTCAAGGCGAGCGGCGAGCCTGGCATAGTGACGGTGCTCGTTGTCCTGGATTTCGACGATGCGCAGAAAGACCTGGGTCTGGTAGCCGGAAAGCTCGACGTAGAGCCCCCGTTCGCCGAGCTCCCTGCTCGAGCGGATGAAGGAAAGCCCGCTGTGCTGCTCGCGCAGAATGGTGAAAGCCTCTCCCTCGCCCCGGAGACCGAGCGACGAGCCGAGGGTTGCGCGGACCTTCCGCTTGCCCTTGCCGGGCTCCTTGATCGCGTAGGGTACCGAGTAGTTCACCCATCCGGCGGTGCGCTGGAAGCAGTTGTTGTAGACGATCAGCGCCCTCTCCTCGCCGCGGCGGTTGGAGTAGGCGAAGACGTTCTCGTTGACGCTTTGACCGTCGCTGTAGAAGTCGTAGAGACGGAAGGAATCGACCTCGGCAAAGAGGTACCTCTCCTTCATGAGCGGGAAGATCTCCCGCTCGTGGCGGCGGACGAGATCCTCGTCGGGGCTCTCCTCTCGATAGGCCCGGCGGTACTCCATTCCGTACTTCTCCGCGAAGCCCTCGATCTGGCCGTGTCCGAACATTGGAAGCCCCGGCATCGTGACCATCATAGTGCAGACCCCGAAGTACTTGTCGCCCTTGCCGAACTGGGCGACGGCGGTCTCCTCGTCCGGGTTGTTCATGAAGTTGACGAATCGCTTCAGGATGTCCGGATCGAACTCGAGGGTGTTCTTGATCGTGGCCCGGTAGTTCGCGTTCTCTTCGGCCTTGAGCATGTTCATGAAGGCGCTGTTGTAGACGCGATGCATCCCGAGGGTGCGCACGAAATAGCCCTCCATCATCCAGAAGGCCTCGGCAAGCAGGAGGGTGTCCGGCAGCTCGGCCGCCACCCGATCCACCACCTCCCGCCAGAACTCGATCGGGATGGCCCGCTCGAAGTCCACCTTCATCAGGCTGTGCTCGGAGCGAGAGGGAATCGCTCCCCCCGCGCCCGGCTCGGGATACCACAGCCGCTGGATGTGCCGCTTGGCGAGGGTCATGGCGGCATCGAAGCGTATGATGGAGAAGCTGCGCGCAACGTGGAGGATTGTCTGGATCACCTCCTCACGCACCGAGGGGTCGAGGAAGTTGATCTGCGCCGTGTCGTTCCAGGGTGTGTGGGTCCCGTCGTTGCCATGGTAGATGTAGCGGGCCTCTCCGCGCGAGTAATCGACTCGCTTGAAGGTGACGGCGGCGTCGGTCTTGGTGAAATAGTGATCTTCAAGGAAGATGCCCAGGCCGGGGACGGGGCTCAGGTTCTCGCCGTTGTAGGTGTAGGAGGGAAAGGGCGGCTCGCTCGATTGGACGAAGCGCTCGGGGTGCTCGATGACCCAGGTGGAGTCGATCCCCGTATGATTGGGGACCATGTCGCTCGCAAGGCGGATGCCGCGCCTCCAGCAGCGCTCGCGCAGCGAGCCGAGGTCCTCCCACCCGCCGAGCTCCTGGGCGATCGTGTAGGAATCGATGGAATAGGCGGAGGCCTCCGCCTCGGGATTCCCGCAGAGCTGCTTGATGCGCCGCGAGGCCTTGCTCCGCTGCCACAGTCCGATCAGCCAGAGGCCGGTGAAGCCCTGCGCGCTCAAGCGGTCCAGCTCTTCGTCCGGTATCTCGGAGAGCCGAGTGATGGGGCGTCCGTATCGCTTCGAAAGCTGATCGAGCCACACGAGGGCGCTCTTCGCGATGAGGACCACCCTCGGCATCCACTCGCGGTCGGGGCTGAAGCGCTCGTGCTCGATCTCCCCGCCGCCGTAGGAGAGGACCTCCTGCGGCCCCGGGCCTCCCGCGCCCCACCCGAACCGTGCCTCCTCCTCGCGCACGAGATCGAGGCTCGACAGGAGGCGAAGAAGGAATCG
>DAHVAK010000040.1 GCA_027314665.1 Spirochaetales bacterium
CCGCAGGCGAGGCGCTGCGGGGCGGGGGCCGGAAGAGTCGCCGCCTTGGCGGCGGGTCGCCCATGGAGCCGCCGACGCGCTAGCGGCGCTCGGGGAGGCGGGTCCGGGGCGCTGCCGTCCGCGGTCCCCGCTAGGGGCGCACGGGGACGTAGGCCTTCAGGGGAAAGGTCACCATGTAGTAGTTGTTGCCGAAGTTCCAGAGAGTGAAGCCGGAGGCGTGGGACTCCTGGGCCCCGGCAAGCTGTTCGCGCAGGTATTCCGAGTACTCGGGCGTGTCCATCGCAAGCTCGGAGGGCAGCAGCAGGAAGGACTGCACGAAGGGCCGGATGAGCGCCCTTCCGTCGACGATCTTTTCGGCGCGCCAGGTGCCGAACTTGTAGAGGTAGTTCGCGCGCTTGAGGTAGGGGAGCTGCGGCAGAAAGTCGAGCGGGAAGAGGGAGGGATAGAACATCGGGCAGATGACGTCGGCATAGTTGGAATACATGTCAATGTTCTGGCCGACCCACCCGGCGATCGGGTACCAGGAATTGTAGCCGAAGAGATCGACGCTGATCGGGATCCTCAGGGCCTTGCGCGCCATTACCAGAAAGGACTCGAGCGCATCCCCCTTGTTCATGCCCTTCAGGCGGAAGCGGTAGTAGGCGTTCGTCGAGGTGACCGCGGAAGGAAAACGGATGTAGTCGAACTGGATCTCGTCGATGCCGAGGCTCTGGAGCTCCTCGGCAATCGATACATTGTAGCGCCACACCGCCTGCGAGAAGGGATCGACCCAAAACTCCTTCTGCACCCAGCTCGTCTTGCCGGTAGCCGAATCCTCCACCTTGACGAAATGCCCCCAGGGAGCGTTGCGCTGAGGGTCCCAAATGGCATAGCGATTGTGGTCGTACTTGTAGAGCTCCTCATCCTTGAAGATCACCATCCTCCCGACGACGTAGATCCCGTTGGCATGCGCCTTCTTGATCAGATCCTCGATGTTGAAGAAGGGATGAACCGCGCCGATCTTCCAGGCGAAGGGGAGGCGGGAGTTGTAGGTAAGGCGGCCGAAATCGTCCTTCACGTCGACCACGATCGTGTTCAGCCCGTTCTGCTTCAGGAATGCAATCCAATGGTCCAGCGTCTCCCCCGAGGCGTCTCGAGGGGAGAGATAGATCCCGGCGTGGTCCGCGGCGGCCGCCATGCGGGCCTGCTTCTCCGGGCTGGGCGGCGGAGGGAGAGGAGCAAGGCCGTCCGCGTTCCACGTGCCGCGCGCCGGGGAGTAGCTCCAGTTCTGTCGATCGGTTTCGAGACGGAGACTCCAGGTGCCTTGCGTGGAAGCCGCCTGTGCGGCAGCACCCTGCGGCAGGGCGCCCTGCGGGGAGGCGTCCGAGCGGACGCTCAAGTTGCGGATGATCTCCCGATTCTTCACGCCCGGAAAATCAACCGAAGTCCAGCCCTTTCCGTCATTCGTAGAGCGGTAGACTCCCCCTCCGAAGCCGACTCCCATGTAGAGCACTCCGGTCTGCGTCGGAGAATAGGCAAGTCCGGCAACCTCCTCGTAGAAGCCGGCCCCCTGGTAAAGAAAGGCGAGATCGTAGGCGTCGCCCTTCCAGCTCTTGCCCGCGTCGTCAGTGACGAAGATGCCGCTGAAGGAGGTGCCGACCGCCATTGCCGCAGTATTGGAGGGGGAAAGGGCGACCGACGTGAAATAGGCGGAGGGTTTGATCGGAGGGTGGACCGGGACGGGGGTCCAGCTCAAGCCTGCGTCCTCCGACAGGTAGATACCCGAGTTCGTGGTCACCGCCACACGCTCTGGGTTGCTCGGATCGACGCCGACCGAGGTCAGCGTCGCGATCGGATCGTCGGTAAAGGGGTAGATCACTCGCAGGGGCAGTCCGTTGCTGCGCTCTTCCCAGGTCGCGCCTCCGTTCGTCGAGACGAAGATCCCCTCGTTGCGGGTTATCCCATAGGCCAGGCCGCCCGAGGCTCTCACCTCTTGCAGGAAGTAGGGATGCGTCGCTTTGGCCGCCATGCTGATTCCGGTGGCCGGAATGACCGTGTCGGTCGCGAGCATTGCCGGATCAAAGGTCCCGTTCTGCACCGCCACCACGTCCTTGTCGACGGACGCGCTCGCCGGGAAGGCGTCCCCGGGGGAGCCCGCGCTCGTGGGCTCCGCGCGCGATGCGGAGGCGTCGGCGGGTTGAGCGGCCAGAGGCGCGGCAGCCGCCTGTCGGGCGGCAACCGGGGCGCCGGCGGCGCGGCGACTCGGAAGGTCATGAACGTTCTGGGCAATGAGGACGGCTGCGATGCCGAGCATCAGCAGACTGACGAGGGGAAGTGCTATTCGTGCAATGCGGCGCATTCGATCTCTCTCAATTGTATGAATATCGCGTGTATGAATCTCGCGGGGAGCCCAGACGGGCTCCGTTTGGTCACGACCTGACCACCGGACCGGTGCGGACCCTCTCGAGCTGCCGTTCGATCTCATCGGAGTATTCGGGCACGGCACCCCGCTGCGAGGCGACCCAGGCTCCGACGCGGCAGGCAAGATTCGTTGCCTCGACGGCAGTCTTCTCGTAGAGGAGCGAAAAAACGAAGGCAGCCGCAAACGCGTCTCCGGCTCCGACCGTGTCGACCACCGAAACCGGCGTGCCCGGCACCCAGGCATTCCGCCCGTGGTCGTAAATCGCAGCCCCCTCCTCGCCGAGGGTGACGCAGACTACCGGGATGTCGTACTCCTTGGAAACCGCCTCGCTGAAGGGTTGGAAGTCCAGAGCGCCGCCGAATAGCATCTCCGAGAGCACGTCGGCCTCCTCGCCATTGAGCTTGAGGACGGAGCACGCCCTCAAGGAATCCACGATCCACTCCTTGCGAAAGAAGTTCTGGCGCAGGTTCACGTCGTAGAGGATCTCTTTCGGCCTTGCGGATGCCAGGACCCGCGCGAGAAGCTCGCGATTGTGCTCCGTGCGCTGGGCGAGGGTACCGAAGCACAGAAAGTCCCACTGCTCCTGAGCCAGGCGGTCGCCCTGGGCCTGATCGAGGGTGATTACGTCCCAGGCGGTATTGTCATGGATGACGTAGGACGGGCTTCCCCCCGCGCGGAGGACGACGTCCACGGTCCCGGTGGGCAGATCGGGACGTCGGGTGATGAAGCTCGTGTCAACCCCAAGCCGCTTGGCGGCGGCGATAGCCTCCGCGCCGAGGTTGTCGAGCCCGACGCTGGTGATCATCGCCGACTCGATCCCCATCTTCGCCAGATGGGCCGCGATGTTGAAGGGTGCACCCCCAATGTACGGATCACCCTCGATGATATCCCAAAGGATCTCGCCGAACGACAGAACTCTCATGCTCGTGCCCCTTTAGATACCACGTGCTTCCCGCTGATGGCAAGCCCCCGGCGCCTTCAACCGGGAGGGCGCCCTCTTACTCATCGGACACCTAGCCGCTATAGTTGATCCCTACGGGAAGGAAGGGGTTGGAGAGCATCACGGTCCGGATCGAGTCGCTTGGCTACGGAGGCGCAGGGGTCGCTCGGGTGGAGGGACGGGTGGTCTTTGT
This sequence comes from Spirochaetales bacterium, assembly GCA_027314665.1. Taxonomy (GTDB): domain Bacteria; phylum Spirochaetota; class Spirochaetia; order DAHUYW01; family DAHUYW01; genus DAHUYW01. Next base: position 3,535 of record DAHVAK010000040.1, read on the forward strand.
CCCCTACTCGGCCCCCGGCGATACCCTCCGCGTGAGGGTCGTAGAAGACCGAGGGAGCTACCTCAAGGCCGAGATGCTCGAGATTCTCGAGCCTGGCCCCCGGCGGCGAGAGCCGCGCTGCCGCCACTTTGGCCGCTGCGGGGGATGCACCTGGCAGCACGTCGCCTATGCGGACCAGCTTGCCGCGAAGGAGGCGATCCTGCGGGAGAGCGTTCGCCGAATTGGCGGTGCCGAGCCGACCATCTCCCCGATCGTCGCCTCGCCTGCGGAGTGGGGCTACCGGACGCGGACTCGCCTCCGCCTCGAGGAGAGCGGCGTTCTCGGCTACCTTGCCGCCGGCACCAACAGCCTCGTCGAGGTCGAGGAGTGTCCGATCCTCGATCCCCGCCTATCGGAGCGCATCCCGCAGCTGCGCTCGCAGTACTCCGGCGGCCTGCACCGGAGCCTCTCCGGCTCGCCGGCCCGAGCGGCTCGTGCGGCGGGCGGCGGGCGCGCCGGCCCTGAGGCTCCCCCCGCCGCCGAGCTTTCCCTCGAGGTCGACGAGCGCGGCGAGCTTTCCGCCTCCTTCTCAAGCCCCGTCGAGCCCGAGGAAGCGGGAGGGCTCGGCTTTGCCCAGGCGAACCGCGGGATCAACCGCCGGCTTCAGGAGCTCGTGCGCGGCTGCATCGAGGAGAGCGCTGGCGCTTCCCCCACCCTCCTCGATCTCTACTGCGGCGACGGCAATCTCTCCCTTCCCCTCGTCGAGCGGGCGGGGCGCATCGTCGGCTTCGACTCCTCGGAGGCCGCGATCCGGCGCGCTCGGCGGCGGGCCGCAGAGATGGGGGCTTCCCGAGCGGACTACCGCTGCGCGGCGGTGGAGGCCTCCCGAGGGGCGATCCAGGGGCTTGCGAAGGAGAGCGACTGCCTCATCCTTGATCCTCCCCGCAGGGGCCTCAAGGAGCTCGCAGGTTTCATCGCCGCGCTTGGCGTTCCCCTCGTTCTCTACGTTTCCTGCGCGCCTCCCGCCCTTGCCCGCGACCTGCGGGCCTTCGAGTCGGCCGGCTACCGTATCGAACAGCTCCAGCCGCTCGACATGTTCCCCCAAAGCTATCACCTCGAGACTATCGCTGTGCTCACGCGCAGGGCGTGAAAGGGAGCGGCGAACGCGAGTCGGCAGGCCGCGAGCCCCTCCGACCTCGGCGCGCCTCAGGCGACGGCGCGGGCGCCCTATTCGCCGGCGGGCCCCTCCGACCTCGGCGCGCCTCAGGCGACGGCGCGGGCGCCCTATTCGCCGGCGGGCCCCTCCGACCTCACCGCGCCTCAGGCGACGGCGCGGGCACCCTATTCACCGGCGGGCCCCTCCGACCTCACCGCGCCCCATGCTGCGGCGGGCTGAAGCGCGCAGCGGGCGGCGGGCGTTGTCCCATGCGTGAAAGGCCCAGACACAACGCTCGGGGACGGCGGCTCGTCCGCCGCCGAGGCTCTCGGCCTGCCGGAGAAACCGGCTGTCCCCGGCCCCGCAAATCCCCTCGACGCGCTTGCCGAAAGGCTCCTTGGCGTCCCCTACCTCTTTCCCTATCAGAAGCTGGTGGTGGCAAACGCCCTCGAGGGGCGCGACCAGATCGTCATCCTCCCGACCGGCGCAGGCAAGTCGCTCTGCTTCCAGCTCCCCGCGCAGCTCCTCCCCGGTGCGAGCGTGGTCGTTCTTCCCCTGCTCGCCCTCATCGCCGACCAGGCCCGCCGACTTGCCGCGAGCGGAACCCCCTGCGGCGCAATCCGCGGCGGGCAGGAGCCGAGCGAGCGCGCGGCTCTCTGGAAGCGGGTCCGCGCCGGCGCGGTCAAGCTGCTCCGTGCCACCCCCGAAGCCCTAATCTCTCCGGCGGTTGGCGAGGCCCTCTCGCGGCTGCCGGTCGCTCAGCTCGTCATCGATGAGGCGCATTGCGTCAGTGAGTGGGGCGAAACCTTCCGCCCGAGCTACCTCGAGCTCGGCAGGGTGGCGGAGAGGATGCCTCTGGTGACCGCCTTCACCGCGACCGCCTCGCCCCTCGTGCTGGACAAGGTTCGCGAGATTCTCTTCGCCGATCGAGAGGTGACGACCGTCGTGGCCAACCCGGACCGGCCGAACATCTCCTACACGGTCCTGCCGACCCTCTCGAAGGAGAACGAGCTGCTCCGCCTTGCGCGCAGCATCGAGCGCCCGGCCCTCATCTTTTGCCGCAGCCGCATCGGCGCCGAGCTCACCGCCCGGAGGCTGCGCGCGCGCCTCGCCGATGAGCGAGTCCTCTTCTACCATGCAGGGCTCTCCCGGGAGGAGAAGAAGCGCGTTGAGGGGTGGTTCTTCGCCTCGCGCGACGGCCTCCTCGCCGCCACCTGCGCCTACGGGTTGGGAATCGACAAGGCCGGCATACGAACGGTAATTCACCGCGACGTCCCCCCGTCGGTGGAGGCCTTCCTCCAGGAGTCGGGGCGGGCAGGACGGGACAAGGAGGCATCCGAAAGCTATCTCCTCCTCTCCGAGGAGGACCTGGCCCACGAGCAGGCCATCGACGACCCGGTGGCACGGCGGCGCTACCGGGCCCTCCTCGATTTTGCCCTCCAGCCGCTGCGATGTCGGCGCGAAGGGCTGCTTGCCCTTCTTGGCGCACAGCCGGAGGTCTGTTTCGGATGCGACGTCTGCCGCCGCTCGGTGCGCCAGCGCTCGCCGGGCGAGGAGGAGCTCCTCCGCTTCGTGGGCGCAAACCGCCGCCGCCATACGGCGGTCGATGCCGCGCTCGCCCTTTGCGGGCGGCGCAGCTACGAGAGCGCGCGCAGGGGGCTCGGCGGCGCCCCGGGGTTCGGCAGGCTTGCCGGATGGGAGCCCGGCGAGATCGAAGAGGCGATCGGGAACCTCGTGCAGCGGGGCGCCCTGCGCATCGCGAGACGTGGTCCCTGGAAGGGGCGGCTCACGACCGGGCGGCGCGCGCGCTGAGTAGGCCCCATCCGCCCGCGCGATGAGGGCGCCCGAGCCTCCCCGGGGGGGATCGCGGCGCCTCGGCGCCCGCGGTCCTGCCTCCCGGAAGCTTGGGTGCCGCCCGGAGAGGTGAGCCTGCCTGCCCGAAGCTTCGCGGTGGCTTCGGCGGGCCCGCCCTAGCCCGTCGGGCTTCCCGCGCCGGCCCTCCGTCGAAGGAGTCCGAGCAGCCCGTCGATGAAGGTGAGGGGATGGGGAGGGCAGCCGGGAAGGTAGAGATCGATCGGATGGCGCGCGAAAAAGGAGCGATCCAGCGCAGGGGAGGCCGCGAAAAGCCCGCCGCTTATGGCGCACGCACCGAAGGCGATCAGGAGCTTCGGCGCGGGGACCGCTGCGAAGCTCTCCTCGAGGGCGGCCGCCATGCTCGCGGTGACCGGACCGCTTACGACGATGGCGTCCGCGTGGCGCGGAGAGGCGACGATTTCGATGCCGAAGCGTCCGATGTCGAAATTGACGTTCGTCGACGCCGCAAGCTCCATCTCGCAGGCGTTGCAGCCCCCCGCCGAT
>DAHVAK010000041.1 GCA_027314665.1 Spirochaetales bacterium
CCGCGGTCTTGAGCCTGTCCAGCGGCTTCGAGCGCAGGCGATCGAGGAGGGAATGCAGGTCAGACGTCGCTTTCATATGCGCGAATGATCTTCTTGACCAGAGGATTCCTGACAACGTCTCCCGCATCGAAGAAGGTGAAGTGGATCTCCTCGATCGGGTGCAGGATCCTCATGATATGCGTCAACCCCGACTGGCTCTTTTTCGGCAGGTCGATCTGCGTGATGTCTCCGGTGATAATCGCTTTCGAGCCCTCCCCCAGTCGGGTTAGAAACATCTTCATCTGCTCCCTGGAGGTGTTTTGCGCCTCGTCCAGGATGATATAGCACTGCGAAAGCGAGCGCCCCCGCATGTAGGCGAGCGGGGCAATCTCGATCACCCGGTTCTCTTCCAGCCGGGCGATGGTCTCGGGAGGCACCAGGAGGTCCATCGCGTCGTAGAGGGGCCGCAGGTAGGGGCTGAGCTTCTGGGTCAGATCGCCGGGCAGAAAGCCGAGGCTCTCGCCGGCCTCGACCACCGGGCGCGTGAGAACCAGCTTCCGCTTCCGCTTCGAGAGGATCTCTCCGAGCGCATGGGCGATGGCCAGAAAGGTTTTTCCCGTCCCGGCGGGTCCTATCCCGACGACGACCTCCCGCTCATTCATCCCGCGGATGTAATTGGCCTGGTTGGCGCTGCGCGGGAAGATCTTGCCGCTGCCGGGCAGCGTGATGAACGCGTTTTCAAGAAGCTCTTTGTCCGCTCCCTTCTCGTCCAGAATGGCGAGGTAGACCGCGCGGATGAGGTCGGGCCCGGGGGTGTAGCCCTCGGCCGAGTATCCCTTCATCTGCTCGACGATCCGCTTGAAGGTGTCTCTCTTGGCGCTGTCTTCGGATTCCAAGAGGATTTCGTTGCCGCGGGTGAACACCCGGGCGTCAAGGACATCTTCGATTGTTCTCAAGTTGAGATCGTTTACACCGCAGAGATCGCTCAAGACTCTCTGGTCGTCAAGAACGATGGTTAGACTCTTGCTCAACCTCTCTCCTCGGAGGGCACCCTCGAATCGACATTGCCTATCTAGTGTAGCTATCTCGATTTCGGTACGTCAAGCGGCGGCGATCAGTAGCTTAGAGTCCCCTGCTGATACGCGATGTTGGACTTGAGCTCGGGCACGGGCTTCCATTGGACGGCGATCGACAGGGTCGGAGTCCACTGATAGGAGGTGGTCCCGTTCGAGGCGTACACCAGCTGCGGGCTTCCCGTGTATTGGACCGAAAGGTCCCAGTCGCCGAGGTGATGGACGAGCGACAGGGAGACGCTTTTCATCTTGAAGTTGGAGCGGCTCCGGGCGGCCGTGCTGAAGAAGTTGAAGGAGTCGACCAGATCGCTGAAGGGACTGAGCTGGCTCTGTCCAATCTGCTCGGGAAGACCCGGTATGTAGCGGTAGGTCGCGGCGTTTGTCGTCTCCGCCGAGAAGGTCAGGTCGAGAAACTTGTAGATGCTCAAGGTGGTGCTGAACTTGAAGTCGAGAAGGTTCTCGGTGAAGCGAAGCAGGTTGATGTTCCAGTTCGCCGCCACGCTCGTGGACCAGAGAATTCGATTCTTCCACAGGGGCGGGCTGGTGTACGAGTAGTTCACTCCGGCGCTGAAGTTGGAGGGGATGAAGGCTTGAGTGGGCTGCTGCACCCAGCCGGAGGAGGCGAGAAACTGGTAGGGATAGGTCTGCTGCGCCTCAAACTGCGCGGTGAAGAACCAGAGCGAGAGCTTCGTCGTGCTGTCCAGGGGAAGATGGTTGCGCAGGTCGTAGGTGAAGCTCTCCTGGAGGGAGAGGTTGCTGTCGAAGGCGCTGAAGGTCGCCCGCGAGGTGCTCGTGGTCCACGCCGGGACGGTGTAGTCGTAGGTGAGGAGCTGGTCGACGTTGAACCACGTCGAGAAGGCGACATTGGCTTCGGCGGTTTTCGGCTGCCAGCCCTCCGTAGTGACCGGCTGGAAGACCGAGCTCGAGAGGGTGGTGGTGACGAATCCGGTCGGGAAGACCCCGGTGGTGTCTACCTCGGGAATGAGCGGCGGCAGGATGGTGTTGATCGTGAGCGACTGCTGCTGGCCCCACGAGGGCAGCGCCTTCAACGCAAGGTCTATCGAGTGGGCCGAAATGTGATTCGGGTCCCACGCGAGGAAGGTGTTCTGAAAGCTCGGCGTGAGGCTGCCCGGGACGAAGGTCCGATCGAAGAGATCGGCGGTCAAGGAATAGGTGAGCTGGGAGTTGCCGAAGGTCGGGTTTCCGAGAAAGGGCATCGTGGTGATCGACAGCGCGTCCGTGACCTTGAGAAAGCTGGAGGCGTAGTCCTGAAGGAGAAAGGATTGCCACTGCGAAGCGACCGCCGGCTGCTCATTGAAGTGAGTCTTGTAGTTGCCCGTGAAGGTGACGGCGTTGGAGATCCCGGCGAGGGTGCCGAAGAGCGCCCCGTTGTACTGAAGGGTCCCGGTCCCCTGGGTCGTGAGGACTGAGTAGGCCGATCCGAAGTTGATGTCAGCCGGGCTGTTCCAGTTGGTCGAGACGGTCGTGTTCTGGACCGAGAGGTTGGGAACGAGCGAGTAGGTGAGCGACTGGGTATAGGTCGAGGGGGTGACCGGCGCCGTTATGGGGATGTCGCCCCGAAGCTCGGGAAGCCGAACGCTCTCCTGCGGGGCCGCCCCCTCCTTCGCCTTCGGAGTCTGCCAGGGCGGCGTGAGGTTTCCCGCGCTCCCGGCCGGCAGCGCGGGTGCCGCCTGCCCCGCGGGGCTTGCCGCCGTCTTCGCGGCGCCGGCGATCGGTCCCTGCGAGGCTCCGGAGGGAGCCCCGGAGGCGCCGGCTTGAGCCCCCTGCTGGGCGGCCCCCGCCTGGGCTGCGGAAGGGGACGAGGCCGGGGTCTGGCTGGCCGCTGCCCCCGCCCCTGCTTGAGGCGATGCCGCAGGGACGGGCTTCTGGGTCAGGCCCGGCTGAGCGGGCGTCGGGGCTTGCGCCGTGGTTCCCGGGGCGGCCCCCAGGAGGGTTCCCGAGATCTGGGCCGAGAAGTTCGGGGTCACGTAGGTCGTCGGATAGAAGAAGCTCTGGTTCGGGTAGTAGAAATCGCCCGCCGTGTAGCCGTTGGGCAACAGGCTCGGGATCGGCGAGGGATATGTCGGCTTCGTCTGCCAGTACATCTGCAGGTCGGCGGCCGTGATCGACAGGGTGCTCACGAAGGGCTTCAGGGCTCCCATGTTCGGGGTGAATTGCGTGTGCAGAGTCCACTGCAGCGAGCTCATGAGCTGGCTGCGCAGGGTCTGGATCTGCTGCTGCTGGTTGACGCTGTTGATCCCGAGAAGCTGGGACCAGTCGACAATCTCCTCGCGGTTGCCGAAATCGCGCACGAAGTAGGGATCCGAGTAGAAGGGCAAGGAGGCGGTCACCTGGAAGGTCGAGCCTTGCAGGTTGAAGTCGGCGTTGAAGCCGTAGCGAAAGGGAACAACCCCTCCGCCGAGGTAGGAGGTGTTCCAGCTGTCGGAGAAGGTCCCGTCCAGGTTCTGCAGGAAGGCCGAGTACAGCCCGGTGTTCGGGTCGATGTAGATGTTGCGGCTGCGCGCAATGGCCAGATCGAGGTCGGAGTCCTTGAGAAGCCCGAACCCGGCAAGCTTCGCCTCGACTCCGCCGAAAAAGCCGAGGCGGGAGTAGGCGTCGGCGAGGAGCTTCACGTAGCTCGTCTGGGCGTCGTAGGGATAGGCGGCGAGCTCCGAGGAGGTGACCGCCGTGGTCTTGCGGAGAAACAGGCCGTGAACCTGGGTGTTGTAGGTCTCGTTGGTATCCTCGGCGATCTGGAGGAAGGAGAGGGAGCTCGCGCTCTTCGGCCTGCGCCCAAGGAGATAGGTCGTGGTTTGCAGGAAGTAGCCCTCCTCCGGCCGAAATCCGAAGGAGGGGTGGAACAGGAGGTTGTCGCCGGGGTGAAAGAAGCCGGGAAAGTAGAGGAGAGGAACCCTCCCGACGTAGAGGACCGCGTTTGCGAGGGCCCACTCCCCGGGGGCAAGAACCCAGATGCGGCTCGCCTCGATCTTGAAGTCCGGATTCGCCTCTTCGGTGGTGGTGATGGTTCCGTCGTTCATCGTCACCACGTCCTTGCTGGAGCGCCGGATCTCCTTGCCGGAGAAGTAGAAGGTGATCGTGTTCTTGTTGATCTGCTTCTGCGACTGGGAGGTGCCGCTGAAGAAGATTCCCGCCCAGGTGTCGACGTCAAAGGTCAGGCTCTCGCCCCGAAAGGTCTCGGTCTTGCCCTTGCCGGTGAGGTCGTACTCGACGTGGCCCGAGGCGGTGATGCTCTTCTGCTCCTCGTTGAAGAGGATGGTGTCGGCCCGAATCGTGTGGGTGTCGCCCGTCTTGGGGTCGTACATCCGAAGCTCCACCTTGCCGGTGAGGCGGATGTACTTCTGCTTGACGCGCTCCAGGGTGAAGTAGCGCGTCGAGTCAGCCGACTCGATGGTGATGGTCCGCTCGGTGCCCTTCTCCGCGCCGGCAGCCGCGGCCGCGGCGGGGGTCACCTTGTAGTGGTCGCGAAGCCGCTGCTGGAGGTCGCTCTTCGTTCCGGCCGTCGACAGTCCAAGGCGCTGGCACCAGGCGACGAGCTCGTAGTAGCTCGCGGTGTCGATGTCCAGCCCGACGGTCTCCTGGAGCAGCTCCGCGGCTGTGGGGGGCGGCTTGCCTTTCTCGCTTGCCCCGGACCCCGCTGCGCTCGCTGCCGGGGCGCCGGCCTGCGATTGCGCCTCTGCGGGGGCGGGCTGCGCGCTCGGGCCCCCGGGCCCCTCAGCCTGCGCCGGGGCGGGCGAGCCCGCTTGTCCCTGTCCTCCGGTCGTTCCGCTTCCGCCGGCCTGGGCGAACAGCGGCGCCGTCGCGAGGGCTACAAACAGCAGCGTGGCAGCCGGCCGTTTCAAGGGCTAGCCCTCCAGGGCTCGCTTGAGGTACCTGCCGGTGTAGGATTTCGGGCAGGCCGCAACCTGCTCGGGGGTTCCCGCCACCACGATCTCGCCCCCGCGAACCCCTCCCTCGGGACCTAGGTCGATGACCCAATCGGCCTGCTTGATCACGTCCAGGTTGTGCTCGATGAGGGCAACCGTGTTGCCCCGGTCGACCAGCAGCTGGAGGACCTCAAGCAGCTTCTTCACGTCGACGAAGTGGAGGCCGGTGGTCGGCTCATCCAGGATGTAGAAGGTCTGTCCCGTACTCCGCTTGGAAAGCTCGAGCGAGAGCTTCACCCGCTGCGCTTCGCCTCCCGAGAGGGTGAGGGCCGATTGGCCGAGGCGGACGTAGCCGAGCCCAACCGACTGAAGGGTCTCGAGCTTTCGCGCGACAGCCGGGATGTGCTCGAAGAAGGAGAGCGCCTCCTCGACCGTCATCTCGAGCACCTCATGGATGCTCTTTCCCTTGTAGCGGATCTCGAGGGTATCCCTGTTGAAGCGCTTCCCCTTGCACACGTCGCAGGTGATATAGACGTCGGGCAGAAAGTGCATCTCGATCTTGATCGTCCCCTCCCCCTGGCAGTTCTCGCACCTTCCCCCTTTGACGTTGAAAGAGAAGCGCCCAGAGCGGTAGCCGCGAGCCTTGGCCTCCGGAAGCGCTGCATAGAGCTCGCGGATTGCGGAGAACATCCCGACATAGGTAGCGGGATTCGAGCGCGGGGTTCTTCCGATGGGGCTCTGGTCGATGTTGATGACCTTGTCGATGTTCTCGACGCCGACGATCTCTCGGTAGCTGCCCTCGGCGAGTCGGCTGCGCATGATACGGTTGGAGAGGGCAGGATAGAGCAGGTCCGAAAGGAGCGAGGATTTCCCGGAGCCGGAAACGCCCGTAATCGCGATGAGCGAGCCCAAGGGAAAGCTCACATCGATCCCTTTGAGGTTGTGCTCCGCGGCGCCCTCGATGACGAGGGCGAGGCCGTTGCCGGCCCGCCGCTCCCCGCGGTTGTCGATGCGGATGCGCCCGGTCAGGAACTGGCCGGTGAGGCTTTCCTTGGAGGCGAGGATCTCAGGGAGGGTCCCCGCGGAAACCACCGTGCCGCCGTGGACCCCCGCCCCCGGCCCCATGTCGAGGATGTAATCCGCCGCACGCAGGGTCTGCTCGTCGTGCTCGACGACGATGAGGGTGTTGCCCAGGTCCCGCAGGGCCTTCAGGGTTTCGATGAGGAGCTGGTTGTCGCGCTGGTGGAGGCCGATTGTCGGCTCGTCTAGGATGTAGAGCACTCCCATGAGCGAGGAGCCGATCTGGGTCGCGAGCCTGATCCGCTGGGCCTCGCCTCCCGAGAGGGTGGCTGCCCTGCGCTCGAGGGTCAGGTAGTCCAGCCCCACGCTTTTCATGAAGGTCAGCCGAGACTCGATTTCTTTGAGGATCTGGCGCGCGATCTTGGCATGGGTCGAGGAGAGCTCGAGCTTTCGAAAGAAGGGGATCGCGTCCTGCACCGGGAGGAGCGTGGCCTCGTGGATGTTCTTGCCGCCGACGGTCACCGCGAGGGCCTCATCGCGCAGCCGCCGCCCGCTGCACTTCGGGCACTCCCTCTGGCTCATGAAATCCTCGAGCCACTCCTTGACCTGCTCCGAGGTGGTCTCGAGGTAGCGGCGTTTCAGCTCATTCAAGACTCCCCGATACTGGCTGCGATACTCGAAGCGCCCCGTTTCCTTGCGATTGACGTAGGAGACCTGGATCGCCTCGTCGGTACCGTAGAGGATCGCCTTCATGATCTCGTCGGAAAGCCGGTCGAAGGGGGTGTCGAGCGTGAAGCGATAGTGCTTGGCGAGGGCCTCGAACCAGCTTCGGTTCCAGGCCGCCTTGGGATTGGCGGTCGCGATCCCTCCTTCGTTGA
>DAHVAK010000056.1 GCA_027314665.1 Spirochaetales bacterium
GTCCGCTGCCGCAACGGTCGCCATGTTGATGGTCTGGGCATTCGCAGCTCCGCCGACCACCCCGAGGGTAAGTGCGAGCAAGTAGAGCGCTGCTCGTCTCCTCACAAAGAGAGTATAGCAGCTTCAGGCGAAAACATCTACCTTGTGCTCGTTGACCGGAAGCGAAATCTTGCCGCGAATGCCGAGGTAGAGAATCGCCTTGATCTCGTTCGAGTCTATCACCGGGCTGTTCTTGCCGTCGACCTGAGGCATGAGCGGCTGCATTGCGGTCTGTCCAACCTGTTCGATACTCATGATCTGACTCCACTTACATGTTCGACAGGTCAGCCCAAAACCCTTAGCGGTTTTTGAAGAGATCCTCGAGGCCCTACGAGTCGGAATCCAGCCCCTGCGGCTCCCGATCGACCGAGAGCTTGCGGTCCTCGACCGAGAGCTTGCGACGCTCGGCCGCGATGCAGGCCTTGAGATGGGCGGCGATCTCGCGATTGCCGCTCGCCAGATTCAGGGCCTTGCGGAGAAAGGACTTGGCCTCGCCGATCTTGCCGGCCTTGAAATAGGCCCAACCGAGGGAATCGAGGTAGCTTGCGTTCTCGGGTTTCTGCTCCACGGCATTCTTGCAGTAGGAGAGGGCTCCCATCGGGTCGATCTCCTCCTCGGCAAGAATGTAGCCCATGGAGTTCAGGGCGTTCGGGTTGGTCGGATCGAGGCTGATCGCCTTCTGCAGCAGGACAAGGCTGTCATTGACGCGATGCTGGCAATAGGCGACGTAGCCGAAGGCGGAGTAGACCTGGGCGGACTCGTAGCCGCTGGCAAGGAGCTGCTCGAGCTCGAACTGCGCCAGGCGATAGCGCCCCGTGATCGTATAGATGTAGCTCAGGATCATCCTGCTCTGGTAGAGTTGGATCAGATTGTCGCCGGAGGTGACCACCTGCTCCAGGTAGACCAGCGCATCCTCGTAGCGCCCGAGCTGGGTGTAGCACAGTCCGAGGTAGTTGGAGATCTCGGGGCTTTCGGAAGGATTCTCTCCGCTTGTCTTCAGCTCCTCGAGCGCCTGCTCGAAGCGCCGGGTCTTGTAGAGCCTGATGGCGCTCCTCAATGCGGACGTATTCATCTCACTGCAACCTGAACTCGACCTCTTCGTAGGCGAGATAGTCCACGTGATTCACCGGGTGCAGGTAGATCGGGGAAACCGAGATTGCTCCCCCGCTCACCGCCTCCCAGTCCGACCCCGGATCGGCCTCCGCCTCGGCCGGGACGCTCTGGAGAAAGTGGTAGCTGTCCTTGTTGGGCGCAACAAAGCTCGAAAGGCGGTCTCGGTAGGTGCGCCGCGAGGGATGGGTAATGGTGAGGGGAAGCACCTCCCCCGGTTGGTTCGGGACGTTGACGTTGAGAAAGTGGTCGCCCTTCCAGGTCCGCGCGATCGTCTCGGCGTTGCGGGCGACGAAGAGGGCCGCGGCATCGAAATGGAAGGGTGGGCGCACGCTCGTGACCGAGACCGCAACCGAGGCGAGCCCCATCAGCGCCGCCTGTCGCGCCGCGGCCACGGTCGCGGAATAGATGATGTCGGTTCCCAGGTTCGGCCCCAGGTTGATCCCGGAGACCACCAGTTCCGGCTTCACCGGTAGCGCCCCCAACACGGAAAAGAGCACGCAGTCCGCCGGGGTCCCGCCGCAGGCAAAGCGACGCTCCGAGACGGGGCGAAAGCGCACCGCGTCATGGAGGGTGATCGAGTGGGAAGTTCCGCTTCGCTCGCGATCAGGGGCGACGACCCACACCTCGTGATCGCCGCCAAGGGCATCAACGAGCGCCTGGAGGCCTGGGCTCTCGATCCCGTCATCGTTGGTGAGGAGGATTCTCACCGCGTCCCGCCTCTCGCCACCACCGACACGCCCGAGGAGGGTCGGCATGCGAACGCCTCTGCCGTGAAGCCGAAGATCCGCTCGTACTCTTCGAGCCGCTCCTTGTATTTGGCGAAGGCGCTTTCCCGTATCAGAGAGACCGTGCAGCCGCCGAAGCCGGGACCGGTCATCCTCGACCCCGTCACTCCCTCGATCTCGATCGCCCGTTTGACCAGCCAATCCAGCTCGGGGCAGGAAACCTCGTAGTAGTCCCTCAGGCTCTCGTGGGAGCGACTCATGAGCTTGCCGAGCTTCACCGCGTCGTCGGAGATGAGGGCCCGCTTGGCGTCGAGCACCCGCTGATTCTCCTGGACCACGTGCATGCAGACTCTTCGGATGGACTCGGGGACCCATCCCATGCTCGTCTTCAGATCGTGCACCGAGTAGTCGCGAAGGGCCGTTCCCGGCCGCTTCTTGCTCAGGTAGACGACGCACTCCTTGCACTCCTCCTTGCGCTGCCGGAAGTCAGCCTGGGTGGAGACCTGCGGCACGTTGGAGTTCGTAACGTAGATCCCAACATCCCCTAGATCGACAGGAATGAGGGAATACTCAAGGGTGCGGACATCGAGGAACACGGCGTGTCCCTCGCGGGCGACGCACGAGACAAATTGATCGGTGATCTCGCTCTCCAACCCCATGAAGACCGTCTCCGCCCGCGAGGAGCACTGGATGATCTGCATGTCGGTGAGATCGTAGGAAAAGAGGGTCTTCATGGCGACCGCGGTCGCGACCTCGAGAGCCGCCGACGAGCCAAGCCCAATCCCTTGGGGGACGTCGCCGGCGATCGTCACGTCGACGCCGCGGAAGGAAAGCCCGAGCTGCAGGAGCTCGAAGAGGACCCCCTTCGGATAGTTTGCCCAGCGATCCTCGCGCTTGTACTTCAGATTGGCGATCGTGGTGCGCTTTCGCTCGTTGAAATCGGCGGCGTAGAAGCGAAGCGAGCTGTCTTTGCGCCGCGACATTGCGACGGAGACCGATCGGTTGAGCCCTACCTGGAGAACGAGACCCTCGTTGTAGTCGGTATGCTCCCCCATGAGGTTGATGGTGCCCGGGGCGGACACCACGACCTCCGGTTCCATTCCGAACTCAGACTTGTGGAGCGATCGTAGATCCTTCATGAGGGTCCTCTGAGGTTTCAACGGCTGCAATAGTAGTAGATATTGCAACTTTATGCAACCAAAGGCGTTATAAAACCCTTTCCGAGCCCTGAACACCCCCAATCTGTACGGAAACTTTACCATCCCGCCGGCCCATGTGTATACTTTACCCCATGAGGCTTCGACTCGCTCTGCTTGCCCTGCTCTCGGCGGTGCTCATCACCCTTGCGGTCCCGAACGAGCTTTTCACCTACGGGAATGCCCTCTTCGATCTGATCTGTTTGGTGCCCCTTTGGCTCGCAATCGCCTTGAGCCCGACCAGGCGCTACTCGCATCTTCTCGGGCTCCTCTTCGGCGTCCTCTCCTCGCTTGCCACCTACTTCTGGCTTGCCTTCTTCAGGGACTTCTCGACCTGGACCATCGGAGGGGTTACGCTCGGCTTTGCCTATCAGTTCTTCATCTTCGCGCCCTTCCTCTACACCTTTGCCCGAGCGAGCTCGCGCTGGCGTCCCTTCGTGTTCGCCGCCGCATGGACGGTCTACGAGTACTTCAAATCGATCGGGTTTCTCGGCTTTCCGTGGGGTCTCCTCGCCTATCCGGTGGGCGGTATCCTTCCCCTCGTCCAGATAGCCGACATCACGGGGGTATGGGGGGTCTCCTTCCTCGTCGCGGCGGTAAACGGGATGATCGGCGAAACGCTCATGCGCTGGCTCCGCGTCGTGCCGCAGCCCCTGCCGACCGACTCCCCCTCTCTTCCTGCCGATCGGCGCGCGGGGGGGAGCTCTTGCGCGGCTGGGCCGTCGTCGCCGCTCTCACGGTTGGATTCCTCGCCTACGGCTTCGTGCGGATGGGCGAGCCCCTTCCGATCAAGACACGGCTGTCGGTGGTGTTGGTCCAGCAGAACATCGATTCGTGGCGGGCGGGGATGGAGATGCCCAGCATCAAGGAGGGAGAGGAGCTGACGCGGGCCGCGATCGAGCGAGCCAAGACCAAGCCCGACCTCGTGGTTTGGAGCGAGGAATCCCTTCGTTCGCCCTATCAGCTTGCCAAACCGATCCTCGAGACCAGTCCGACCGGCGCCCCCTTCGTGCCGTTCCTCAAGGAGATCGATACGCCCCTGCTCGTGGGATCGCCCTACATCCTGAACCTGAAAGAGCAGGAGGCCGAGAATGCGACGATCCTGATCAGCCCAAACGGGGAGCTGCTCGCGCACTACGGCAAGCATCACCTCGTTCCCTTCGCCGAGTACATCCCCTTCTGGAACGTGCCGGAGGTTCGAGACTTCATGGAAAACGTCGTGGGGATCGGGGGGATGTGGACTCCGGGAAGGCGCTACACGGTCTACTCGGTGGCGACCCGCGCGGGAGGGGAGGTTCGCTTCAGCACTCCCATCTGCTTCGAGGATTCCTTTCCCTATCTCGGACGCATCTATTTCCGGGAGGGAGCCGATCTCCTCATCAATCTGACGAATGATTCCTGGTCGCACACGGTCTCCGCCGAGACCCAACATCTGGTAGCGGCGCGCTACCGGGCCATCGAGGCGAACCGGGTGCTCGTGCGCTCGGCCAACTCAGGGATAACCGCGGTCATCGACCCCTACGGCCGAATCATCGCCTCGCTTCCGCCCTTCACGGCGAGCGCGCTCGACGTGAACGTACCGGTCTACGTCGGGAAAGAACTCACGCCCTATGTTCTCTACGGGGATTGGGTTCCGATGGTCCTTGCCGTGTGGCTCTTCGCCGCTCTCCTGGGCCTTGCCGGCTACCTCCCCGCGCGCGAGCCGAAGCTTCGCGCCCTACGCGGGCAGGCCGCCGGGGAGGCGGCTGCGGCGGGGCGGGAGCGCTCGACCAGCGCTACTCCTTGATTCCGTACTTCTTCTTGAAGCGCTCGACCCGTCCTGCGGTGTCGACCAGCTTCTGCTTTCCGGTAAAGAAGGGATGGCAATTGGAGCAGATCTCAACCTTGATATCCTTCACCGTTGAGCGGGTTTCGATCACGTTCCCGCAGGCGCACGTGATCTTCGTGGCCTCATAGTTCGGGTGAATTCCCTCTATCATCTTCAGACTCTCCTCGTCGCTGCTTGCAGCCAGGAAATATACACGATTATTCGCTCACCGTCGAGGTGTTCATGGACCGCAGGAAGGCCTCGTTGTTCTTGGTCTTGCGCATACGGTCAATGAGAAGCTCGATGATCTCAATATCGTCCATCGGGTTGATGACCTTCCGAAGGATCCACATCTTGTTCAGCTCCTCCTCGGTCAGGAGAAGCTCTTCCTTGCGCGTGCCGGACTTCTTGATGTTGATCGCCGGGAACAGACGCCTGTCCGACATCTTTCGATCCAGGTCGATCTCCATGTTGCCCGTGCCCTTGAACTCCTCGAAGATGACCTCGTCCATTCGGCTTCCGGTATCGATGAGCGCCGTCGCCACGATGGTGAGGCTGCCCCCGTCCTCGATGTTTCGCGCGGCTCCGAAGAACCTCTTGGGCTTGTGGAGGGCGTTGGAGTCGACGCCTCCCGAGAGAATCTTTCCCGACGTGGGCACGGTCTGGTTATAGGCGCGCGCAAGGCGCGTGATCGAGTCGAGAAGGATCACGACGTCGTGCTTGTGCTCGACGAGGCGCTTCGCCTTTTCCAGCACCATTTCAGCAACCTGCACGTGGCGGGTAGCCTGCTCATCGAAGGTCGACGCGATAACCTCGCCCTTGACGTTGCGGCGCATGTCCGTGACCTCCTCGGGTCGCTCATCGATGAGGAGCACGATGAGAAAGACCTCAGGATGGTTCTCGGTTATGGCGTTTGCGATTCGCTGAAGGAGGATCGTCTTTCCCGTCCGCGGAGGGGACACGATCAGCCCGCGCTGTCCCTTGCCGATCGGGCAGAAGAGATTGATCATCCGCGTGGAGATATCGCCGCTTGCGGTCTCCATGTTGATCCGAACGTTCGGGTAAAGCGGCGTGAGGTTATCGAAGGGCACCCGAGTTTGGGCGGCCCCGGGATCCTGGAAATTGACGCTCTCGACGCGAAGCATCGCGAAGAAGCGCTCCCCCTCCTTCGGGGGCCTGATCTGACCCGAGACCGTGTCTCCGGTGCGAAGATTGAACAGCCGGATCTGCGACGGCGAAATGTAGATGTCGTCGGAGCCGGGCAGGTAGCTGTTCTGGGGCGACCTGAGGAATCCGTAGCCGTCGGGGAGGATCTCGAGGGAGCCGTAGGCGTGAATGATTCCGCCCGAAGCGGTGTGCGCCTTCAAGACCGCGAAGATGATCTCCTGCTTCTTCATGGAGATGAGGGATTCCTGGCTGACGCCCATCTTCATTGCGAGCTCGCGCAGGGGCGGCAGGTTCATCCGGGTTAGGTCGTTGATCGAAAGCTTCTCGCGCTGAGAGCCCCCCTCGTTCTTCGCCTTGCGGAAGGGACGGGGCCGCGTGTCGTGGTCATGACGCTCTTCGATCGGTCCCTCCGCTTCCAGCTCCGCCTCCGAGCTCTCGTCGAGCGCGGATTCCGTCGCGAGCGCGGCCGCCGGCTCCAGGGAAGAGGCTTCCTCGCCGGAGTCGGAGGTGTCCTTGATGAGCTCGACTCGGATCTTTCGCCGCTTCCGCTTCTGCCCTTCCTGCTCGGCGCTCCCCCTGGCGACGTTCTCTCCCCTTTCCGCATCGGCACCCTCTCCGGCGAAGCTCCGATAGCCCCGCTCGGCGCGTCGCTCCTGGTTATCCAGAAGGTCCTCGTTCGCGACATCTCGGGTTTCGAACTCCAGCTCTTCTGTCGAGTCGATCGGGTGCTTCCCGTTTTCGTTGTCCGATTGCAACGCAAACTCCTCGCCTCCGTTGTACGGCCCATGTTGCCCGTTCGATCGAGGCTGTTTTCTACGGATTATTGCCATAAAATTCTCCGGTTGTCTGAAATGCAGGTATTGCCGCCGGCCACTTGCTGTCGGGCCGATCGTCGCATCATCCCTTTCCCTCGGGAATTCGTATCGCTCAAATTGACAATCGCTTACAGGCCAAGGTGCTTCGCATCGAAGCTCTCAACCATGATTCAGGGATCAAGTGGAGGATTTCCTGCGTACTGCATAAAGCTTGGTGCACCAGCGGGGTTTTGCGAGGGACGTCATAGCGGCGGAGTACGCACCGCCTCGAAGACCCAGTGGACTGACTCTCAGCACCGAACCGGCCGCTGGCTTCACACGGGGTCTGTCACTCGCCCTAAATATATTGCCAGTTTTCGTCCTTGTCAACCTCCCGCCCTCCGAGGTAACCCTCCGTGAGAAGCATTGCGGCCAGAGCGCTCTTGCGCCGGACCATGTCCCGGTCACCGGAGAAAAGGAAGCGCCGCTCGCTCCCGGCCTCTGCCCTCCTCCGTACCCCGATCCACACCGTTCCCACCGGCTTCTCCTCCGTCCCTCCGCCCGGGCCCGCAATCCCCGAAATCGCACAGCTCACCTCGGCGCTGGACCGCTCCAGGGCGCCGGCAGTCATCGCAGAGACTGTCTCGCGCGAAACCGCGCCGTAGCGCTGTATCGTCTGCGCCGGCACGCCGAGCATCCGCTCCTTCGCCTCATTGGAATAGACCACGAAGGAACCCCAGAGCTGCTCGGAGGCACCGGAGATGTCGGTGAGGAGCTTGGCTCCGAGCCCTCCCGTGCACGACTCGGCCAGGGCGATGACGAGACCCCGCTCGCGAAGGGCTTCAAGGAGCAACGCCTCGGCGGCCACCTCGCCCCTGCGGATCCGCAGCGGCCCTACCCGCGCGCTGACCGCTTCAAACATCCGCTCGCGCTGCTCGCCGGAGCCGCCGCGGAGCTTGAATACGACGCGAAACTGCTCGGCGCGGGTGCCCCATTCGACCTCGGCGACCCTCGCCTCCTGGAGCAGCTCCTCGAGCATCGACTCGCCGAGCAGGAACGAGGTGCCGGCAAGCACCTCGGGCTCCCTCCCCCCGACCTCGGCGCGCAGCAGATTGAGCACCTCGTCGGCGACAAGGGGGCGAAGCTCGCCGGGGGGGCCGGGGAGGGCGACCACGAGCGCCCCGCGTCGCTCGCCCACGCGTCCCCAGAAGGCCGGCGCCGTCCCATAGGGGTTGGGGATGACCGTGAACCCGGCAGGAACGTAGGCCTGACGGCGGTTGGTCTGCGAGATCCGCCTTCCGGCGAATCTGCGCGTGATCTGCTCCCAAAGCTCGTCATGGAACTCAAGCGCAACGCCGGCGCACTCCGCGATCACCTCTCGCGTAAGGTCGTCGGAGGTCGGCCCGAGCCCGCCGGTTACCACCACGAGATCGCAATCCGCGGCAAGGCGGCGGAGCGACTCTGCAAAGAGCGCGCGATTGTCCGGAAGAAGGAGAATCTCACGAACCGTGATCCCCCGCTCGACAAGCGTGCCGGCAAGGAACCTCCCGTGAGTGTCTTGAGTGGAACCCTCCGTAAGCTCGGTGCCTACGGCAAGGATGGCGGCTGTTATCTCTCTTTCAGACACTTGTCAAATTGGATTTCAACTTCTCGACGCTGCCCGAGAAGATATCGACCGCATCGGGATCCTTGATCATCTCGCACTTGCCTTCGAAAACAACGCCATCTGCGATCCGGATCTTGGCTGTCCGCACGTTCCCGTAGACCTGCCCTGTGGCGAGCATCTCGATTCGCTCTGTCGCTTCGATGTTTCCGTGGACGATGCCCCCCACCACGATCGAACGCGCCTTGATGTTCGCATTCACGACCGCTCCGTCTTCGACGTAGAGCGACCCCGTCGAGATGATCTCGCCGTCCAGCTTGCCGTCGATCTTCAGGGACTTTGAAAAGCGCATAGTTCCGGAGAACATGGTCTCCTTCCCCAGGGTGGTTTCGATCTTTTCGACGCTCTTTATCTCTGATGTCTTGGACATTCGGTGACTCGTCTCCGTTGCCGCTCGGGAGGCTACTTGGTCGTCATCACGAAGACCCCGTCCCAATCCTCCGGGGGCGGATTGTCGATGTAGTGCTTGCAGCGCACGTAGTAGACCTTCGAGGGCCCGTCCTCGGGATCCACCCTGAGCGCTTCCGTGAAGGCCTGGAGCGCCTTCGGAAAATCCATCAGCTTGTAGTGCCTTCGCCCCTCGGCGAAGAGCTCGAGCACCCGCGCGCGCTGCGGGGAGATCACCGAGGAGCCTCTTTGAGCTTCATCTGCTGCTGCTTCCACGCTGCGATGTGCTTCTGAAACTTCTTCTCGAGGTCGGCAAGGTTGATCTCGGTCTGGCCGGGAGGCTCGCTGCCACTCTCAAGCTCGCTGATCTCGTCCTCCAACCCTTTGAGCGCCGCCAGCGACTCTTCGGAGTTCTTCACCACGAGCGCGACAAACTGCGCAACCGCCGCCGGATCCTGCTGGTCGAGCCCCCGCGCGCTCTCCAGAAGCCCGGTGACCGGCTCTTTCAGGTGACGGGTGAAGTAGCTGAGCGAGCGGTGAAGGGTCTCGAAAAGCGCGATCCGTCTCTCCTTCTGCAGGAGCGCCTTCGCAAGCTGCCGACTGCGCAGAACCGCGCGGATCCGCGCGAGCACCTCCGAGAAGTTGAAGGGCTTGATGATGTAGTCTTCCACCCCAAGCTCGAATCCCTCGATCTTGTCCTCGACCTCATCCATCGCGGTGAACATGATGATGGGGACGTCGCGGTACGCGGCGTATTCCTCGTCGGTCTTCAGCAGCCGCGTCACGCGGTAGCCGGAAAGCGTCGGCATCACGGTGTCGAGAAGGATGAGATCCGGGTTCGTCGCCTTGACCTTCTCGAGGGCCTCTTCTCCGTCACTCGCCCGCTCGACCTGAAAACCGAGCTTCGTGAGCATGAGGTCAAAGAAATCGAGGTTGATCGGCTCGTCGTCGGCGATCAGGATCTTGGTCTTTTTTCCCATGGGGTCCCCAGCGGGTGGAATCCGCCTGCGACGCTCCGATTTTCCCACACGCATCCGGGAATGTCAATGAGCGCCAAGCCGAAGCTCCCTTCGGGCGGGACGCGGGAGCCACCGCCGCGCTTCGAAGCGCCGCGGGTCTACTTCTCGCGAAGCGGCCACGCTATCTGCTTCAGCTCCTTTCCTGGGCGAAAGACGGCAACCCCGTGAGCGCTGACCGGAACGATCGCGCCGGTTTTCGGGTTTCGCGCCTTGTCCCTCCCCTTGCGGGTTCGGATCTCGAAGGTTCCAAAGCCCCGCAGCTCGACGATCTTATCCTCCTGGAGGGCTGCCTTGAGCTCCTCGAAGAACTCGTCGACGACGCTGTGGATGTCCTTCCTGTTCACCCCAAGCCTGAGGAATATGCGCTCAATGATCTCAGCCTTCGTTAGTTTGCCGTTTTCCACTGCCACGCCTTCGCAAGTCTTGGAGGAGATCCCCGCCCCTTCGGCTTCGAGGGGACCCTAGCCCTTATTCATCGAGTTGAACAATCGGTACAGCCGGGACTTCTTCCTTGCTGCGGTGTTCCTCTTGAAAACGCCTTTGATGGCGGCGGAATCGATGAGCTTTTCCGCGAGCTTGAGCTGTGTCGTCGCCCCATTCACGTCCTTGCTGGCGACCGCAGCCAGGAACTTCTTGCGGATCGTCTTCACCTGGCTCTCCGTCATTCGGTTGCGGAGCCGTGCTGCCTCGCTCTGTCGGTGGCGTTTTATCGCGCCGCTATTCTCTGGCAAGAGTATACCTCCCTGAAATTCACAATGCCGACGATGGCTCGCTGCGCATTTCGTGGCTTTGCAGAAAAGCTATCAAATAACTCCTTTCCTGTCAACACTTAGCTGTCGCACGAACTGACGCCGGCCACCCCCCAAAAGTTCCCCCGTCTTTCGGCGCGCCCATGCCAGGGCGACTCTTTTCTTTTTTTGCCCCGGAAGGTAGGATTAGCATAGAGAGTAAACGGGGAACGCCGGTGAGGACGACAATCTACCTACTCATGATCGTGCTGCTCTTTTCCTACTGGGACATCCTCATCCGGCTTCGCATGATCATCAACATTCGCGCCGCGCGGCGCAGTCTGGAAGCCATGTCGGTCAACATTTCCCGCATGATCTTTGCGACCGGAAGGCTCTCGGTGGGAATGCGGATCATCGATGAGTCGGAGCATGCGGCTCCCCTGCCGGAGCGATTCCTGCTCATCGTGAATCACCAGAGCCTCCTGGACATTCCGCTCATCATCCTCTACCTCAAGCGCCACCGCCTGCGCTTTGTGGGAAAGCGGGAGCTGTTCCGCCATATCCTGCTCATTTCTGTCGTTTTTCGAACGATGCGTCACGGCTGCATCGACCGCCACCGCGACTTTGCCAACACGGTTCGGGAGCTGACCCGGCTCGCGCGACAGGCGAAGCGCGAGGGGCATTCCCTGGTGGTCTTTCCGGAGGGAACGCGAGCGAAACAGGGAGATCTCCTTCCCTTCCACAGCGGCGCCTTCCGCACGATCCTGCGAACAAGCCCGATGCCGGTCGTGATCGCCGCCCTCAACGGCGGCTACCGCGCCTCGCGGATGCGGGACCTCCGCGAGGGGATTCGCGGGCTGACCTACCGGGTCAAGATCCTTTCGATTCGCCCCGCGCCCCAATCGAAGGACGAGATGCAGTTCCTGCTTGAGGAGGCGCGGGCCGAGATCAACGCGAAGGTCGCGGAATGGCGGAAGGAGGAGGCCGACTCCCGCCCGACCCCTCCGTCCCTCGGGCCTCGAAAATGAGAGAAGCCATCCCCGCTCGGCGAGGATGGCTTCCCGTTTGTTTTAGGCTCTCTGATGCTCAAGTCTCTAGTGAAAATCGCTCGGCTTCCGCTCTCTCCGGTTGCACTTCTCACACTCTGCAACGTTTCGGAGCTTTCCGCCGGAGAACACAGACCTCATCTTGATCTCTCCGCCGCAGGTGCAGTGGAAAACCTGAGTGTTCGACTGCGTGCGGGAGTTCTTGCTAACCTGTGCCATGTTGCTGCTCCTTTCTCCAGTGATCACGAGGCTGACCCGTGACCTCGAGAATATACATTTGAGAGATAATACCTGTCAACTACTCTCTTTCACTTCCGACGGGTTCGGAGCTCTCGCTCTCAAGCGGGAGATCAACGCTCCACACGCCCTTCGTCCCCTCGTAGCTGAAGCGCGCGTAGGAAACCTCCTGAACCCCGCCTTCGCTTCCGACAAGCAGGACCTTCCGTGAGATGAGATTGACCTCGGCCACCCGAAAGGAGTCCTTCCCGCTCACCACCACGGTTCCTTCGGCGGGGAAACGCCGGCGCTCCTCGCGGTAGTAGTCGTACTCGTAGGCGAGGCAGCACAGCAGACGTCCGCAGGGTCCCGAAATCTTGGTCGAATTGAGAGAGAGTCCCTGATCCTTCGCCATCTTGATCGAGACCGGTCGAAGCTGGTCGGTCACCCCGTGGCAGCAGTAGAGCCTGCCGCACACCGCAACGCCGCCGAGCACCCGCGATTCGTCTCGTACGCCGATCTGGCGCAGCTCGATTCGCATCCGGAAGACCGCCACGAGATCCCTGACGAGCTCGCGAAAATCCACCCGCCCGTCGGAGGTAAAGAAGAAGAGAACCTTCGATTCCTCGGGCAGAAAGTGAGCGCCGATCATCTTCATGGGCAGAGCGCGTGCGGCGATCTTCTCCTCGCACACCGCGACGGCCTCTTTTTCTCGCTTGCGATTGCGCTCGTAGAGCGCGACATCCTGCTCGGTGGCGACCCGCACAATGGGGATGACGCTTTCCGGGTCGATCTCGGAGGGACACCTCACCGCGCCAAGCACCTCGCCGATATCCTTGCCGTACCGACTCACTGCGATGACGCGCGCCGCGGGTGCGAGCGCCGCGCCGTTCGCCCGACAGAGCTCGGTTTCACTCGAGTGACGAAACTTGACCCGGAAAAACTGCTCCGCGACCTTCTCGTCCATGGTCCCGCCCCCCTTTCAGCTGAGGAGATCAATCAGCAGCCCGTTGATCTCGTCGATCCTTCGCAGGATCTCGAGCTGCTCCCTCTGACCGGCGAGAATCTCGGCTGCAAACCGCTCCAGCCGCTGGTCGATGATGCTGATCAGAGTAAAACGTTTTCTCTTGAGGACGTTCGCCCCCGACTCGGTGCGCTCCAGAGCGAGGGCGTGCTTCACCACATAGGAAAGAAAGCCGCGCACCGCCTTCTTGTAGTCTTGGATCAGGGCAAGCGTCGGATTCTCTTTGATTTTCTCCCCTATCGCGTGAACCTGATCGAGGAGTCCCTCGAGCCCCCCGCTTCCTTCGCCGCCGTCGGGGAGAATCGCCCCCTCGCCTGTTGGCGAGCTCTCATCGGCAACTCCGAAAATCGATGCGAAGGCGAGAGGTCGATCCTTCTTGTGCTTGACGCGTTTTTCTTCCCGGTTGTTGGGCCGAAAGATCGGACCGCCGAACGGGTCTATGGGTTCCATGAGGAAGAGCCGTCCTCTCCTCCGCCAAACGACCGACCGGGACTCGGGTCGCTGGCGAGGACGCGAAGTGCTTCCTCGTTGGTCTTCAAGGTCTCCCCTTCGTCGTTGTCCAGCTCTGCACGGACGCTCTGCGTCGAGACGGTCGTATCGCGAGTCTCCTTGACGGCGGCGGCCTCCTTGCTCACGAGACAGCTTCCGTTGAGCAGCACCCCCTCCTCCACGACGAGGCGAGGCGTGCTGATATTCCCGATTACCATTCCGGTGGAGAGCACCATGACCTTCTCGGTGGATACGATGTTCCCTCGCACGATTCCGCCCACGACGACCGTCCCCGCCTTGATCGTGCACTCGGCCCTGCCGTTCTTGCCGACCAACACCTTGCCGGAAGTCGTGATGGTTCCCGAAAAGTCTCCGTCGATCCTCAGCAGCCCTGCGAGCACGAGCTCGCCGCGGAAGGTAGTCCCCTCC
Source organism: Spirochaetales bacterium (assembly GCA_027314665.1). Lineage (GTDB taxonomy): Bacteria > Spirochaetota > Spirochaetia > DAHUYW01 > DAHUYW01 > DAHUYW01. The sequence goes on from DAHVAK010000056.1 coordinate 13,843, forward strand.
CCCACGATGGAGTTGATGAACGTGCCGTCGGTCGCAGAGACGTGATCGCTCATGATCGGCTCGAGACCCTAGTCCAGACTCTGGCTTGTGGGCAGAAGGGTGTTGTCGCCGCTGATATCGAGGTAACGCATTGGATCGACAACCTCGGAGCCGAGGTGTACTTCGAAATGCAGGTGCGGTCCGGTGGAGAGTCCCGTGCTGCCCATGCGTCCGATCATCTGCCCCTGCTTCACCACGTCGCCCTCCTTCACGTAGACCTTTTCCATGTGAGCGTACTTGGTATAGAAGCCGTACCGATGGCGAATGACGACGTAGTTGCCGTACCCGAGGGCTTCATATCCGCGCTCGACGACCTTTCCGTCGGCCGCGGCGAGGATCGGCGTACCGAATGCATAGGCGATATCGACCCCGAGGTGCAGGTACATCTCGTGAGTGAAGGGGTTGATGGCGGGTCCGAAATAGGTCGTGATCCGGCCCACCCCTCCGGCGACGGGCCAGAGGGTCGGAAGCTCCACGAGCAGCTTCGAGTGAGACTTGTACAGCGAGGTGATCTTTTCGAGCGAGCCCACGGAGCGGCTCATGAGGTTGGTAAGGCTCTGAAGGTCGCTCTGCTCTTGAAGGGTCCCCCGGTCCTGCTCCTGCACCCGCTGAACCGAGGAGAGATCGCCTCCGATGCTCTCGGTGCTGCCTGCCGAGCCCTCAAGCCCGAGCACACCCATGGTCTTGGTCAAGGAAGTGGCAAAGACCTTCGACACGCGGTCGAGGTCGTTGATCTGATCGCGAAGCACCTCGAGATTTGCCTGAGTCTGATCGAGGTTCTTTGACTTCGAGGACAGGAGCTGCGACATGCCGGTGAAGTTGGTGGTGAAGATGAAGAAGGTGAGGAGGATCCCCACGAAAAGCAGGCCGACGAACACCATGGAAAAGACCGAGATGCGAAAGTTGAAGATCTTGCGCTCGGAGTGGGGAATGAGCATGACCGTGAATCGCTGCCGGCCGAGCACCATGACCTTGCGCACAAATGCCGACACCGCGTTGACCAGAAGGTGCAGCCTTCGACTCACGTCGTCGACCAACTGGTTCTCGATCTTTTTGTAATGATTCAGCGGCGACACAGTACGCTCCTCAAACACACCTTCGGCAGCATATCAAGCCTACCCTGTCTTTGAACATCGTCACACTATCACGTGCAAAATCATTTGTCAAATTAGTGTTGACTCCCCCCTCGCTTCATGGTATTGTTTTTGTGTACACTCTGTTGATATCTTCCCTGCAATTCGAGAAAGAGTTTACGAATTTCTTTCTCCACGGATTAGGAAATCAAATGCAGTTTTTTGATACTCATGCGCATATCGGTCTTATCCACGAAGACGCCATCGAGCAGCTGATCATCGTGCAAGAGGCTCGGCAAGAGGGCGTCGAGCACATCATCAGCATCTGCAACAACCTGCAGGACTTCTTTCAGGTGTATCAGAATCTGCAGACGGCGAGCCACGTCTACCATTGCATCGGTGTCTCGCCATCCGAGGTCGCCCATCCCGGCAAGGACTGGGCACTCAAGATCGAGGAAGGGGCCAAATACGATAGAATTGTAGCAATTGGAGAGATTGGGCTCGACTACTACCGCAAGTTCGGAAATCGAGACACCCAGATCGAGCTCTTCATTCGTCAGATCGAGATGGCGGAGCGCCTCGATCTCCCGGTGGTGATTCACAACCGGGACGCCGGCAAGGACGTCCTGGAGATCCTGCGGGAGAAGATTCCCTCTCGCGGGGCGGTGCTGCACTGCTACTCCGAAGACTGGGAGTATGCGAAGAAGGCGCTCGAGTTCAATGTCTACATCTCCTTCGCGGGGAACGTCACCTATCGCAACGCCAAGAATCTCCACGACACCGCCAGGAACATGCCCCTCGAGCGGATGCTGATCGAGTCGGAGAGCCCCTTCATGGTTCCGGCTGCCTACCGCGGGAAACGCAACATGCCCGCCTACATCCACGCGACCGCCGAGTTCATCGCCGAGCTGCGCGAAGAGCCGTTCGAGCAGGTCAGCGAGGTCCTCTACGACAACAGCCTGCGCTTCTTCGGGATCACCGAGTCGCCCCAGGCGGCGGCCCGCAGGCAGTCGGCAACCAGCTGATCACGGAGGCCCTCGTCCCTTGACCCGACTTCTTTTTCGGTGGTAGCCTGCCGTGTGAGCCAGTCGAACGAGGGCCTTCGACACCATTGCGGAGTCGTCGGCATCTATGCATCGGAAGAGCAGAATATTCCGGAGCAGCTCTTCTACGGCCTTTTTTCCCTCCAACATCGTGGGCAGGAGAGCGCGGGGATCGCCTACCGCAACAAGGACGAACTCGTCGCCTACAAGAGCCTTGGGATGGTGTCGCAGGTGCTCGGCCGCTACCTTTCCGAGAATCGAGCCTCCACGATCGGCATCGGCCACGTTCGCTACTCGACCCACGGCGGCAATAAGCTCGAAAACGCACAGCCCATCCTCGTGAGCTGCAACAAGGGGGATATCGCCCTTGCGCACAACGGGAACATCTCCAATACCCAGACCATCAAGGATCGTCTCGAAGCGGAGGGCTCGATCTTCCAAAGCACCTCCGACTCGGAGCTGATGCTCCACCTCATCGCTCGCTCCCGCAAGGCGACCTTTCCCGAGGCCCTCAAGGAGATCCTTCCCGAGCTCGAGGGGGCCTACAGCATGGTGATGATCTTCAACAACACCCTCGTGGCCCTTCGCGATCCCTACGGGTTTCGCCCCCTCTACATCGGGACGCGGGAGGGGATGACGGTCGTCGCATCGGAGACCTGCGCCCTCGATATCCTTCAGGTGCGAGACTATCGTTCGGTGAAACCCGGCGAGCTGATCCTGGTCGACGAGAACGGCATGCGCTCGGAGATCGTCATGCGCTCACCACGGACGGCCCAGTGCGTCTTCGAGCTCATCTACTTCGCTCGCCCCGACTCCTACGTCTTCGACGAGTCGGTTCACCTGATGCGAAAGCGCATGGGGGCCGCCCTTGCCTCGATCGAGCGCACGGCTTGCGACATCGTGGTGCCGATTCCCGATTCCGGCAACAGCGCGGCCCTCGGCTACGCTGAGGCCTCGGGTGTTCCCCTGGAGCAGGGCCTGACCCGCAACCACTACGCCGGGCGCTCCTTCATCATGCCGACCAACGCCCAGCGGGAGCTTGTCGTCCGGATGAAGCTCCATCCGGTGAGATCGGTCATCGAAGGAAAGCGCATCGTGCTCATCGACGACTCGCTGGTCCGTGGAACGACCAGTCGCACCCTCGTGAAGCTCATCAAGGAGGCGGGGGCCAAGGAGGTCCACCTGCGGCTCACCTCCCCCGAGCTGAAGTGGCCCTGTTATTTCGGCATCGATATACCGACCCGAAGCGAGCTCATCTCAAACACGATGTCCCCGGACCAGATCGCGGAGTTCATCGGTGCGGACTCGGTCGTCTTCCTGCCGATTGACAAGCTTGCCGAGTGCGTCGGTAAGCCCGAGAGCTACTGCTTTGCCTGTTTCAGCGGGCGCTATCCAATCCAAGTCCCGTCGGGAGAGAAGGAGACATAGGAAATGGGGATCGACTCGTACGCATCAGCCGGGGTCGACCTCGAGAGGGGCGACCGCTTCGTCGACTATATCAAGAGCCTCGGCTCGCGCGCCATCTCCCGGTCGCTCGGCGGCTTCTCGGGAGGCATGGAGCTCGACCTTGCGCGCTTCCGCCACCCGGTGCTCCTTTCGACTACCGACGGGGTGGGAACCAAGCTCCTCGTCGCCCAGCGCCTGAAGCAGTTCGACACCGTCGGGATCGATCTCGTCGCCATGTGCGTGAACGATCTCGTCGTCTGCGGGGCGAAGCCCCTCGCCTTTCTGGACTACATCGCCGCCGGGCGGCTGAACGAGACCATCCTCAAGGCGCTCATGCGGGGAATCGTGGCCGGATGCGAGCAGGCGGACTGCACCCTGGTCGGTGGAGAGACCGCCGAGATGCCCGATCTCTACGCGGGAGAGGACTTCGACCTCGCGGGCTTTGCCGTCGGGCTGGTCGAGAAGGAGGAGATGCTTCCAAAGCTCGATCGCATGGAGGCGGGTGATCTGATTCTCGCGCTCCCCTCGGTCGGCATTCATTCGAACGGGCTCTCCCTTGCGCGCAAGGCCCTCCCCTACGTCGCCGGCGAAACCTCCCTCTGGCAGGAGCTGCTCCGTCCGACGAAGATCTACGTCCGCGAGCTCTCCCTACTCCTCGAGACGGGGAAGGTGCTGGCCGCCGCGCACATTACGGGCAGCGGGCTGGAGGCCAACTTCGCCCGGGTAGTCCCGAAGGGCCTTGCGGCCTCCTTCACCTATTCCTGGCGGGTGCCCTCGATCTTTGCCGCGATTCAGGAGCAAGGAGGCATCGCCGAGACCGAGATGCGGCGGGTGTTCAACATGGGGATCGGGATCGCCTTCGTGGCGAAGCGCGCGGATCGCGAAGGTCTTCTTGCCGTCGGCGCGCGAAACCACATTGAGATGATGGAGATCGGAGAGCTCGTCGGTGGCTAATCTCGCGGTCTTCGCGTCGGGAAACGGCTCGAACTTCCAGGCCATTGCCGAGGCGGTCGGACGGACCTCCCACTCCCTTCGCTGTCTTGTAAGCGATCGCCCCGATGCCTACGCGCTTGCGCGCGCGCAAGCGCTCGGGATAGCGGCCCATGTGGTCAGCTACGCGAGTCGGTCGCGCGAGGAGAGCGAGGAGGAAATCCTCAAAGTCATCCAACCCTATGCGGTCGACCTCATTGCGCTGGCAGGCTTCATGCGGCTCCTCACGCCCCGCCTCATCGATCGCTACCCCCAGCGCATCATCAACATCCACCCCGCCCTCCTTCCCAAGTACCCGGGGACCCGCGCTATTGCTGAAAGCTACAATTCCCAGGATACTGATCTCGGGATTACGATTCACCGCGTCGACTATGGTATGGACACGGGACCGATAATCGTGCAAGAAAGCTTCCGACGGGACGGTTGTGAAACGATGGAGGAAATCGAGTCGCGAATCCACGAGCTGGAGCACGTGACCTATCCACGAATCGTGATCGAGCTGCTCGACGCAATCGACCACGGAAGCCGTTAGGGAGGAATGAGTCTTGAAAGTCCTCGTCTTGGGATCGGGTGCGCGCGAGCACGCGATCACCTGGAAGTTCTCCAAGAGCAAGCGAATATCCGGACTCTACATCGCTCCCGGCAACGCCGGCACGGAAGAGCTGGGGGAAAACCTTCCGAATCTCAGCCCGCTGGATCATCAGGCGGTCGTCGACTTCTGCGTTGAGAAGAAGATTGATCTGGTCTTTGTCGGCCCGGAGGATCCCCTCGCGAGCGGGATCGTGGACCGTCTTACCCTGGAAAAGATCCCCGCGTTCGGCCCCCACAAGGCCGCGGCGGAGCTTGAGTCGAGCAAGGCCTTCGCCAAGCGCTTTATGACCAGGCACGGCATCCCCACCGCCAAGGCGAGGGAGTTCGACAGCTCATCCGAGTTCGAGGGCTTCATGAAGAAGCACGGTCAGCGGGTCGTCGTGAAGAAGAGCGGGCTTGCCGCCGGCAAGGGGGTGCTCGATTCCGACAGCGTCGAGGAGCTTGTCCGCTTTGGACGCAAGGCGCTCCAGGACGATCTGCTCGTCGTCGAGGAGCACCTCACGGGAACCGAGCTCTCCCTCTTCGCCCTCACCGACGGTTCGAGCCACGTCCTCCTTCCGGTGTGCGCGGACTTCAAGAAGGCCCGCGAGAACGATGAGGGAAAGAATACCGGAGGGATGGGGGCGGTGTGCCCGGTCCCGGTGGTCGATGCCAAGCTTCTCGAAACCATCCGCACGGAGATCGTCGAGCCCACCTTCAAGGCCCTGGCGGCGGAAGGGCTGAGCTACCACGGAGTTCTCTACTTCGGGCTCATGGTGACGGATGCGGGTCCCCGGCTCCTCGAGTTCAACGTCCGCTTTGGAGACCCCGAGACTCAGGTGCTCATACCCCTGATCGATTCCGACTTCGGCAGCCTCTGCGAATCGGTGGTTCAAGGCAAGCTCCGCGACTTTCCTCTGCATTTCTCGAGTAAGGCGGCTCTCGGAGTGGTTCTTGCCTCGAAGGGCTATCCGGACAGCTACAAGAGCGGCATTCCGGTGAAACCCCTTCCGAGCTTTTCGGAAAGCGAAGTGCTGATCTTCCATTCGGCCACCAAGCTCAACGGCTCGGGGCAGGTCCTGACGGGGGGCGGGCGCTGCTTCACGGTTGTGGGGGTCGGGGCCAACCTTCTCGCTTCCAACGAGCTCGCCTATGGGGCCGCCGCTCGTATCGAGTTCGAGGGGGTCTGGTGCCGACGCGACATCGGCAAGAAGTTCTTCATCGACTGACAAGTCGCCAAGGTCCGACCGCAGGGAGGTTGATTCATGAAGGATATCCTATTCATCATCGGCTCCGAGTCCGACAAGAAGAGCGTCGCGCCCGGAGTCGACCTTCTGCAGGAGCGCGGCATCTCCTTTGACCTGGTCGTCTACTCCGCCCACCGCAACCTGCCCGAGCTCATGGAGTTTATCCGCCGATCGGAGTCCGAATACAAGGTGATGATCGCCGCAGCAGGCCTCTCGGCGGCGCTACCGGGCGTAGTCGCTTCCCTCACGAAGCGCCCAGTCATCGGGGTTCCCCTAGTCGCCGGGGAGCTTGGTGGGATGGACGCCCTTCTCTCGATCCTGCAGCTTCCGAGCGGGGTTCCGGTCGCAACGATGGGAATCGGAAAACAGGGCGTCCTGAACGCGGTTCACCTCGCCTCGCGCATCATCGCCCTCTCTGCCACCTGACGTCTGTAAGCCTCTCTCTCTCTCTCGAGGTCTCCTAATCGGTCCTTGGGAAAAAGCCCTGCTGTCTGCGCGCCTCGTAGAGGAGGATTCCGGCGGCAACCGAGACATTGAAGGAGTCCACGTGACCCTCTGCCGGGATGCGGACGAAGGCGTCGCATCGCTCCGCCACCAGACGCGGCAGTCCGCTTCCCTCGCTTCCCAGGACGAGGGCCGTTCGACCCACGAGCTTGGTCCGATCGGCGGGCGCCCCTTGGAGATCGGCCCCGTAGATCCAGAAGCCGCCCTCCTTCAGCGCGTCGAGGGCGCGCACCAGGTTCGCAACGATCAGCAGAGGAACGTAGGCGACCGCCCCCGCGGAGGTGCGGGCAACGGTCTCGCTGTCGCCGGCGGCGCGGCGCTCCGCCATGAGGACAAAATCCACCCGAAACTGATCAGCGCTTCTCAGGATCGCACCGAGGTTGTGGGGATCGG